>JAEEPZ010000065.1 GCA_016285055.1 Prevotella sp.
GGTGGAAATCCATAGAAAAGCTATTGTCTTTAACTCCTTTAACTCGGACAGAGTGTCCGAAGCCCCGAAGGGGCGACGGAAGACGATTGGTGCTCACCATCGTCTTCTGCCGCCCCTTCGGGGCTTGTTGTTGTGCTGCGCTATACAGGGGCGTTGCCCCTGCCTGTATTCCGCCGTCCCTTCGGGACTGTAAATAAGTTGGGACATCTTTGACAAACCACCCCTAACCCCTCCTTTGGAAATAGGTTGTGACGGTATTGACAAACCACCCCTAACCCCTCCTTTGGAAAAGGAGGGGAAGGGCAGCGCACTGTTTGTGTAGAAAAATATTGTTTTTATTTGTTTTTCTTGTTTTTATTGGTTTTTTCTAAGGCCGCTTCGCGGTATCAAACTGACCTAAATAGCGGCGTAACTATGTCTGATTCCAACCACAGGTCGTATTTTTTCTTTACGCTTCGGACAATTTGGGGGAGCCTCAGAAAAGACGAAAATCAGCAGGCGAGAACAAAAAAACGGCCTGTGCAGTTGAAAAAGCCTTTCCCTTTTCATCCGCACAGGTCGAATTATTACGCAGCAGAGGAGTCTTCTTATGCCAGGAGCGATTCAAACTTCTCCTCAAACTTCGGCTTGCCGGCAGCGCCAACCAGCTTGTCCACTACTTCGCCATTCTTGATAAAGAGAATGGTGGGGATGTTGCGCACGCCAAACTGCATAGCCAGGTCTTCGTTCTCCTCTACGTCGCATTTGCCTACCACCAGCTTGCCGTCGTATTTCTCGGCCAGCTCGGAGATGATGGGTGCCACCATGCGGCAAGGACCGCACCACGTGGCCCAAAAGTCTACAACAAGGGGCTTCTGCCCGTTCTTCAGGGTCTCGAAGTTTTCAGATGTGATTGTTACTTCCATTGTAATTGTTAACTGTTAGATAAATAATTTAAGTTTCGCATTCGCTCAATTTTCAGGAGTTAAAGGAGTTAAGGGAGTTAAAGGAGTTAAAGACAAATGACTCTCCATGAAAAGCCTTTGTCTCTGGGTTAAAATCCATAGCAAAGCTATTGTCTTTAACTCCTTTAACTCCCTTAACTCCTTTAACTCCATAACTTGAGAAAGTTGAATAAATAATTCGTGATACTTCCATTCGCTCAGGCATCCTTCAGCTCCATTATTTGAGAGAAATGAGCCATGTCACTTACATTCAGCCGACAAAGATACACATTTCTTTTGATACGACGTGTTTTTTTCAGAAAAAAAAACCGCACTTGAAAAAAAAATGAGTAATTTTGCACCGCAAAAAAAACTTTATCTAATTAACATGAAAAATATTTTCATCTGCAAGACTGCAAAGCGCATCGCATTATCACTTTTAACAGCACTACTTGTCACGGCAGCAAACGCTATGCCGGCTAAGCCCGGACTGAAGCAGCTGCTCACACTGGCCGACGGCACTACCGTCAGCGCACAGCTGGTGGGCGACGAGCACGGCCACTACTGGCTGAGCGACGACGGGAAAGCCTATCAGGAAATCAGCAACAGCAACATTTTCCAACTCACAGACAGGCAGGTCATTGACCAGAAAGCCAGAGAGCGACGGCAGAAGGCCAACCACCGGCGTGCCAACCGTATGCCCATGCGCAACCAAGTGAACAACTATGGCGACTATACCGGAGACAAGAAGGGACTCGTCATACTGGTGAACTTCACTGATGTATCCCTGAAGAGCACCCACGACAATGCCTTCTTCCAGCGTTTTGCCAATGAGGAGAACTACACAGAAGGCAGCTTCAAAGGCTCGGTGCACGACTATTTCTTTGCACAGAGCGGAGGCAAGTTCAATCTCACCTTCGACGTTGTCGGCCCCGTGAAGGTGAGCAAGAAAGCGTCTTACTACGGCAGCAACGACTCGATGGGCGACGACAAGCACCCCGCAGAGATGGTGATAGAAGCCTTGAAAATGATTGACGACGAGGTGAACTTTGCCGACTACGACTGGAACGGCGACGGCGAGGTGGACCAGGTGTTCATCATCTATGCAGGTAAGGGTGAGGCCGACGGCGGCGCTTCCAACACCATCTGGCCCCACGAGTGGAATTTGGCAGAGGCCTCCTGGTATGGCGACGGTACCGGTGTGCAGGTCATGGACGACGTGGCTATCAGCACCTACGCCTGCGGATCGGAGCTGAGTGCCTCAGGCACAGCAAACGGCATCGGCACCATGTGCCACGAGTTCAGCCACTGCTTAGGATTCCCCGACTTCTACGACACCGACTACAGCGGCGGAAAGGGCATGGGCGAATGGGACCTCATGGACAGCGGATCCTACAACGGCAACGGATTCCGGCCGGCAGGATACACCAGCTATGAGCGATGGATGGCCGGATGGCAAGAGCCTATTGAACTGGCCAACACAAAGAAAGTAGAGGGAATGAAGGCACTGCAAAACGGCGGAGAGGCATACATTATATATAATAAAGGCAACCGCAACGAATACTTCCTCTTGGAGAACCGACAGAAGACGGCATGGGACACCAACGTGCCCAGCAGGGGAATGCTCATCATTCACGTTGACTATGACGAGTATTGCTGGGTGAACAACCTGGTTAACGACATCCCCAACCATCAGCGCATGACCTGGGTTGCGGCAGACGACGACTACAGCTACTGGAGCTATGGCACTGACACCTATCCTAACGGTACGGTGAACGCTTTCGGACCTAACACGACGCCAGCGGCCAAGCTATACAACAAAAACGCTGACGGCACGAAGTATCTCGACTCGTCGGTCGAAGAAATCAAGCAGAACAGCGACGGAACCATCTCATTCATATTCCGAGGAATCAGCAACGTGTCAACGCCCTACTTCACCCCGAAGCCAGGACGCTATGAGGAGCCGCAGACAGTGACCATCAGCTGCGACACCGAGGGCGCAGTCATCTACTATACACTCGACGGCACCACACCCACAGTCAACAGCAGCGTTTACACCGAGCCATTCGTCGTGAGCGAGGACACCACCGTGAAAGCCATCGCCATGAAGGACGACGAGGAGAGCCTCATGGCAAAGGCTGCATACTTCATCGGCGTGACTCCCAGCAATCCGGACGCAATGAACTTCAAGATGGTGGAATCTGTCGACGAGATACAGTTAGGCATGCGCTACATTATAGGCCGCGACGACAAGGCTGCCGGCGACATGAGCAACCAGGTGCTGAGCAAGGTCAACGTGGAAACCGCCGATGACATCATCGTCATCAACGACGACGTGGCGGTGTTCATCGTGGAACAGACAAACGGCGGATGGTCGCTCATGAACGAAGCCACCGGGAAGTATCTCTCATGCACAGACACCAAGAAACTGGCATACGTTGACGAGCCCGACGCATGGAAGCTGAACACCGACAACGGCGTCACCATGACCTATGGCAGCTATGGCACCATGCTCTACAATGTCAACAGCCCACGCTTCACCACCTATACCAGCTCGCCAAACGCTTCCATGCTGCCGGCTCATCTCTACATGGAGACCGAAGAGGGACCCGTGCACAAGAACGATGTGACGATGGCTTTCAGCACTGACAAGGTGGTCATCACCTTGGGCGACGAGTTTGCCGAGCCTACGCTGACCACCACTCCCGCCGACCTGCCCGTGACCTACTCGAGCAGTAACGCCAGCGTGGCCACCATCGATGCAGAGACGGGCAAGGTGAGTATCAAGGGAATAGGCGTCACGGAAATCATTGCCTACTATGCCGGCGACGAGGTCTACAACGAAGGCAGCGCCAGCTATATCATCAAGGTGAAGCATCCTGGCGGCCTGGCCGAAGAGGGCAGCTTTGAGCTTGTGACCGACGCCTCAGTGCTCGATGCCGGCCAGCAGGTGATGTTAGCCGTCATGCACAACGACGAGCTGCTGGTGATGAGCACCACGCAGAACGCCAACAACCGCGCCGCCACCAAGGACTTCACCGTCAATAACGACGACACGCTGGTGCCCGGCGAGGAGGCTCAGGTCATCATGCTGGAGAGAGACGGCGACTTCTTCCATCTCAATGTGGAGACAGGATATCTCTATGCTGCCAGCTCCAACAGCAACTGGCTGCGCACGGAGGATGTGCCCGACAGCAACGCCAAGGCGGCCATCAGCATCGACACAGAGGGAATGGCCACCATCGTCTTCCAGGGCAGTTCCACACACAATCATCTGCGCTTCAACCCGAACAACGGCAAACCGATGTTCTCATGCTATGACGCTAACTCCTCCATCAAGAGCCTGCCGATGATCTACAGGCTGGTGGCCGGCAACCCGACGACAGGCATCACCACCATGAAGCAGGAACAGGCCGCTGCCGCTGTCTACAATCTGCAGGGACAGCGCGTCAGCAGTCAGCAGCGCAAAGGCATCTACATCGTCAACGGACGCAAGGTGATGAAGTAAGCCCTCGCCTTGTAGCCATCAAACATCGATATGAAGGAATTTCTGCAGGTTCTGAGGCGGTTCATTCCTCCTTACAAGAAATATTTGGCAGCGTCGATAGGATTCAACATCCTGTCGGCACTGCTGAATATTTTTTCATTCGCCGCCCTCATCCCCATCCTGCAAATCCTCTTCCAGACGGGCGACGCAGAGGCCGCCACGGAATGGATGGCCTGGGACTGGGGCAATGCGCAGGGAGTGCTGATGAACAACCTCAACTACATGGTGAACGGCCTCGTAGCCGACTATGGCCAGACCACCACGCTGCTCTTCATCGGACTCTTCCTTGCCGTCACCACGGCCATGAAGACCGGCGCCTATTTCCTCTCGTCGGCCACCATCATCCCCATCCGCACGGGGGTGGTGCGCGACATACGCAACCAGCTCTACCGCAAGATTACGTCCTTGCCCTTAGGCTTCTTCAGCGAAGAGCGCAAGGGCGACATCATAGCACGCATGAGCGGCGACGTGCAGGAGGTGGAGTCGAGCATCATGTCGAGCTTAGACATGCTGTTCAAGAATCCCATCCTCATCATCATCTATTTCACCACACTGCTCTTCGTCTCGTGGCAGCTCACGCTGTTCACCATTGTCTTTGTGCCCATCTTCGGGTGGTTCATGGGCATGGTGGGCCGCAAGCTGAAGCGCCGCAGCATCGAGGCACAGGCGCTGTGGAGCGACACGATGAGCCAGGTGGAGGAGACCTTGGGCGGGCTGCGCATCATCAAGGCTTTCTGCGCTGAGCAGACCATGAACGAGCGCTTCGACCGCGTCAACTCCCACTATCGCGACGACATCATGCGGGTCAACACGCGGCAGGCCATGGCCCACCCCATGAGCGAGTTCCTCGGCACAGTGATGATCATCGTCGTGCTGTGGTTCGGCGGCATCCTCGTGCTCAACGGTCACGCCCTCACCGGACCGGCCTTCATCTACTACATGGTCATCCTCTACAGCATCATCCAGCCGCTGAAGGACTTCTCAAAAGCCGGCTACAACATCCCCAAGGGTCTGGCCTCGATGGAGCGCATCGACAAGATCCTGATGGCCGAGAATGACATCAAGGAGCCGGAGCACCCCAAGCATCTTGCCTCCTTCGAGCATCAGATAGAGTTCCGGCACGTGTGGTTCGGGTACTCCACCCATGAGGCTAATGAGTCCTATGAGACCCATAAGTCCCATGAGACCCATAAGACCCATGAGACCCATGAGTCCCATGAGGCCCATTCCCCCCAAGTCACCTGGGTCCTCAAAGACATCAACCTCGTCATCCCGAAGGGCAAGACCATCGCCTTGGTGGGCCAGAGCGGCGGCGGCAAGTCGACGCTGGTAGACCTCATCCCCCGCTACTACGACGTGCAGCAGGGCGAGGTGCTCATCGACGGCATCAACGTCAAGGACCTGGGCCTGCACGACCTGCGAAGCCTCATCGGCAACGTCAATCAGGAGGCCATCCTCTTCAACGACACCTTCCACAACAACATCGCGTTTGGAACGGAGGTGGGCCAGGAGGATATCATCAATGCCGCCAAGATTGCCAATGCCTACGACTTCATCATGGCCTCGGAGCACGGCTTCGACACCAACATCGGCGACCGTGGCGGACGCCTCAGCGGCGGACAGCGACAGCGTGTGTCCATTGCCCGCGCCATCCTGAAGAACCCGCCCATCCTCATCCTCGACGAGGCCACGTCGGCCCTCGACACCGAGAGCGAGCGGCTGGTGCAGCAGGCCCTGGAGCGGCTGATGAAGACACGCACCACCGTGGCCATCGCCCACCGACTGTCGACCATCAAGAACGCCGACGAGATATGCGTGCTGCACGAGGGACGCATCGTGGAGCGCGGCACACACGACGAGCTCATTGCCCTCGACGGCTACTACAAGAAACTGCACGACATGCAGCAGGTGTAAACCGTTATTCCCCATAATCCCTGAAGTCACAACGGCCCCACAAGTCTCATTATAAACTATGGAAAAAGAAAACAAAGCAAAGGTCTGGTCAGAGACAAAAGACTATGTGATGATCACCATCGCCATGCTGTCCTACTGCATAGGATGGGCCGTCTTTCTGCTGCCCAACAACATCACCACGGGCGGCGTGGCCGGCGTGACAAGTATCTTGTACTGGGCTACGGGCATACCCGTGCAGTTTTCCTATTTCACCATCAATGCGGTGCTGCTGCTCTTCGCCCTGCGCATCCTGGGATGGAAGTTCTGCGTGAAGACCATCTTCGCCGTCACCGTGCTCACTGTCGCCGTAGGCGTAGCGACGGAGAACTACAAGGCACACCTGCTGGCCGACCAGCCGTTCATGGCTGCCATCATCGGAGCCGTGTTCTGCGGTTGCGGCGTCGGCCTCGGCCTGTCGAACAACGGCTCGACGGGCGGCACCGACATCATAGCCGCTATTGTCAACAAATACCGCGACATCTCGCTGGGCCGCGTCATCCTCATCTGCGACGTCGTCATCATCTCCAGCTCCTACTTCGTGCTGAAGGACTGGGAGAAGGTCATCTACGGCTACGTCGTGCTCTATGTCACTGCCTTCTGCATCGATCAGGTGGTGAACTCCATGCGCCGCTCGGTGCAGTTCTTCATCATCAGCGACAAGTACCAGGAGATAGGCCAGCGCATCAACAAAGAGCCGCACCGCGGCTGCACCGTCATTGACGCCCACGGTTTCTACAGCGGCAAGGAAGTAAAAATGCTCTTCGTGCTGGCCAAGCGCCGCCAGAGCGATGTCATCTTCCGCATCATCAACGAGATCGACCCCTCGGCATTCGTATCGCAGAGTGCCGTCATCGGCGTCTACGGCGAAGGCTTCGACCGCTTCAAGGTGCGGCGGCAGAAGTCGAAGGAATAATCACTTTTTATTGAACGTCAGCTGCAGCTTGCCGATGAAGGCGCCGTGCTTGCCGTTCTGGTCTACGGGCACGGGATGGCCGCTTTGGTCGTTGACATACTCCAGCTTCTCTAAATAGGAGTGGCTGTGGCCGCCAAGAACGAGGTCGATGCCCTGGGTGTTCGCTATCACGCGCTCGTCGGGCATGTCGCCCTTCGCCCAGCCTAAGTGGCTCAGGCAGATGACGTAGTCGCACTTCTTCTTGTTTTTCAGCAGATTCACCATCTCCTGTGCCTTCGCAATGGGGTCCAAATAGACCAGCGGCCCGTAGTTCTTGGTGAACACCAGCCCGTCGAGCTTAGGACAGAGGGCAAAGACGCCTATCTTGATGCCCTTTCTCTTGATAATAATGTAGGGCTTGACGATGTCCTTCAGCTCGGTGTCGGCGAAGTCGTAGTTGGAACACACGATGGGAAACTCGCACATCTTGAAGATGCGGATCATGTTGTCCAGTCCGAAGTCAAACTCGTGGTTGCCGATGGTCACGGCATCGTAGCGCATCTTGTTCATCAGCCCTACCTCAACGTCGCCCTCGAACATCGAGTAGTAGGCCGAGCCCTGCGAGAAGTCGCCGCTGTCGAAGAGCAGCAGGTCGGGGTCTTTCTGGCGTTCCTGCTCCAGCAGTGTCAGCCGTCGCAGATAGCCGCCGCGGTCGGCCAGCATCGTGTCGGCCAGGTTCTTGTTCAGGGGCATGATGGTGGAATGTGTGTCGTTGGTGTGCAGAATGGTGAGGGTCTTCTGCTGCTGTGCGCCTACGCTCATTGTAAACAGCAGCGCTATGATAGTGATGATATGTCTCATGGTTTTTCTCGTTTATAGGGTTGTTGACTATTGTTGGATGGTGATTCTTCCCTCCACCTTTGCATCCACTTCCTTGCCTTCAGCGTGGAAAGCCTTGAAATAGTTCATGATGAGGTAGCGTGAGTTGTCCTTGTCTTCCTGCGGCGACACGGTGTTGGTGCCGTCCTTGAAAGCAGCCATGCCGTCATTACCCTGCACGACGTAGTCGAGGGTGACGACGCGGTACTGACGCTGCGGGTCGATAAGCTCACCGTTGAGCCGGGCCGACACCAGCTTGCCGTCGTTGGTGATGAACAGCTGCACGCCGTGGCTCACACATTCGCCACCACGCTTTGCAATCTGGCCAAACAGTTCCAGCACTTTTTCGCCTGTCAACGTGGTGAAGGCAATCTTGTTCTCGAAGGGCGCGATGTCGTTAATGTCGCCATAGGTGACAACGCCCTTCGACAGCGCAGCACGGATGCCGCCAATGTTGTAGACGCCGAAGTCAACCTTCTCGCCATAGTCCTTGGCAGCCCAGACCATCACGTCGGCCAGCAGGTTGCCAATCTCGCACTCAGGTCGATACTTGTCCATATCGCGGGCGGCGATGCCCATCACGGGGCTCATCACCTCGTCCACCTTTGCCTTATAGGGAGCCAGGAACGCCGTGCCCTGCGCGTTGGGCTCACTGTCGAAGCGGTTGTTAACCAGGATTCTCGAGCGCTCCACGCCAGCTATCTGATAGTGCGTGGTGCATCCCACGGCCATCGCTGTGACGGCACCGAGGGCAAAGATTCTTAAAATTGCTTTCATCGTGTTTTCGCTTTTTCCTTGCAAATATACATAATAATCCTGACACACAAGAGGAAAGTGCTGGCCAATGCTGTTAAATAAACTTAACGAAAGAACGACAGTCCTCAACTATAGCTTCATTTTGCATTTCTCTCGACTTTTCGTTACTTTTGAAGAAATGTCAGGGTTGCATCGCCTACAGGGGGCTGACAACCCTGTCTTTGCTGACACGCTTCTTGATACTGGCAATATCCTTGTCATATGCATTGAGCAATGTCGCCCTTTTTTTACGCTCATTCTGCGTTAATTCTCCATATTTGTTTCTTGAAGTGAATCTTTTTGTGTAATTTTGCCGTTGAAAACAACTGACAACCGATTCTATGCGTCAAAAGTAGGAAGTAAATTAATAACCATACAAATTCACTCTGAAATGAAAAACTTAAAAACATGGATGCTGGCCGCCATCCTCCTGACAAGCGGCCTCAGTGCGTTGACATCATGCAAAAAAGCCGTAGACAGCCGTCCGGCGACAGAGGCAACGGTCGCAGAACCTCAGATTACAGAGCCAACGGAAGTAGAAAAAACCGAGCTGATACGCACCAGCCAAAGCTGGGACGGCGTCGAGCTGCCTGACTACTTTGAGGGCCGCCCCGAACTCGTGGCCATGAAGTATGTGTTCCCTGCCGGGCAGAAGTTGGGCTGGCATCATCATCCCGTTATGAACTACGGCATACTGATACAGGGTGAGCTGACCATCATCGGGCAGGACGGCAAGGAGAAGACTGTCCATGAGGGCGAGCCCGTCGTGGAAATGGTGAACACCATCCATCACGGCGAGAACCGAGGCACCAAGCCCGTCATCCTCTACATGTTCTATCTCTCACAGAAGGACATGCCGCTGGCCGTGCAACATCCAGAGATTCCTTTGGAATGAAAATTACCATGCACGCCTTTAGCCCCGAAGGAACGACAGAACACGCGAACAGGTTCTGTCGTTCCTTCGGGGTTGTTTTACTGCTGACGACGGTTATTTTTCGAGGAGGGCAACGGCGTAGGCGCTGATGCCTTCCTGACGGCCGGTGAAACCGAGCTTTTCCGTGGTGGTGGCCTTGATACTGATCTGGTCGGGGTCGCAGCCGATGACGGCGGCCAGGGTCTGCTGCATCTGCGGGATATGCGGGTTCATCTTCGGGCGCTCGGCACAGATGGTGGCGTCGATGTTTCCAAGGACAAAGCCCTTGGACGCTATGAGCTGGATGGTTTTCTTAAGAATGATTTTGCTGTCCATGCCCAGCGTCTCGTCGCTGGTGTCGGGGAAGTGATAGCCGATATCGCGCATGTTGGCGGCGCCGAGTATGGCGTCGCAGATGGCGTGTATCAGCACGTCGGCATCGCTGTGGCCCAGCAAGCCAAGCTCATAGTCCAGCTTGATTCCGCCTAACCACAATTCGCGGTCAGGCACCAGGCGATGAACGTCATAGCCAAATCCTACTCTTGTCATGGGTTCTGGGGGTGATGTGGGTGGGGTGGGTGATGTGGGTGATGTGGGCAATGTGGGCGAGGTGGGCAATGTGGGCAATGTGGGCAGGGTGGGCGTTAAGGGGATAGAGGATTTTTACTTCCTAAAGAGATCCTTGATGCCGTCCATGTCGAAGGCGAGGGTGAAGCGGAGCGTCTGGTCGAGGGGATTCGACTGCGCCGTGGAGATGACATAGCCCACGTCGAGCGAGAAAACGCTCATGCGGAAGCCGCCGCCCACGGTGAAATACTTGCGGTTGCCCTTCGACTCACTCTCATGGTGATAGCCGGCGCGCAGCGAGAACTTGTCGTTGTACACATATTCGGCACCTACGCTCCACTGTACCTCTTCCATCTCCTCCTTGAATCCGCCCGGTGCATCGCTGAAGCTGTCGAACATGCCCTTGATGCTCGAGATGTCGCTGTACTCGCGGCGCACGCGGTCCTGATAATCCGAGTTCGACTCGTCCACGCCTTGACGGGGCACGGTGGGCACCAACAGCTTGTTGGCATCGGCGGCCAGGGTGAAGCGGTTGTACTCGTCGACGGGAATCATCAGCGAGGCGCCCAGGCGCAGGTTGGCCGGGATGAACTGGCTCTCCTCGTCGCCATAGAACGATATCTTCGAGCCGATGTTGGTGGCCGTCAAGCCCAGGCCGAGCTGGCACTCACGGTTGCCCAGCATCACGTAGTTGTTGTAGTAGAAGGCGATGTCGGCGGCGAAAGCCGATGCCGGCTTGGAGTCCTCGCTGTAGTCGTAGCGCAGATCGCTGTATATCCATCGCAGTCCGACGCCCATGGAGAAGCTCTCGCTGAGCATTCGCGAGTAGGCCACGTCGAGCGACATCTCGTAGGGGTTGACGGTCATCTCGCTGTCGTCGGCGGTGTACACCTCGCCCAAGGAGAAATAGCGCAGCGAGCCTGACAGGGCTCCATAGTCGCCTATGCGGTAGTAGCCTGCCATATAGGCCAGGTCGATGTCGCTGACCAGCTGTCGCAGCCACGGTGTGTAGTTCAGCGCGACGCCAGCACGGCTGATGCAGAAAGGATATTTAGCCAGGTTCCAATACTGCGAGTTCACGTCGGGGTCGGTGGCACAGCCCACGTCGCCCATGCCGGCAGCACGTGCGTCGGGAGCAATGGTCTGCGACACGACGGCGTGGTCCACGGGGTTGAACGTCGTCGTCTTATAATCGTCGGCAGCTGCCTTAAAGGGCACCAAGGCAAAGAGGCTGAGCATCAGCAGCAGGCTTCGGGTTTTGTCTGTCATCGTTGTTTTGTTTTTATTGTATTTCTATAAACGTTAGTATCATCACTATTATTGCTTTCCGTAGAGCTTTTTCTTCATCCGGCCGTCCTTGCCGCGCACTATGAGCAGCTGTTTCCTTGAATGTGGAACCACGCTGCGCCCCTGCAGGTCGTAATAACGGTTTTGGGCTATTGCTTCACGGTTATCGGCCACCACGATGCCCGAGGGCGTGTACTGCGGCCCTGTGACGAAGGTGAGGCTGAAGAGCGACGAATGGTTGAGCACGTCCCATGCTCGCAGCGTCAGCTCGTGGTGTCCGTCGTCGAGGAGGGGCAGCTGGAAGTCGAGACTGCCTGAGCGATAGTCGCCGAAGTCATAGCTGAAGTATTCGTTGAGGTTGTAGGTGTAGCGCATCAGGCCGTCGACCACCAGCTCTATGTCGTGTCCTATGCCGCTGCCCGCCACGTTGATGCCGTCCTCGTCGTACAGTTCGGCATGGAGTGTGGGATTGTTGCCGGTATGGTCGCCGTCCTGGAAGTCGGGGCTGTCGAGCCATGCCGTGACGGCCGGCCCTTCACCTTCTGCCTCATAGTCGGCGGCACTGACCATCACGAAGTTCTCGCTGCTGCCATGCGCTATGGTCTGGCGGTCGTTGCTCACGGCATACACCTGCATCAGGCCGGTGGTGTCGGCATAGCTGATGTCCTTGGGCACGGCAAAAGCGATACGGAACCGCCCGTCGATGATGCTGTCGGAGCCTACGAAGAGCGTGGTCGGCCTGTCGGTGTAGACCAGTGGCTTGCGTGGCATCTCTTTGGCTTCAAGGGGATTCATGCGGCAGGTGATGGTCTGCAAGGCATCCTTCACGGTCAGCGTGGCCACCCCTCTGAAGAGGCTGTCGCCCTCGATGTGGCCTGCCACCGATGCGGTGTCGCCCGCCGTGAGATATTGCCGCCCAGCGTCCACACTCTGCCCGTTGATGCTGTCTATGACCACGTGTGCCGTAGGCAACGGCAGTCGCACCGCCGGGTCGCCCAGGAATGCGAAGTGCAGCTTGTTGATGCCGGCCTGCAGCTGTGTCTTCCTTGGCCCCAGCACCTGGTCGTTCTTGGCCTGGCGCAGTGCCTCGCCGATGGGTTGCGGTCTGCCGCCGTCCATGTCAAAGAGATGCTTGGTGAAAGCGAGATTCAGCGAGCGGTTGTGCAGGGCATAGACGGTGCGCGTGGTGCCGATGAAGGCGATGGCGCCGCCATTCTTGTTGAAGAGTGCCTGCTCGCCGATGTTCTCTATATAGCCGTCGAAGGGCGACACCTCGCAGGAGGCGGTAAACCACAGCGGCAGCCGCAATGACGTGGGCGCCTTGAAGTCGCTGAGGAACACCACGTTCTCATGCGACAGCACCAACGAGCTGCCATGTCCGCAGTAGTTCATCAGCAGGGCACCCTCGCGCATCTGCTGCAGGATGAGGCGCGTCACGTCGGGATAGCAGTTGCCCAGTCCGTTGGTGGTGCGCTCGTAGGCATCCCAGTGAATCTTCTTCACGTTGTAGTCGGGCCACTGCTCAATGACCATCTCTGCCACTGCCTCGGCATCGTTCATGTGCATATTGGCATTGCCGTCGTCGCCCATGAAGCAAGCGATGTTCTGCCATGCGCCGGCCAGCTCGTTGCTGGTGTAGCTCTCTATCTTGTCCACCACGTTCTTGGCCTCGTCGGCGTTGCGCACTGGAATACGTCCCACGGCCACGTCGCATTTGTCGGTCTTGATGATGTCGGCGCCCTCGCCTTCGTCGAGAAATCCGAAGAAGTCGTCGCTGACATAACAGGCTGTCTCGCTGACGGAGTTCTCGCTCTCATAGCAGAGCAGCAGGTCGTCGGCGTCCAACTGGCTGAAGTCGTTGGTGAGGAGGCGGTTGTCGTAGGCAGCATCGCCGAAGAGTATGAGGAATCGGGGCATGTCGGCCTCGGTCTCTGCGCGGTCGTAGAGCATCTTGAGGTAGCGGCGGTAGGCGTTGGCGTCGGGCGTGCCGCTGCTGAACTCGTTGTAGAGCTGGTCGGCGCGCACCACGTTGACCCGCAGGCTGTCGCGGTCGCGGTGCAGCTGCGCCAGTCGCTCGGCCTCTGCGGTCAGCTTGCCCGATGCCGGCACGATGATGACCATGTCGGCAGCGCTGTCGGCATGCAACTGCTGCGGAGCCACGTCGCCCATGATGAGCGGCTGGCCGAAGGGCGCCGTGCTCAGGTCGGGCATGGGTGCCGGCTCCTGAAAGCGCATCTCGATGTTGTCGAGGCGCATCACGGCGCCGGAAATCTGACGGATGGTGATGGTGACGCTGTCCCCCGGCGGGCAATCGACGGGGAAGGCCCACACATCTGACGCGGCGCGCATATAGGTGTCGAGTCCCTGCTTCGTTGAGGCGGTGGCTCGGCCGTCAATCAGGATGCTGCCCAGCAGTGTATCGCCCAGATGCACCGTAGCCTCACAATCGCCGGCGTAGGACATCACGACGCTAACCACGCCTTTGCACCGGCCCATGGTGGGCAGCCTATAGCTAAGCCCTGTCTCTGAGGGGATGATGCGTTTGTCGAACAGGTTGCGCCCACCGTGATACCAGGCGTAGTCGTCCACCTCATAGAGCGTGTGATAGTCGTTGGCAGCAGGATAGAAGGATGCCGCGAACTGGATGCTGTCGACAGTGAGGGCAGCGGAATCACACTCTGTCAGGAAATAGCAGCCCACATTGCTGTAGGGGTTGCGGATGCGTGCCTCGGAAGCCGGCGTCTCCCAGTTGACAGGGCCAACACCATAGAACAGGCGCCGCCCGTTCACCTGGCACAGTGGCACCTGCGGCAGCTGGTCGGTGGCGTTGAGATAGTCGGACGAGAGGCCCTCGGGCTGCAGTGCACCGCCATAGCCAAAGACGCCGACGCGCTCAGGGCTGTCGAAGCCGGCAGCGTGGAGGAGCGAGTCGCTCAGCTCGTAGATGCCGGTCTCAGGGACTGCAATCTTCACCCAGCGGCCAGAGAGGAAGGGAGAGGATGAAGAGGATGCAGAGGACAAAGAGGATGCAGAGGACTCAGAGGACACAGAGGACTCATAAGACTCATAGGACTTATAAGACCTATAAGACCCATAGGACTTATAGGGCCTATAGGCCTCATCAGCCTTCTGGCCCTTTACCACTACCTTAAAGCTGGTCATCAGCAGGTTCTTGCCCTCTCGGCGCACAAAGGGCACGAAAGAGGCATAGATGCTGCCGCGCTTGCGCGACGTGCCCACGAAACTGTCGATGACCGGCCACTCGGGCAACGGCTCGCCGATGAGCTTCTTGTAGCGGCGGGCCTGGCGGCGCTTCATGGGCTGAAACTCGGGATACTCGATGCTGACGGTGTAGACAGAGTCCTGATAGGCCGGCCCCAGCTCCTGCACAAAGGAGAAATGCGGCACCACGCTGTCTATTTGCAGGTCGGAGGCATTGAGCGTGAAGTAACGCTGCGCCACAGCCTTCGCGGGCAGCAAGGCCAGCAGGCTGCACAGCAGGACTGCCATCGCGGCTTTTCGCCTTATATATATAATAATGTGTGCCATGAGTAACTATCTGCTTAGTATGATCAGTTTCTGCGCCTTCGACGCCTTCGAGCTGCCGTCGCTGCTGATGAGCACGCGATAGAGATAGACACCGGTCTGCAGGCGACTGCCGCTGCTGGTGGTCAGGTCCCAGTCGAGCGTATAGGTATTGTCGGTACTGACGCCCGTCTCCTGCTTTGCCCACAGCATCCGGCCAGAGGCATCAAACACCTCAAGGAAGATGTCCATGGTGCTGCCGGTGCGGTCGTGGTTGATGATAAAGCTGGTGTTGGTGCGGGCGGGATTATGGGTGCACTCCACGCTGAAGCAGTTGGGCTCCAAGGCGCGCACCACAGTGAAGACCAGCTCTGCCACCGACGAGTTGTTGTGTATGTCCCAGGCACGGAACGTCAGTCGGTGCTCGCCCTCACTCAGCTCGGGAAGGCTGTAGCCCACGCTGCCCGACTTATAGTCGCCGAAGTCAAACTGGAAATAGTCGTTGAGCGTGTAGGTCATCGTGGGGTCGCCGTCGATGGTGAGCTGCAGGTCGTGCCCCACGCCGTTGCCCGAGGCATTGATGCCGTCCTTGTCGCTGAGCTGTGCAAAGAACCAGGGCGTGGTGTTCACCTGGCCACCGTTCTGGAACGATGTGGTGTTGAGGTAACAGTAGATGGAAGGTCCGATGCCGTCGTTGGCGGCCATCTCGGCACTTGCCATGCTGAAGGCCTCGCTACTGCCCTGCACCGCCAGCTGCCGCGACTGGCTGACCGCATAGGCCGTCATGCGCCCGGTGCCCTCGTGGTAGCTGATGTCGCGCGGCACGACGAAGGTGAGGCGGAAACGGCCTTGGCGCACGCTGTCCTGTCCGTTGTAGATGGTGGAGGGGCGGTCCTGGAAGGTGAACGGTGTCTCTGCGCCGTCGTCGCCCTGATTGTTCAGACGGCAGGTGACGGTCTGCTCCACGTCCTTCACCGTCAGCGACACGATGCCGTCGAAAGACTCGGTACCCTCCACATGACCGGCCACCACAGCCTCCTGGCCCACAGGCAGCAGGATGTTGCTGTCGGCCCCTACGGGCTGGCCGTTGATGCTGTCGATGACCAGCCCGGCCTGTGGCGCCGCGAGGGTCAGGGCCGGGTCGCCCAACAGCGAGTAGTGCAGCTTGTTGATAGGATAGGTGTCGGAGCGGGTGCGGTCGGAGGGGTCGTCGCCGATGGAGCGCACATCGTTTTTCGACAGTCGCACGGCGTCGCCCAAGGTGTTGCGCCGGCCGTTGGTGCTGCCAAGGACAAATTTCAGGAAGGAGCAGTTCATGTTCTGGTTGTCGCCGGTGTACACGGTGCGCGTGGTGCCGAAGAAGGCGATGGCTCCGCCGTGGGCGTTGAGCATGGCCGTCTCGCCGAAGTTCTCCTCTTGCGTGTCGAAGGGCATGATGTCGCACGAGGCCGTCACCCACAGCGGCAGGCGCAGCGATGTGGCGGCGGAGAAGTCGGAGAGGTTGAGCACGCGCTCGTGCGAGATGGTATAGGGTGAGCCGTGGCCGCAGTAGTCCATGATGAGCGCTCCCTGCTGTATCTGCTGCTGCAGCAGTCGCGTGACGTCAGGATAGCGCTTGCCGGTGGGTGTGCTGATGAGCTCGTAGGCGTCCCAGTAGACCTTGCGTATGTTGAACGAGGGATGCTCGCTGACCACGGTCTTCACGGCAGCATCGGCCTCACGCATGTGTACGTTGCCGTTGCCGTCGTCGCCCATGAAGCAGAGGGTGTTCTGCCAGTCGCCGGCGTGGGCGTTGTTGGCGTAGTCGATGATTTTGTCGACCATGATTTTTGCCTCGGCCTCAGTGCTGGCCGGCAGGCGTCCCACGCCCACGTCGGTGCGGTCGCGCTTGGTCAGGCTGGCGCCCTCGCCCTCGTCGAGCATACAGAAGAAGTCGTCGCAGACGTAGCTCATGGTCTCGCTGAACGAGTTCTCGCTCTCGTAGCAGAGCAGATAGTCGTCGGGCGATGCCTGCCGCCAGTCGGTGGTGAGCATGCGGTTGTCCCAGGCGCCGTCGCCGAAGAGCAGGAGGTAGCGCGGCATGTCGGCCTCGCTCTCAGCCCGGTCGTAGAGCATCTTCAGGTAGCGGCGGTAGGCGTTGGCATCGGGCGTGCCGCTGCTGAACTCGTTGTACAGCTCGTCGGCGGGCACGATGCGGACACGCAGGGAGTCGCGCTCCTCGTGCAGAGCCTTCAGGCGCTCGGCCTGCGCCAGCAGCTTCTGTGTCGTGGGGATGATGATGACCATGTCGACGGCAGTGTCGGCATGATGGTCCTGATTGGTGATGCCATAGACAAACTGCGGCACGGGGAAGTCATCGCTGCTGAGCTGTGGAGCGGGAGCCGGCGTGGGCATGGTCAGCGCTAAGTAGTCGAGGCGCACGGTGGCGTCGCCCGACGTCTGGCGCAGGCGCACAGCGTTTTTCGCCTGCAGCAGTGAGCTGAGGGCAAAAGACTGCGTCCGCTGCACAGCCTTCGACTGCGACGGCAGGCTCTCGGTGATGCTGACCGTACCGACGATGCTGTCGTTGACCGTGACGCTGACCTTGGCCGGGCCGTCGCTGGTGATGACCACGGTGAGGGTGCCGCTGTCGGTGTGTGCCGCCAGCTCATAGGTGGAGCCATCGGCGCTGACAGGGGTGCTCTCGAAGAGATTGCGTCCGCTGTGATACCACGAGTAGTCGTCCACTTCGTGCAGCGAGTGGTAGTCGTTGGTGACAGGGTAGAACGACGACACAAACTGTGCGCTGTCGACGGTGAGGGGCGCCTCGTCGCTCTCGGTGAGGAAGTAGCAGCCCACGTCGCTATAGGGATTCCTGATACGCGTCGTGGCCGTGGCACTCTCCCACCCTACCGGCCCGACGGCATGGAACAGTCGGCGCCCGCCAACGGTGCAGGTGGGCACCTCGGGCAGGTCGTCGGTGGCCGTGAGGTAGCTGCTGCTGAGCACTTCAGGCTGCAGAGCGCCACCATAGCCATAGATCTTCACGCGGTCGAGGCTGCTGAAGCCGGCACGGCGCACCAGCTGCTCGGTGAGCTGATAGACGCCGGTCTGCGGCACGCTGATCTTCACCCAGCGGCCGGAAGAGAGGACGGAGTGAAGAGCATACGAAGCCCCCCCTACTGCCCCCGAGGGGGCTTCTCTACTCTTTAGGACACTTGTGTCCCCCTCGGGGGACGACAGGGGGGCTTTGTGCTTCGTTATCTTAAAGCTCACCAGCTTCTGGTACTTCCCGTCGCGGAACACCAAGGGGACGAAGGACACACAGAGCGTGCCCTGACGACGGCTGACGCCGATGTACTGCTCCACCTGGGGCAAGGCAGGCAACGGCTCGCCGCTGACGGCCTCATAGCGACGGATGTCGGCCTCGCTCATGTCGATAAACTCAGGATAATCGATGCTCACCGTGTAAACGCTGTCGGCAAAATGCTCGCCCAAAGGGATGTTGCAGTGGTAAACAGGCAGCAAAGAGTCAATCCTAACCTCACGGGCGGTCAGGTTGACAAACTCCTGCGCTCCGGCTCGAAGCACGGCGCACAGCAGCAAGAGGAAGAGAAACATTTTCTTTCTCATCTATTATAATAACGCGAGCATATACACTTTTATTGTATCAACCGGCAAGTAAGTTTTGGGGGAAAGTTTCGGACTTTTTTCCGTGCTCTGAGGCTAAAAAACCGGGGGCACGCTGTATTACTGGTTTTTCAGCCCATATTTGTCTGTAACCTCTTCACTTTTACTATTTTAAAATTGTCCGTAATTTTTCTTTACATTTCGGACTTTTTGTCCGAAGGCTTCGGACAGACTGTCCGAAGGCTTCGGACGACCAGTCCGAAGCCTTCGGACTTTTTTGAGGAGGCCATATTTAAAACCGGGAACGCTTGCCATAGTAAAAAGTGGCCCGTGCTGCTGAAAAAAAAGTAACCTATTCCCCCCCTTGAAAAGGGGGGGGCAGGGGGGGATGAAACTTTGCGCAGATGAATCCCCCTCTAACTCCCCCTTTGCAAGGGGGAGAATTGAGTTACCGCAAGCCTTTGCTTGTAGCTGTCATGATACATTCTTATGAGGAGTCGGTTTGCTTCTATATTGGCGTGCACACTATCGGGTAATTGAGGATAATCATAAAGAATTCAAGCGGATAACAGACAATTATCGCTTGATTTTCAATAATCTCATCATCCATCGTTGCGCCTACCGTTTCTCGGCACGTTCCAGCTGGCGGACGGGGAAGGTGAAGTAGGTGTCGGGGAACGGCTCGTCCTTCAGGGTGAAGTGCCACCACTCTGTGGCGAAGGGCTTGAAGCCGTGACGCATCATGGCCTGGCGGAGCACCATGCGGTTGTGAAACTGCTCGGCGGTGATACTGCGATTGGCGGGACTCTTGCTGTTCTCGGGCGAGCCGAGCGTCTCCTTCGTCGCCAAGCGGTTGCCTGTGTACTCCATTGTCTCGGGGTTGCCGCAGAAGTCGGGATGGCTCTCCGGGCCGAACCAGTCGAAGGTGCCGCCCATATCCACCTCTTTCTCTGTCTGCATGTCGAATAGGGTGAGGTCGACGGTGCTGCCACGCGTGTGTCCGCTGCGCTCACAGATATACTCCAGTGGGAAGAGCACCTTCTTGTCGAGGTCGGGATAGAAGTATGCCTTCATCAGCGTGTCGGCGATGTCGGCTCCCCAGCGCATGAAATGGTCGACGCCGCACTGTGGACGGTAGGCGTCGTAGATCTTCAGCCGGTAGCCCTGAGCCTTCAGTTCGTCGCTGACGGCACGCAGGCTGTCGGCGGCCTGACGCGTCAGGAGGGCTGTCGGCTCCAAATAGCCGTCGATGCGCTTGCCCACGAAGTTGTAGGTGCCGAAGTATCGTATCTCCAGGATGGCATCGGGCACGACGTCGGTCAGGGTCACAAACTGGCTGCTGTCATCGGTTGCTGACAGCACCTGAGCAGAAGCCTTCTCCCTACAGCTGGAAAAAGCCACAATGCCGCATATTAAAAGGACGGCGACATACATCCATTGTCTTCTCTGTTTCATCATTTATTCAAGTTTTGTATTCGCTCGACTTTCAGGAGTTAAAGGAGTTAAAGACAAATGACTCTTCATGAGAATCCTTTGTCTCCAGGGTGCAATTCGTAGCAAAGCTATTGCCTTTAACTCCAAAAACTTGCGAAAGTCGAATCATTTCTGTAATAATTGTGGTGCAAAGGTACGGAAAAAAACTATACGATTCTTCATTTTTTTCTCGTTTTTTCACCATTTGAGCATAAAAATCATTACCTTTGCATCTCGATTGACGACAAGTGATGAGCATAAAGAAGGAAAAACAAGAGAGAAGAGCGTGGAGCGCTGTTGTCTGCATGGCAGCCGTCGGCTTGCTGTTGAGCGGCTGCATCAAGGATGAACCCCTGAACGCTGAGTGCGACATCACCGCTGCTTACGTGTGTGTAGACAATGCTGACGACATGTTCTTCCATGCGAGCGATACCCTTGTGCATGTTGGCTCTGACGAGAGTAACATACAGTTCACCGTGCGCCGCGCTGCCGACCTCACCCGCCTGTCACCGCGTTTCACCATCACCGAGGGCGCAACCATCAGCCCTGCCAGCGGCTCCACCCACGACTTCAGTCAGGGGCCGGTGAGCTATACCGTCACCTCGCAGGACAGGCAGTGGAGCCGCCAGTATCAGGTCGCTTTCCTGCCCGTAGCGGTGACGGTGACCGACACGGTGAAGTATGACTTTGAGCACTTCGGCCTGGATGGCAAGTACCAGAGATTCTACGAATGGTACGAAGCGAACGATGGTGTGACGGAGCGGCTGTGGGCTACGGGCAATGGCGGCTTCTTCCTGGCCAACTCCTCCAAAGCTGCCGACGACTATCCCACGGTGCCCTGCGACGACGGCTTCGATGGCAAGTGCGTGAAGCTGACCACGCTCGACACCGGTCCCCTGGGGCGCAGCACAGGGCGCCCCATCGCTGCCGGCAATCTGTTTCTGGGCTACTTCAACACCGAGCTGGCACTGCGTGATGCCCTCCGCTCCACTGAGATGGGCGTGCCCTTCACCCATCAGCCGAGCAAGCTGACGGGCTACTACCGCTTCCAGCCCGGCAAGGAATACAAGAACAAGGCGCAGCGCGTGATAGAGAACCGCACGGACAGCGCCGATGTCTATGCCGTTCTCTACCGCAATCATGACGAGGCCGGCCGCCCCGTGGTGCTCTATGGCGACAATGTGCTGACCAGCCCCCTCATCGTGAGCAAGGCCCGCGTGGGCTACGTGAAGCCTTCGAGCGAGTGGACATACTTTGAGGAGGACTTCAAGCAAATGGGCGAGGTGGACGAAGAGCTGCTGAGCAACCGTGGCTACAATCTGGCATTGGTGTTCTCGTCAAGCATCAACGGCGCCAGCTTTGAGGGGGCCATCGGCTCAACGCTATACATAGATAAGGTGAGAATCATCTGCACACACGACGAATGAAATGAAGAAGGTCATACTATCTACCATCCTGTTCCTCCTGTTGGCTCTTGGCTCTACAGCCGCGATGATGCCGACGGACGGCGACCTGACGCTTGAAGCGCGTGCCGGTTACAGCGTCGGAGCCACCGCTCCCATAGGCATCCCGGCCACGATACGCAAGGTGAACAGCTTTTCGCTGACGCCCAACGTCCTGATAGGCATTGACGCCCGTTGGCACATGTGTGGGCGGTGGGCGCTGCAGTCGGGCCTGCATTTTGAGAACAAGGGCATGGATGCCGCAGTGACCACCAAGGGCTATCACATGGCGATGGTGAAGGGCGGCGAGAGGCTGGAGGGCGTTTATACCGGCCGTGTGGAACAGCATGTGAAACAGTGGATGCTGACGCTGCCTCTGCAAGCATGCTATGACTTGGGAAAGGCGTCGGCCACCGGCGATGACGGAAGCCACCGGCCGCTGTGGCGCCTGCGGGCGGGTCCTTATGTGTCGCTGCTGACAGCCCGCGGCTTCTCGGGCAATGTGTCCGACGGCTATCTGCGCAAAGACAATCCCACAGGGCAGAAGATAGAGATGGGTCATGAGCCGGAGGAGCGCGCCACCTATGACTTCAGCGAGGACATGCGTCGATGGCAGGTGGGCGTGGCCGTGGGTGCCGACTGGAGCCTGGCCTCGCGTTTGGGCCTGAGTGCCGACCTGTCGTGGGGACTGACGGGCATCATGCACTCCGACTTCAAAACCGTGGAGCAGACGCTATACCCTATCTACGGAACCATTTCGATCACATATAAATTGAAATAGAAATGGGAGTTAAAATTTTAACTTCCTCTTTAACTTCAATTTTAACTTCCCCTTTAACTCCAAAAAAATAAATAGATATGAGAAAAATAATTGCAACCCTAATGGCAGCCGCAACAGTGCTGATGGCACAGGCTACCGACTACACCGACAAACTGCTGGTGCTGGTGAACGGCGAAGGCGCCGAACAGGAGGCCACCATTACTGTGACTGAGCACAACGGCCTCTATGACTTGAACCTGAAGAACTTTGTGTTGATGAACGGCGAATCGCCCGTGCCCGTTGGCAACGTGGAACTGAAAGACATACAGCCCGAGGAAGCCAATGGCGCCGTGTTCCTGCGCGTCGTCAAGGACATCACGTTGAGCGAAGGCGATGCTCCCGACGTGCCGTTCTGGATGGGTCCCATGCTGGGCGAGCTGCCCGTGGAGGTGACAGCAGTGCTGTGTGACGGTAAGCTGCGTGCGCTGATCGACCTCGACCTCACCACACAGTTGGACCAGATCATCAACGTGCGCTTCGGCAAAGCACTGGTGTCGGGCACCGACTGGCATATCCCCAACAGCGACTTTGAGGCATGGCATGCGTCGGCCGAAGGATATGTAGAGCCCAACGCCTGGCACTCGTTTGAGAGTGCGACGGGGATGCTGGCTGCTTTGGCCGGCCACCACATAGAGAAGTCGGACAACGGACGCAACGGCTCGTCATGTGCCCGTCTGCTGGCCACCTCCATCTTCGGCATCGTGGCCAACGGCACCATGACCACTGGCCGCCTGAATGCCGGCGCAATGGTTGCTGCCGATCTTGCCAACCACTCATTCTTGGACATCAGCCTGACCGACACCGACGGCAATGGCGACCCGTTCTACGTTCCGCTGACAGGACGGCCTGACTCGCTGACACTGTGGATGCAGTTCCGTCAGAAGACACCAAACGACAGCCATCCCTACGCATCGGTGAGCGCCATCATCACCGACGGCACACCCTATCAGGATCCGGAAGACAAGGCCTACGACAACGTGGTGGCAAGGGCCAAGGACAACAAAATAGGCGTCACAGGCAATGAGTGGCGGCGCATCAGCATCCCCTTTGTCTATACCGACAACCATGTGGAGCCGAAGGCCATCCTGGTGACGGTCTCTACCAATGCCGACCCAGGACAGGGCAGTGGCGACGATGAAGTGCTGGTAGACGATTTGTCGCTGGTTTACAACCATAAGCTGTCGTCGCTCAATGTTGAGGGATTCTCGCCTGACGTGTTCAGCTACCATGTCAATGAGATGGCCCTCGACGACATCCAGGCGCAGGCCGACGGCAAGAACGCTTACGTGCTGAAAAGCATAGAGACGGAAGGGAACGAAAAGCGCGCCGTCGTCAAAGTGTACAGCGGCGACCTCCAGGCTTGCAACACCTATACCATCAACTTTGCCATCGACAGCAGCATCTCCTCGCTGTCCACTCAGCAGCTGCCAGCCGTCTGTTATTCATTAGGCGGCCAGCGCATCAGCCACCCACAGGCCGGCAAGGTCTGCATCGTCAGGCAGGCCGATGGCAGGATGGTGAAAGTCGTCAAATAATCCAATTCCAGTTAAAGGAGTTAAAGGAGTTAAGGGAGTTAAAGGAGTTAAGGGAGTTAAAGGAGTTAAGGGAGTTAAAGGAATTAAGGGAGTTAAAGGAGTTAAAGACAAATGACTTTCCATGGAAAGCCGTTGTCTTAGGGTCAACTGCTATATCATTGCCCATTGTTTTTGTCATCTGGGGCTTTTATGCAATAGGTTTCCTGCCGAGAAACCTTTGGTTTCCTGCCGAGAACCCGATGGTTTCTCGGCAGGAAACTTTTAAAACCCATTC
>JAEEPZ010000187.1 GCA_016285055.1 Prevotella sp.
ATTACTGACATTACAGACCCCACCCCTGCCCCTCCCCGTAAGGGCAGGGTTCAAGAGGGGATGGCTGCGCATAAATCCTTTCTGCAAAGGGTCAACTGCTATATCATTGCCCCAAAAAAACTCCTTTACCTCCTAAAAAACTATTGTCTTTAACTCCTTTAACTCCTTTAACTCCTTTAACTCCTAAAAAAAACTCCTAAAAAAAATTCCTAAAAAACTATTGTCTTTAACTCCTTTAACTCCTTTAACTCCTTTAACTCCTAAAAAAAACTCCTAAAAAAGTATGACATTCCTACGCCCAGCATTGCTTTCATTCTTGCTTGTTCTCCTGTCATTGCAGGCATCAGCTTACAAGCAGCAGTCAATTGACATCACCGTGAATGGCCAGCAAAGAAACATGGTGGTGTTCACCCCCAATTCGCTGCCGGCCCAGTCACCGCTCTTCATCGTGACGCACGGCATGAACCAAAGTCCGGAGTACCAGTATGGCGCCGACAAGATGTACGAAATGATAGACACGGCCAAGTTCGTCATCACCTACCTGCGTAGCGACGGCAACACGTGGGACATAGGCGGCACGAAGGATCAGAACTTCGTCATCAGAACCATTGAAGAGATGGCCAGCCGCTTTGACATCGACACTGACCGCGTGTATTGGTCGGGCTTCTCGATGGGTTCCATGCTCATTCACCATTGCATTGGCAACATGCAGGACAAGATAGCCGCCTTTGCCCCTACGAGCGGCATCCAGTTCTCGGAGTCGCCCTGGAACAACTGCAAGAAGCCTGTCAACCTGCTGGAGTGCATAGCCTACGGCGACGATGTGTTCGGCTACGAACAGTACGGCATACATGCCTACATAGAGAACTATGCCAAGCACGACAGGCACACGGTCTACAGCAAGACCACCGGCTACAAGCCCATCAGCAGCAGCTGGTATGACGGCGACCTGGAGCGATGGTCGGGCGGGCCCAATGGCGGCGAGGTGTGGCTCTATTCCTATAACAACGGCGGGCACTGGCCTATGGACCTCAACCGCCACCTCATCTGGAACTTCTGCAAGCGTTTCTCGCTCAACATGCCCACGGCCAAGATTACCCAGCCCGCAGGCGAGACCACCCATGTCTGCATGGCGCCGCTGGCAGAAGTGACTTTTCCCGACATCACGGTGAAAGCCACCGCCAAAGCTCCCAACGGCAAGGTCACGAAGGTGGATTTCTACGATGGGAAGACCCTGCTGGAGTCGCTGACGGCCACGCCTTACACCACGACGCTGACGGCTCCCGCTGCAGGAAAGCACAACCTGCGTGTGGTGGCCACCGACGACCAAGACAAGACCGCCGAGGCCTCCTGCGTGGTCAACTACGAGGCGTCGCAGGGCACCTACAATCTGAACAAGCGTTTCAACTCCGAGGGAGTGGTGCCGCAGGACTGGTATGTGTCTAATGGCACAACGAGGCGCACAGGCGGCAGCTCGCAGTATGCCGACGGCTGTCGCATCGTGCGCTTCACCCACTCCACCCGCGCCTTCGACTACGGGCTGCTCGTACAGAACGCTACAGGCAAGGCAAAGGCAGCATGGGCAAAGTTTGGCGTCAGTACGGCACGCTCCGTGCTCACCTTGCACGCAGGGCACTACGTCATCAAGTACAAGCTGTGCAACTGGAACCAGCCTGAGTTTGCACCGGTGACCCTCGCCGTGGAAGACCTCAACGGTCAGGAGGTGGCAGCCGACACCTACACCCCCACCGTCAACATCGGCGGCAGCGCGTCCAACAAGTTCACGGGTGTCAAGCAGCAGCTGTTTGAGTTCGACATCCCCCAGACGGGCGACTATGTCATAGCCTTCTATGCCGATGCTGCACGCAATGCCGACTTTGTGCTGGGGCTGGTCGGCCTGCAGGCCAAGCAGTTCTCTGACACCGCCATCGGCCATCTGCCGTCTGCCGATGCTCCCACCTCCGTCGTCTTCGACCTTCATGGCCGCCGCGTGGAGCATGGCTCGCAACAGCATGGCATCTACATCATCGACGGACGCAAGACCCTCAAATAAGTGTGACGGCATGAGAAAGATAGTGATGTTTTTAGTCGCGGTCCTGATGTGCGGCACAGTCAATGCCCAGGCCAAGCCCGACCGCAAGAAGGTGGGCGTGGTGCTGAGCGGCGGTGGAGCGAAGGGCATGGCGCACATCGGCGTGCTGAAAGTGCTGGAGAAGGCCGGCATTCCTGTCGACATCATCACCGGCACGTCCATAGGCAGCATCGTCGGCGGGCTCTACGCCATCGGCTACAACGCCCATTCGCTCGACTCGATGGTAAGGGCACAGGACTGGACCTACGTCATCACCGACAAGGAAGACCTGCACCGTCAGAGCCTGAGCGACCGGAAGAAGCAGAACACCTATTTCATCACCACCGGCATGACCATCGGCAAGCGCGACCTGAACGCCGGCGGACTCATCAAGGGCAAGAACCTCGCCGAGCTGTTTCAGAAGCTCTTCGTGGGCTACACCGACTCGCTCAACTTCTCCACCGACCTGTGCATCCCCTTTGCCTGTGTGGCCACCAACATCATGGACAACAGCGAGGTGGTGTTCCACAGTGGCAGGCTGCCGCAGGCCATCCGTGCCTCCATGGCCATCCCTGCCGCTTTCTCGCCCGTGAGAATCGGCGACATGGTGCTCGTCGACGGTGGGCTGAAGAACAACTATCCTGTGGACGTGGCCCGCGCCATGGGCGCCGACGTCGTCATTGGCATCACCCTGCAGGGCAAGCCCAAGACGGCTGAGGACATCGGCGGCACGATGAGCATCGTAGGCCAGATCATCGACGTGAACTGTGTCAACAAGTATGCCGACAACAAAGCCATCACCGACCTGTGGATGAATGTCGACTCCCACGGCTACTCCACCGCCAGCTTCTCGGCCGAAGCCATCGACTCGCTGATACGCTATGGCGAGGAGGAGGCCATGCGCCACTGGGACGACATCATCGCCCTGAAGCCCCTCATCGGCATCGACGACACCTTCCAGCCTCCCGTCCATCAGCCGCTGCGCCCCCATGTCATGACCGAGCGCCAGCGCGTCGTGGGCTACACCTTCCAGAACATGACCCCGCAGGCCGAGCGCTTCCTCCGCGAGAAGTTCAAGCTGAAAGACCGTCCCCTCGCCTCCGACCACGACAGCATCGATGCCAAGATGGAGCAGGAGCTCACCACCTGCATGCGTGTGGACCTGTTCTACCAGACCGCCGAGTGCCGGCTGATGCCCGAGGGCGATGGTGTGCGTGTCATCCTGTCGGCCGGCAACCGCAAGTCGATGCAGCTGCATGCCGCTGTGCGCTACGACACCGAGGAGAACGCCGCCGTGCAGCTGGGTCTCGACATCCCCCTGAAGACGGCGCTGCCCGTCAGCACCGACATCACCCTGCGCCTGGGCAAGAGGCTCATGGCACGCGCCGACCTCACCGTCCATCCGCGCAGCTTCACACGCCCCACGCTGAGCTATGCCTTCCGCCGCAACGATGTGGACATCTATGCCAAAGGCGACCTCGGCTACAACATACGCTACAACCAGTTCCAGGCCGAGCTGCTGCCCATCAGCTTCACCCTGCAGCACTTCGACCTGCAGCTGGGCCTGCGCTGGGACTTCATGCACTACCGCCACATGCTCGGCTCGGAGACAGCCAGGCAGGTGACACTCAAGAACGAGCATTTCTTCAGCTATCGGGCCCGCATCAACTATAACAGCGAGGACAACTGGCACTTCCCCTCGCGTGGTGCCCGCTTCAACGCCGAGTATGCCTACGTGACCAACAACTTTGCCAAGCTCGACCACCGTGCGCCCGACGGCACTGTCGTCGGCAGCAAGACAGGCATGAGCGATGTGAGTGCCGACTGGCGCATGTCGTTCACCTTCGGCAGTCGCTTCACCCTTCAGCCCATGCTCTACGGTCGTCTGCTCTTCGGCGCTGTCGTTCCCCCCGTCTTTGGCAACACCATCGGAGGCCACTGGTTCGGCCACTATGTGGAGCAGCAGATGCCCTTCGCCGGCATCGGCAATATGGAGTATGTCAGCCATCACTTCGTGGCAGCCCAGCTGCAGGCGCAGCATCGCATAGCCGACAACAACTATGTGCTGCTCCGCGTGGCGGGGGCGCAGCAGGCCGACCGCCTGTCAGAGCTCCTCCACCGCAGCACGCTGTTAGGGGTGCAGGCCTCTTATTACTACAACACCATGTTTGGACCCGTCGGAGCATCCCTGGGCTACAGCAATCACACCAAGCAGCCCTATCTCTTCCTGAACCTGGGATATGAGTTCTGAAAGGTAATCATTCAAGCTGCACAGGCGCTCCGCTTTCAGGAGTTAAAGGAGGTAAGGGGGCTGAAGGAGGTAAAGACAAATGACTCTCCATGAAAAGCCTTTGTCTCTGGGTTGAAATCCGTAGCAAAGCTATTGTCTTTAACTCCTTTAATTGCCTTAACTCCTTTAACTCCAAAACTTGCGAAAGTTGAATAAAGATTTTTTACCACAAAAACAGGTCTCTGAAAAAACTTGTTCTAGAAAAAATGAGGGTCGTTTCTACACTGGAAACGGACTCCTTTTTTGTTTGCCACGGACTTTTTGGGGACTCATCCGGACATCAGCAACAAGAAAAACTGCGCACTTCGCGGAAAATGTGCAGCCTTTTGGCAGCATAACAGACCTGTTTGTGAATTTTTTAAGCCTATTTAGACTCAAAAAGAGGCTCCGCAGAAAAATTCCCAGCCTGGGAATTTTTCTGCGGAGCCTGGATTTTTTTGCGGGGAGGCTCGCTACAAATGCCTAAAAGCATGAAGTGCCTGTCAGTCAATAAGATAGCGAAGAGCCTTCATTTTGGCGAAAATTGCGGCCAAGAATTCATTTGGTGATTTCCAATCGATTCTCGTTGTCCTAACTTTTTACTTCTGTCAAAAAAAATGGCAATGATATAGCAGTTGACCTATTCATGCGCAGCCATCCCCTCCCTTCAAGGGGAGGGGTTAGGGGTGGGGTCTGTAATATCAGTAATATCCAGTCAG
>JAEEPZ010000188.1 GCA_016285055.1 Prevotella sp.
TGACGGTGGTGCCTGCTGTCTGGTGTGCTGTCACGCTGCCGCTCTGACCTGTGACGGTGGCGCCGCCGCTGCTTACTACTATATAATAAGGTGTATAGGCTGCCATTGTGCCGCCTTGCACTTCGCTGAAGGTGACTGTGGTCACGCCTGCGACGTCTTCAATCACTGACGGGGCATAGACCTTTGCCTCGCTGTCCTCTTCGAGGTTGAGCGTCCAGCCGAAGGGCAGGCAGACGGTGTAGCCCTTCTCTTCTTCGCTATAGGTGACAGTATAGGCCTGAACGGGCTGTGACTGGTAGGTCACGCCATCGGTTTCATAGAGGTGATTGCCGTGTTCGTCATAGACAAATTCCAAGACGGGCTCGCCGTGGGAGTCCAGTTCATACACGGGGTCACCGTTCCCGTCCACCTGCGGCTCAGCGGTGGCTACCGTCTTGGCTGTAAAGTAGCGGTCGTAGCTGCTGCCGGTAAAGCTGAACGCCACCTTCGGGTCGAAGTCCCAGCCGTCGGTCAGCACCAGCTCGGTGCCCTCGTTGCCGATGACCACGTTCTTCTCGCCTCCGTTTTCATGGCTTTTGTCGGCAGGCAAGTAGATGACGGTTTGTTCAGGCACACCTTCGAAGGTATCATCTTCAAGTGGCCTCGGATTACGATGCACGGTCACGCCAGCGCCAATGCCCCAAAAGCCCTGTGCCCACTCAGTGCACTGGCTGAAATCGAGATAGCGCAGGTTGTCGCAGCCCATGAACAAATCACCTCCTGTAGTTATCAGGCCGGCAGGGAAGGTGATACTTGTCAGCTGGGTGCAGTAGTCAAAGGCAAATATCGATATAGACTTCACGATGGAAGGCACGACGTAGTCCCCGCTTGTTACACCCTTCGGCGCGCAGAGTATGAGGGTGGTGCCGTCTGCCGAGAAGAGTATGCCGTTTGCAGCCTTCACATACGGGTTGCCTTCAGCTACGGTGATGGTTTCCAGATTGGGGCATTTGCTGAAAGATGTGGTGTTCTGAACTTTTGCTCCCTGCGCAATGCTGATGCTGGTGAGTGACGGACAAGATGCGAAAGCATAGTCGCCCACTCGCTTCAGAGTGCCGGGCAGCGAGAGGGAGGTGATGCCCGTTTCCTCAAAGGCATTATTGGCGATGGTATCAAGGGAGTTGGGGAACGTGATGGAGGTGATACTCGTCCCTGCAAAGGCTCTGTTGCCGATGACTTTGAGGGCGTCACTCAGTGAGACACTGGTGATGTCGCTGCGCTGATTGAACACATCGTCTTTAATCTTCGTCACGGGTTTGCCGTTGACTGTGGCAGGGATGGTCACTGCGCCGCCTGTGCCGATGCACTCTTTCACGTAGTAGGAGGTTTCATTGATGTCGACGGGATAGAACACAAAATCTCCCTCTATCACAGTCGGATCGTCATTGGTGTATTTGCCAACGACGGCAGGGTCAGGCAGTTGTGCTGAATTCATGAAGTAGAACCAGTTGTTGCCCAAATCCTGCTGCATGCCGTCCTGTATGGCGATGGTTGCAGGGCAGTTGTTCTCCGTCACTTCGGCAGAAGTTCCACGACCGGCAACCAGGTCGAGCCTTGTCCATGTACCATTATTGTTAGGAGTGGCGGCATAGCAGCGTTCTACGGTCAGTGTGCCGTTGCTGCCGCCGATGAGTCCCGCCTTCAGCTCGCCTGAGGTGGAGCGGGTGATGGTGGCGACGCAGCCGCAGTCGGTGATGGCGCCGCGCAGCACGTTGCCGCAAATGCCGCCTGCCCATGCCGCGTCGTTAGCGTTGGCGTAAGCAGTGGTGACGGAGCCTTTGAAGTAGCAGCGCTCGATGGTGGCGTAGGCTATGTTCTTGTCGTCGGCCACGCGTCCGCCGATGCCGCCCACGCTGCCCAAGCCTGTGACGGAGCTGTTCTCCACCAGCACGTCGCTGATGTAGCAGGGGCTGAAGACGGTGGTGCCGAAGAGCACACCCACGTGGTTCTGTCCGAGGATGTTGGCACCGTCGATACGGACGTTGTGGACGTAGGCGTTCATAAGAGCACCGAACAGGCCCACGTTGTCATTCGCAGAAGTGATGCTCAGGTTGCTGATGGTGTGGCTCTGGCCATTGAACTCGCCCATGAAGGGATGGTCGGTTATGCCGATGGTAGGCATGAGGACGCCCTTCATGTCGATGTCGGCACCCAGTCGCACCACACGGCCCTCGTAGGTGCAAATGCCATTGTTGACCTCTTCGGCCAGCGCCACGAGTTCAGCGGCGGTGGTGATGACCTTGTCGCTGGCGTAGTCCGACTGCAGCTGCGGCCATAGGTTCTCCATCTTCTTGAACCTGGAGTCCGACCCCATATCGACAGTGAGCATGTCCGCAGCGGTCTTGCCTTCAGCTATCGTTTTGCCTTCAGCAGTATGCTCTAATAGTTTTACGGGAGCAAGTGTACAGAATTCAGTGTCGTAGTAGTTGTTTGACACGGGAAACTCATCTTTGGTAGAGATGCCATAAACGACAGCAGCCTTTTTGTTGGTGTTGCCGTCAACAGTGGCATGAATCATATTGTTCTTTATCGCATAAAACTTATACCCAGACGAAGAGTAATCGGTACCCAAGGTTCCGATGGCACCGCCCACTATATCATTACCGCTGACGGAGCAGTTCAATACAAGATTATCTTTGCAATTGATCTGAGACTGTTTGGAATAAAAGTCATTACTGAATTTTACTGACCAATCTGTCCCAAGCAAGGCACCGGCATATTCATCCTCACCACGGACAGTGGTGCTAATGACGCGGTTCCTTTCAATGTTTGCAAGCGTTGCCTTGCCGATAATGCCGCCTGCTATATCATCGGTTGTGGATATAGTGCAATTCATGATCAGACAATCAATGCATTGTACTCTTTGCTCATTGTCAACACGGATACCTTTACCATTCTTATAGTATTTTCCGTCTACGTTGGGATCTTCAGTTGCAAATCCGATGATGCCACCAACGCAGGTCGCTTCGCCGGTTATCGTACAGTCGATGACGCGTATGCCTTCAAATTTACAACCTTTATAGACTCGCGTATTTGTATTCTCATCTGTGTACCAGTCCGGGGAAGCTAACCCACAGATGATGCCGGCATAGGTATCACTACCAATGCCGGCACCGTCGCCTATGACATGATAGTTACGCACGACCAGGTCTTTGATACAGCCGCCTTTAAGAGCCTTAAAAAGGCCTTGGTAATAGCCTTGGGTATAGGATGATTGCAAGGCATAGCCGTTGCGGATGGTGTGGCCATGGCCGTCGAACGTAGCCTGAATACCATAGATATTACTACGCGTGATGGAGAAATAGTAGCCGCCAAGGTCGATGTCGCACAGCAGGTGTACGTTCTTACTGCGGATGTTATAATCGGTGTTGTCTATTTCATAAGCATACCGCGCCAGCTGCGCCGCGTTGCGGATTTCTATTTCGCCGGCGCTGTTGACGGTGTATTCCTGCATCGACTGTCCGTCCCACTGGCTGTAGCCGTCGATGGTGAGGTTGGCGCCGTTCTGCCCAAAAGAGGTGTTGAGGGTCCAGTAGTCGATGTCACTCGGTTCTCGCTGTGCTGCTGCCGGCAGCGTCATCGTTGCCAGAAGCAGGAGCAGGGTGTTGAATTTCATTCTACCTTTTCTCGCCATGGCAGAATTGATGCGAGCATCATTCTGCTCATTTGGCTTAACGAAAACGTTGATTTTTTTGAGTATCATACTATTTGCTAATATATTTTTTCCCGTTTTGTATATATATGCCTTTCTGGGCCCCGTCGATGCGGCGACCGCTGAGGTCGAAGACACGCTCGGTGCCGTCGGCGTCGATGGTGCGGACGACGGGCTCGATGGCCGTTGTCCCACTACCTTCGTCGGGGTTGTAACTGCCGCTGAACATCATGGCGAGGCTGCGGGCATTAGCACTGGCATCGGTGGCCTGGAAGTAGGCGCGGAAGGGACCAACGTAGGCACGCGGCTGGTTCTCCGGCACTTTGTACCAGATACCGTCACTCTGCAGGATGTAGGCGGGCTTCTGCGCGTCATAGAGCGTGGTGTTGGGGATGGTGGCGGTAGTGCCCTTGAGCTGGTAGGAGGCGCCGTCGATGGCGGTGGTGCCTGCCGTCTGGTGCTGCGTTACGCTGCCACCTTGACCGGTGACGGTGGCTCCGCCGCTGCTCACTACTATATAATAAGGTGTATTGGCCTCCATCTGTTCGCCTTCCACTTCGCTGAAGATGACGGTGGTCACACCCTCGATGTCCGTAATCTCTGTCGGGGCATAGACCTTGGCTGCATCCTCTTCGCCGATGTTGAGTGTCCAGGCGAAAGGCAGGAAGACGGTGTAGCCCTTCTCTTCGTAGCTCTCGGTGATGGTATAGGCCTGTACAGGCTGTGTCTTGTAGGTCACACCGTCCTCTTCATAGAGGTGGTTACCGTTCTCGTCGTACACAAATTCCAGCACGGGTTCGCCGTGTTCGTCCAGTTCATACACGGGGTTGCCGCTCTCATCTACCTTTGGCTCAGCGGTAACTACCGACTTGGCTGCAAAGCTACGGTCGTAGCTGCTGCTGGGGAACGAGAACGCCACCTTCGGGTCGAAGTCCCAACCGTCGGTCAGCACCAGCTCGGTGCCCTCACTGCCGATGACCACGTTCTTCTCGCCGCCGTTCGAATGGCTTTTGCCGCCTGGCAGGTAGATGATTGTTTGTTCGGGCACGCCTTCGAAGGTCTTGTCATCAAGCCCGATTGGATAACGATGCACGGTCACGCCGGCACCGATGCCCAATATGCCTTGTGCCCAGCCATTGCACTGACTGAAATCGAGATAGCGCAGGTTGTCGCAGCCAATGAACAATTTCTTGCCGGTAGTGTACAGACTGGCGGGGAAGGTGATGCCCGTCAGCTGTGTGCAGTAGTTGAAAGCAAAGTACGGGATATAGTCCACGATTGAAGGCACGGTGTAGTCGCCCTTTGTGGCACCCTTCGGT
>JAEEPZ010000189.1 GCA_016285055.1 Prevotella sp.
CGAGGCTCAGACGGCATTGCCAAGTTGGAAGACGCATCGGCAACGAAGCCCCAGCAGGTGACATTCGTGCCCGTTGGCGGTGGCTACTATGTGGTTCGTGCCGACGCAAGCCGGTCGTACATGGCCTTGTCCGGAGAGTGGGAAACGCATTTCGTGACCGATTCCACAAGCGACAATGCCAAGTGGAAGATAGAACGCCAGAACGACTTCTTCGTGAAACTGCGCTGCAAGGCAAACAACAAGTATCTGGGCACAGATGCCAACACCGCCGAAGCATGGGTATTTGCCAATAAGGACGGGGCATCGCCCCTGCACTACTGGTTCTTCAGCGACAATGCCAAGCAGTCCATACCTGTTGACACACTGTCATATACGGTACGTCCCGACGACGTGCGGCAGCACTTTGAGGGCTGGGGCGTATCGCTTTGCTGGTGGGCAAATATGTGCGGCCAGTGGGATGAAGCCAAGATTAACACGCTGGTAAACTGGTTGGTCAGTCCCTCGGGCCTGAACTACTCGCTCTTTCGCTACAACATCGGCGGAGGCGACGACCCTGAATGGAGGCATTGTGAGGAGCACCACATGGCCCGGGGCATGGGGCTGCGTGCCGAGATGCCAGGCTTCAAGGACTTTACAGGTGACGAATACCACTGGGACCGCGACGAGGCACAACGCCGCATCATGCTGAAGATTCGCGAGAAACGTCCCGATGCGGTGTTCGAGGCATTCAGCAATTCGGCTCCTTATTATATGACCTACAGTGGCTGCGTCTCGGGCAACACCGACCCTGCCAAAGACAACCTGCGTCCTGAGTACTACGAGGAGTTTGCCCACTATCTTGTTGACGTATGTAAGCACTACAAGGACGAGTACGGTATCGAGTTTCGTACGCTGGAACCCTTCAATGAAGCCATGACCGACTTCTGGCGATGCAGCGGTACGCAGGAGGGTTGCCACTTCGATGTTCAGTCGCAAATCAACTTCCTTCGCGTCCTAGCACCCATCCTGCAGGCTTCGGGGCTCAGCACCGTGATTTCAGCCAGCGACGAGACCAAGGTGGCGCAGTCTGTTGCCGACTTCAATGCCTACAAGTCGGCGGGCGTGCTCCCACTCGTCAGCCAGTGGAACACGCACACCTACTCCGTGACCAACGCCGACCGGAAACGGCTGGCACAACTTGCACAAAAGGCCGGAATACCTCTTTGGATGAGCGAAGTGGGAGCCGGCGGCAGCGGGCTGGGCGGCAACTTAGCACTGGCTCAGAAGCTCTTCGACGACATACGCTACCTTCAACCCGAGGCTTGGATAGACTGGCAAGTGATGGAAGAGGACAACGACCAATGGTGTACCGTCACGGGCAACTTTGCCAACCAGACTTTCAGCCGCAACAAGAACTACTACGTACGCCAGCAGTGCTCGCGCTTCATCCCCAGCGGCTACGACATCATCGCCAGCGACTGCGACCAGTCCCTGGCTGCTATCAATGCCGCCCAAGATACCCTTGTGCTCGTCGTGCTCAACGAAGGGACGAAGGCCATCCATCGCATAGATTTGTCTCATTTCGCCGAAGTGCCTGCAAAAGCCAAGGTCAAGGCCTACCGCACCTCAGCCTCCGAAGACTTGAAGCGCATCTATGACTTCACCGTCAGCGACAAAATGATGACCATCACCCTGCCCACGCAGAGTATCACCACGCTATTGTTGCCCGTCGGTAGTAAGGAAACAGAAATCCGTTCAATGCTCGGAGAAACGGAACAGAGCGCTAAGAACACACCGAAGACCATATACAGCATCAATGGCTGTCGCATAGGCAACAGCACCAAGGGTCTTCCACCTGGCCTCTATATTGTCAGGCAAGGAAACACAAGCCGTAAAATAATCATCAAAAACTAATGCAATATGAAGCGTATTGCCTTTCTTCTATTCACTTTCTTCACTTTACTTCCATCGTCTGCCCAGGAGCTGCGCAGCGACATCGGCCTGAGCGACCCATTCATCATGGCTGACGCAACGTCACAGCAGTACTACATGACGGGTACAGGCGGCGGGCTGTGGAAGAGCGGCGACCTGGAAGTGTGGACCTATCTGGGCTTCCCCTTGCAGTTCAACGAGGCGGCATGGATGGGTGCCAGCCCGCAGGTGTGGGCTTCGGAGATTCATGCCATTGACGGAAAGTACTACAATTTCTCGACCCTGACCAACGGCAACATCACCATCGACAGCGACGGACACCCACGACGCGCCGTACACATCATGAGCAGCACCCTGCCCCAAGGCAAGTACTCGCTCATTAGCGGGGGCGACGCCACCTACGTGCCGGCTGAGAAGACGACGCTCGATGCCTCTTATTTCGAGGACACCGACGGCAAGCGCTATCTCATCTATTGCCACGAATGGATTCAGAACGGCAACGGCACCATCGAGTACATCGAACTGAAGCCGGACATGAAGGGTGCCGTAGGCGAAGGCGTGGTGATGACGCGGGCACACGATGCGACATGGAACACCAGTCCCGTGACCGACGGCCCTTACCTGTTCCGCACACAGACAGGACGCTTGGGAATGATATGGACCAGCTGGCACGGCGAGCGCTATGTGCAAGGCGTGGCTTACTCATCAACGGGTAAACTGAACGGACCCTGGAAGCACGAACCGCTGCCCATCACGCCCGACAACTACGGCCACGGCATGCTCTTCCGCACCTTCGAGGGCCAGCTGCTCATGTCCATCCACAGCCACCGCAACATCAATCTCGATGCTCAGCACTTTGAGCGTCACCCTGTGCTTTTCGTTATGGATGACAGCGGTGACCGTCTGCGTACCGTCATGGAATACAAGGTAAATATCGGAGCAGCCAATCCGGCACGCGTCATGGTCGATAACCCCGAGTTTGAGTACGGCAAGCAGGGCTGGACCTGTACGACAGGCGCACAAAACCAACTCATCGCCACCAATCAGTCAGGAGCCATCACGGGGAACTTCTTCGAGAGTTGGGATGCCAATTCCTTCACAGGCGAGATCTATCAGGAAAAGGCGGTCCCCAACGGCACCTATCAGCTGACGGCAGCAGCCTTCCGCAGCCAGCTCATCAGCGGCGGCAAGCAGGATGCAGAGGCGGTATATCTGTTTGCCAACAATGAGCGGGTATTGGTTGACAATACTACTCCACAGAACTATACTGTGACGATTCACGTTACCGATGGTCATCTGCGTTTCGGTATCGCATCCGTGAAGAAAAATTTCCGCTGGATGGGCATCGACAATGTTTTCATCAACTACTACGGCGAAACCGAACTGACTGCCGAAGAAATAGAAGATGCACAGCGCACAGCCAACATATTTCTGCGCAACCGACGAGATGGTAAGTTCCTCAATGCCGGGCAGTCGTGGGGCACGCAGGCCATTCTCTCCAACCTGCCCCTCGATCTGCGCCTTATAGCGCTGTCAGATGGCAAATATGCCATTGACACCCGCATCAGCAACGGCTCTCTCAATCACTATGCCGGCAACAATGGATATCTCGACAGTGGCCTCACACCATTCACCATCAGCCACGTGGACGAGCACGCCGTTACTCTCACCACCGACGACACCCACTACTGGGGTAGCACGGGCGGCACTATCGTCAGCACATCCATGACTAATGCCTCGGCAAGGGGAGCGCAGTGGGAGGTGCTGACGCGCGATGACCTCCTTGATGAACTTTCTGAAGCCACGCCTGACGCACCGGCCGACGCCAGCTTCCTCATCCAGTGCCCCGGCTTTGGGCGCAACGATACTCGCGTCTCGGCTTGGAACATCAGCGGCGACTGCACCAACAGCACCCTCTCCGGCGGCAACAATACCAACAACTGTGCCGAGTCATTCCACTCGCCCTTCACCATCAGCCAAGCCCTTCAAGATGCTCCCGCTGGTACTTATGCCCTCACGGCACAGGGCTTCTATCGTCAGGACGAGGGCAGGACCGAGCAGCCGCCTGTGTTCTTCATCGGCGACAACACCGTACCACTCACCAGCAATTCGCACGGCGAAAATTCCATGGAAGATGCCTCCGCATCGTTCACCGCCAAACGATACACCATCGCACCCCTCCTGTTCTACTATGACGGCCAACGTCCCCTCACCTTGGGCATCCGTGGCACAGCCACAGCCCAATGGGTCGTTTGGGACAATTTCCAGCTGAAGTACTTGGGAAGTGATAATTCAACAGGAATCCAAGAGGCTGTAACCAGCCAAAAGGAACAAGATGACACCGTCTATGACCTCAGCGGCCGTAGAGTTATGAAGCCATCGAGAGGCATCTATATCAAGAACGGAAAGAAGATAATAAAATAGGTATGAAAAACGTCATATTAACAGCACTGCTACTGGGCGGAATGCTGGCAGGATGCAACAACAGACAAACAACAGACGACGACATGACACAGGAACTGACATTGACGCAGGAGTGGGACAAGGTGTTCTCTCTGAGCGAAAAGGTGAGCCACAAGAAGGTGACATTTGAAACACAGTATGGACTGACGCTGGCTGCTGATCTATATACGCCAAAAGATGCCAAAGGTAAGTTGGCTGCTATCGCCGTGAGCGGTCCTTTCGGAGCAGTGAAGGAGCAGTGCAGCGGACTCTATGCCATGCGGATGGCAGAGCGCGGTTTCGTAGCTCTGGCTTTCGACCCTTCCTACACAGGTGAGAGCAGCGGTGAACCCCGTCGCACGGCTTCCCCCGACATCAACACCGAGGACTTCATGGCTGCAGTCGATTTCCTGTCAAAACAGGACAATGTGGATGCCGGGCGTATCGGCATCATCGGCATCTGCGGCTGGGGAGGCATCGCTCTGAATGCTGCCGCTGCGGATACTCGCATCAAGGCTACCGTAGCTTCTACGATGTATGATATGACGCGCGTCAGCGGCAACGACTACAATGATGCCTTCGATGATGAGCAGTGGCGCCACAGAAACCGCGA
>JAEEPZ010000190.1 GCA_016285055.1 Prevotella sp.
ACCATCGAGGGTATCTATAATAAGGACCTCAACCCCGTAGTGGTATCCAACAAGGATATCTATTGGGACGGCACTTCTACCGTCGACCTCGGTCATGGCGACGTGCGCCACAAGATGTCATACTACGATGCCAACAGCTCTGCCTACGTACTCGAGAATGCCGGTTCAAAGGCCTACTACATGTCTCTGAGCGCCCAGCTGCGCAAGAGCTTTAACTTCGGTCTTGACCTCTCCGCCAGCTATACCATCTCGAAGGCCAAGAGTTATACCGAGGGTATCGGCGACCAGGTATCGTCGGCCTATAACAACTACCGTAACTCCATCCATGCCGTCAACGACAATGAACTTGGCTATGCCACATACGTGGCTCCCAGCCGTCTGCTCGTCTCGGCCAGCTACAAACTCAAAGAGTCGGAGAATGCCACCTCTACCTTCAGCCTCGTTTACGATGGATACCAGTATGCTTTCCTCGGCGACTACAGCTACAGCCGCTTCTCTTATATCTTCTCGAGCAATGTCAACAGCGATCCCTCGGCTCCTGGCAACCTGATCTATATCCCTGCTTCGCGTGAGGAACTTAATGGTTGGGACTTCGCTGAGAGCACCTATGGCTCTGGCTCCAGTAAGCAGGTATATACTGCTGATATGCAGCGCGATGACTTCTGGGCTTATATCCAGCAGGATGATTATCTGAAGGATCACAAGGGTGAGTATGCAGAGCGTGGCGGAGCCAAGATGCCTTGGCACCATCAGCTCGACTTCAAGTACATGCGCGACATGAGTGTGAAGATCGGCAAGACCAAGCATAGCCTGCAGCTCGGACTCGACATCCTCAACCTGCCCAACTTCCTCTGCAAGGACTGGGGGCTCTACAAGCAGGTTTCCGGCAATGCCCTGCTCTCGTTCAGCAAGGGCCAGTACACCTACAACACAGTGAACGGTGCCCGCCACCTGAGTACTTATCAGGACTTCCTCAACATGGCCTCCACCTATCAGCTCATGTTCACCGTCAGGTACATCTTCAATTAATATATGACACTTTTGTAAAGAAACACGAGCCGTAATGTCGTGGGTAGTGAGCCGTAATGTCGTCATCGACGACATTACGGCTCGTTCATTGTGTGCCTGTAGGCCGTCATTATTTGCCGACTGTCGGCATGGCTGCGGAATTTTTGCGGGAAGGCTTTCCAACACTTGTTACATGGCTTTCAAAAAAGTGTTGGAAGGCCTTGTAAAAAAAGGGGGTAGTCGAGTTTTTTTCGAGGTTTCCCCGTGAAGGGGAGAGGTCCGCCGGCGGCGCGCAGAGCTTGTAAAATTGAAATTGGGTCTTGCGCGGCGCGCAAAGTCATTTTTTGCTTTAAAAATCGTTTTGCTCTCGACACAATGTCATTTTTCGCCTTAAAAAACGTTCTGTTCTCGGCGCAAAGTTATTTTTCGCATGAAATCGCGTCTTGCCCGCTACGCAGAGCCTCCAAATTTTTCTGCGGTTCGCGGCCGTCGGGAAGCCGCCGAATTTTTTTGTATCTCTGCACGTCCACTGGTGCAGGGCTTCGTCGGGAGTGTAAAAACGGGCCGGAGGAAAGCTCCGACCCGCTATGACATTACCCTTTTCTCGGGATTAGTACGCGAACACGGCGCGGGCATAATTAGACATGCCCTTGCCATCTGGATTGAAATAGCCTTCCGAATCGTAGAATTTGTATGAGAAAGCATAGGAAGATACGGAAGCCTTCACCTCAGAACCGAGCCAGTAAGTATTCTTCAGCGCCGTGTTGCCGCAGGCGGTGTTGATGGCATTTCTCAGTATGGCGCCGCTGTCGCCAGCATAATAAGACGTCGTGCCATAGATACCTGCGGGGTTGGTGGGCGACACGGTGTTCGTGCCGTCGGTCAGCGTCAGGCCGTTCAGCGCGGCAAATCCGGCGAGAATGTATTTCCAGTCGGTCACGGTCGGCAGGCGCCAGCCCTTCCTCAACTCAGTGGCAGTGGCGGTGCTCTTCAATCTGTCTGCGTCTTCTTCCACCTTGTCATAGCCGTCAGCTGTGCCCGTTGCGCTCACGTTGTAGGTCGTACCGGCGATGGTGACGGGATGCTTACTGGCAAAGTTGTTGACCCAGTAGAAACATTCCGACCAGCTACAGGTGGCAGGGGTAGCGTTCTTGGCATCCTCCAGCGCTATGGCAAGATATTTGTCGCAGTAGTTGGCGATGGCTCCCATGTGGGCTATCACGGCCACCGTACCAGTCAGCTTCATCTCGGTGAAGCTGCCGTCGTTGTTCAGGAAGTTGCCCACAGTCATCACCGACTTGGTCATCTCCGTCTTTACCTGATAGTAGCCGCTGGGCGTAAAGGTCACGCCCGTCTTCGAGTATGTCCACGTGTCGGTGCCGTCGGTGGCAATCAGCGTCAGGTCGCTGCTGCTGACGCCAGAGAGCGAGGCGAAGACGATGTTGCCGGCCGAATTGAGACTGATGGTCACGTCGCCCCTGACGAGACCGCTTGATGACGGATTGAGCTGGTCGGCCTTCTGGATGAGTTTGCCGCTCGCATCGTATACCGTCAGGCTTGTAGCGTTGATCGGGTCGCCGGTGGCTTTGTCCACGAGGTTGAAGCGCACGATACTCTGCGCATTGGCGAAGGTGAGGCCGCCGTTGATGGTGACGGTCGAGCCGCTAACGCTGATTTCGCTCGTGGTCTTCTGGCAGTAGCCGTAGGTGTGGCTTTGGCCGAGGGTTGCTAATGTGCCGTCCTGGCCGGAGAAGTCGAAGGTCGTGTCGTGCAGGTAGAAGGTCAGCTCCTTGCTCGGGTCGAAGGTACCGTCCACGGTGCCTGTAAGGGTAGTATACTTACCTGCGGTCTGGGCGGTCAGCTCGCCGATGCATGTCGGCTCGTCGCTGGCGTTGGACTGTACCACCTTCACCTTCTCGCCCACTTCCCATACGGAGTTGAGTTCGTTGCCGCTGAGCTCGAGGCCGCGGGTGGCGTCCAGGTCTTTTGTGGCTTCCACGGTGATGGTATACGTTTTCGGAGTCTGCTCCTGGGGCTGCTCGGTGATGAGTTCGTCGCCATCGGTGGAGCAGGCTGTAAAGGCGGCGCCTGCCATCAGCAGGGCTGCCATGATGCGGATGTCATGAATCTTTTTCTTCATACTGTTGTCCTCCTTCTTTTTATTGCCATAACCATTCGCCGCCGAGAATCTCGCTGGGATCGATGTCGTCGTTGGCACTGCCGTAATTAGTAAGTCCCGCATCGTTGGCACCGAGCACGGAGCTGCCGGCCAGTAACTGCGGCTGTTGTCTTAACTCGAACACCTGCATCGCAGGTTTCTCATACTGTTTCCTTGTTGTCATATGCAATGATTTTAATTGATTTTCCTTATAGAAGTTAGAAGGCGAGGAAGGGACGGACGTGGCAGCTATTTGAGATGGACTTCCTCCAATAGCCAAACTCTATGCCCATCGTGGTGTGGAACATGAAGAAATAGGCGTAACGCTCACTATACTCGGAACTCGTCCAGTAATGACGACGCCCGCTGTCCTCCATAGGTGAGCTTCCCGGGGCAGCTGCTTCCAGCAGGGTGGACAGCTTCGTCCAGTCGCCAGCACCGCCCTTAGACCTGGCAATATTATCGGCTTTCTCCCAGCCGTATATATCCACACCCGCAGCCTCGAAGAACTTCATCCACTGGCCGCTGCTCGGCAGGAACCAGCCGCTCGTGCCGGTCGGGGCGGCAACGGCGTAATTCTTCGCCTTTGTTGCGGCATAGCCACTATACTTCGTGTTCAGTGTCTCCGTGTCGGCAATGCCATTGAGGAATCCTATGTGATCGCTAAAATCTGTTGAGCACGAAACGCCTGCAAGCTCTTCTAAGTTCTCGCTCCACGCCAACGTGCCGCTGCTCTCATCTGTCAGGGCAATGGCCAGACCGCGATTGTATGTGGCATTGCCTGCGTCATTACCGAGATAGGCTACCATCGCAACGGCTCCCGCAGTTCCGGGTGCGGCGAAGCTACCGTCGGAAAGGATTACATCGCCGACGCTGCACTTCTTCGTCATCTTCACCTGTACCTGATAATAGTTGCCGTTTGTAAAGGTCACGCCCGACTTCGTATAAGTGTAGAGGTTCTTGCCGTCGCTGGCATACAGCGTCAGATTGCTGGAGTTGATGCCGGAGAGGGATGCGAAGACGGTGTTGCTGGCCGATGTCAGGGCAATGGCCACATCGCCCCTGACGAGGCCGCTTGATGACGGATCGAGTTGGTCGGCCTTCTGCACGAGCTTGCCCCTCGCATCGTGTACGGTCAGGCTTGTGATGTTGATCGGGTCGCCGGTGGCTTTGTCCACGAGGTTGAAGCGGACCACGGCCTGGGCGTTGGCGAAAGTGAGGCCGCCAGTGATGGTGACGGTCGAGCCGCTAACGCCGATTTCGCTCGTCGACTTCTGACAGTAGCCGTAGGTGAAGCTCTGGCCGAGGGTTGCTAATGTGCCGTCCTGACCGGTGAAGTCGAACGTCGTGTCGTGCAGGTAGAAGGTCAGCTCCTTGCTCGGGTCGAAGGTGCCGTCCACAGTTCCGGTAAGCGTGGTGTACTTACCTGTGGTCTGGGCGGTGAGTTCGCCGATGCATGTCGGCTCGTCGCTGGCGTTGGACTGTACCACCTTCACCTTCTCGCCCACTTCCCAGACGGAGTTGAGTTCGTTGCCGCTGAGCTCGAGGCCGCGGGTGGCGTCCAGGTCTTTTGTGGCTTCCACGGTGATGGTATACGTTTTCGGTGTCTGTTCTTGGGGCTGCTCATTGATGAGTTCGTCGCCGTCGGTAGAGCAGGCGGTAAAGGCGGCGCCTGCCATCAGCAGGGCTGCCATGATGCGGATGTCATGAATCTTTTTCTTCATAGTCTTGTCCTCCTTCTTTCGTTCCACAGC
>JAEEPZ010000066.1 GCA_016285055.1 Prevotella sp.
TGTTTGTCCGAAGGCTTCGGACGGTCTGTCCGAAGGCTTCGGACGACTCGTCCGAAGGCTTCGGACAAAAATCATCTCGCAGGAATTGCTACGAATGGTATTGGTGCTGTCCGGCTTCTACGTGCTGTACGGAACCGTCGGGCAGGTAGATGTCGGCCTCGGCGCCCTGGGGAATGGTGACGTCGACGGTCCAGTGGCTGCGGTCGGGCGTGGCCGTCCAGTGGCAGGCGATGAGGCCCTGTGGCGAGCGCAGGCTGGCGTTGGCCCATGTGAGGCTGCCCACCATCTGCGGTTCGATGACGATGTGACGCCAGGCTACGCTGCCCTCTGCCTGCCGGATGCCGCCGGGTGCCTGGAAGAGCCATTCCATCAGGTGGCCGAGCATGAGGTGGTTGTTCGACACGTTGTCGTAGGCCTGCCAGCTCTCGGTCAGTGCCGTGGCGCCCTGCCGCAGCTGCCAGGCGTAGCCGGGAATGTCGTCTCGCTGACTGACCTGCCAGATGAGTTGCGAGCAGCCGCCTTGCTGCAGGGCTTGCAGGACATAGCGGAAGCCTACGTCGCCTGCAGTGATGAGGGGTGGGAGTTGAGAGTTGAGGGGTGGTTGTTGAGAGTTGAGAGTTGAGAGTTGAGAGACATTTGTTGAGAGTTGAGAGACATTTGTTGAGAGTTGAGAGACATTTGTTGAGGGATGAGGGTTGAGGGGTGGGAGATTTGACATGCGGCTGCTGATGTCGTTGACCAGCGATTGCTGTACGGCATCGCGGTTGTCGTCAGTCACCAGATTCATATAGAGGGCCATGGCGGAGGCTGTCTGACTGCCATTCTCATACTGGCGTTTCTCGCTGTTCCAGAAACGCTGGTTGAAGGCCCGCTTCACGTCGGCGGCCATGGCGGTGAAGCGCTGGGCGTCGTCGTCGCGGCCTAATAGCTGTGCGATGTGGGTCATGGTGAGCAGGTCGTAGTGATACATCGCCGTGGCCGAGAGGGCGACAGAGGTGAGCTGTGCCTTGCCCGGCCGCTCGGGGCCTATGTCGTACCAGTCGCCGAGGCCGTAGTCGAGGATGTTGTCCACGGTGCGGCGCTGCAGATAGTCGATGTAGCGCTTCATCGCGTCGTAGTGGCGGCGCAGGGCGCTGTCGTCGCCATACCACAGATAGGTGTACCAGGGGCAGAGAATGAACGAGGCGCCCCATTCGGGTGTGTCCTCGAAGCCGCTGCCCTTGCCGAAGTCGGTGTATTCGGGCGCGATGGTGGGTATGGCTCCGTCGTCGTGCTGCGAGACGGCCATGTCGTCGGCTATCTTGTTCATCAGTGCCCGCATGTCGTAGCGGTACATCATCGAGGCGGCCATGAGGTGGTTCTGCTCCTGCCAGCCCAGTTTCTCGCGGGTGGGGCAGTCGGTGGTGATGCTGGCGAGGTTGCTGCTGATGGCCCAGTCGATGAGGGTGTAGATGTTGTTGAGCAGGGTGTCGGAGCACTCGAAGTGTCCTGCCTCCATGACGTCGGCCGAGGTGTGGAGGGCTGTCAGGTCGAGAATCTCCACCTCGTCGTCGGCCTCCACCTCGATGTAGCGGAAGCCGGTGTAGGAGAACTGTGGCTGCCAGGTCTCGCCCTCGGCGTTGCCGCTCAAGGTGTAGGTCCACGCATACTTGGGCGCACAGCGCTGGTAGGCGTGGCCGTCTTTCAGCAGCTCGGCAGGGCGGAGGGTGACGGTGGCGCCGCGCTTGCCGCGCACCGTGAGTCGCACGATGCCGGAGCAGTTCTGGCGGGAGTCGAAGATGAGGGGGCGGGAGGTGGGGGACTCTGTAGGCGGCCCCGCAAATATGCGGGGCATCCGACCACCAGCCATGGGCAACTCGGCCTTGATGCGGAGGCGCGTGCGGTCATCCTGCAGTTTCAGCGGGGCGCTCCAATGGGGGCGGGTGATGACGACGGGCTTCTTCGGCGAGGTGAACGTGGCGTCGTAGGTCTCGCCGCCGAAGATGCTGCTGTAGCGCACGGGGCTCTCGCTCACCGTCCATGAGGCATCGCTGACAATGGTCTGCCGCTGGCCGTCTTCATAGTCGATGTGCAGGGCGAAGAGCAGCTTCGGCGCACCGCAGGAACCCGCAAACTTGTGGTAGCCCTGCAGGGGGATGTCGTACATGCCGCCGCCCAGCATGACGGTGATGGAGAGTTTAGAGTTTAGAGTTGAGGGTTGAGAGTTGAGAGATGAGAGTTGAGAGTTTAGAGTTGAGAGTTGAGAGACATTTGTTGAGGGTTGAGAGACATTTGTTGAGGGGTGAGAGACATTTGTTGAGAGATGAGGGGTGACGTCGAAGGTGTTGTAAAGCAACTCCTTGTTGTACATCGTCCAGCCGGGGTCGAGGAAATGCTGGCCTACGCGCTGGCCGTTGATGAACAGCTCGTATTGGCCCAAGCCGCAGACGCTGGCCTGTGCACGCTTGATGGGGCTCTGGCGCAACGGCACCTGCCGCTCAAACACTGGCAAGGCATACTGCTTGAGCGACTGGCCCTTTTCTGACGATTTCTTTAGCAGGTGGATGTGGGGAAAGAGGATGGTGGAGTCGGCTTCCATGGCTATCCATTGTGCGCCCTCGAACACATCGTTTTGTGCGCACAGCGTGGCTGCCCACCACAGCATGACCACAAATGAAACAATGACTCTTCTCACCATAGGTACTCTTTGACTCCTTGGCCATGCCGTTCCATCAGGCGCCGCATGGAGGCGCGGATGGCGTGGCGGTTTTTCTGCTCCATGCCGGTGAGCACCGAGTCGGGCACGTCGATGGGCAGGATGCGGTAGTTGTGCCGGTTGTTGCTGTCGGACGGACGGCTCACCCAATAAAGCATGTAGCTGCAGTCGGTCAGCTTGGTGTCAGCGTGTCCCCCCTGCTGAGCAGACTGCTTCTTCGTCAGCTCCATTTTCACCATGTATCCGCCGTAGGTGTTGGGCTTCGACTGATTGCTGATGACGTTGCCCATCGACCATGCGACGAGGTGCAGGCTGTCGGGGCTGAGCTCCAAGGGCTGCGCCACGTGCGGGTGTCCGCCGATGACGTGGTCCACACCGTTGCTGATGAGCCAGTGGGCCAACTCACGCTGCTGTGGCGACGGCAGCTGCTGGTACTCGATGCCCCAGTGCGGCAGGGCGATGATGACGTCGGGCTGCATCGCCTTCGCCTTCTCCAGGTCGGCGCGAATCTGCACCGTGTCTATCAGGTTGACCACGTTGGGCTCTTCCACCGGCAGACCGTTGGTGCCATAGGTGAAATTGAGCAGCACCACGCGGATGCCGTTCTTCTCAAGCAAGAAGGGATAGGTGTCTTCACGTACATTACTATTAATATAGGTGCCTAAGTGCGGCACGCCCAAGGAGTCCATCATGGCAATGGTTCGCTCCAAGCCCTTGCGGCGGCTGTCCACGCAGTGGTTGTTGGCCGTGAGCAGGATGTCGAAGCCCGCATCGATGCAGGCCTGCAGATACTCGTCGGGCGCCCGGAACTGCGGGTAGCCGGTGTAGGGCTTGCCGCCCAGCGTCACCTCGAAGTTGGCAATGGCCACGTCGGCGCGCTCTATCTCGTCCTTCACGCTGGCGAAGCACTCGTCGTAGTTGTAGGTGCCGTTGCCCGTCTTATAGTCGGTCGTGTTCAGACGTGCCTGGTTCTGCCCTCGCTCAAATGCCGCCTTGATCTGCGGCCCGTGCTGCATCAGGTCGCCCGCTATGATTAAGTTGAGGGTTGAGGGTTGAGAGTTGAGAGATGAGTGTTGAGCGTTGAGCGTTGAGTCGGCAGGCTCCTGCTGGGTTCTTTTGCCGTTGGCCTGGCACGATGTGTGTGCCACGAAAAGCAATGCCAGCACGCACAATTTCATGGTCTGCCATTGCAATGGATAGCCGCTTCTGTCCGAAAACCGGTGGATGGAGTGTCGCATTTCTATGGTCTGATTTCTGTCCGTTATATTGCGGGGCAAAGATACGAAAAAATCCCGAAGCGTCAAAGCGTTTCGGGATTATTTTTGCACTTACCAATCTGTTGGGTAGCTACTTGCGGTTGCTGTTGGTGATGAGCTCCGTCAACTGTGCGTTGAAGGCATCGGCAGCGAGCAGTTGCTCGATGGTGAGGTGCATGCGGTATCGCCAGTAGTGCCGTGGGTTGGCGGGGATGTTGATGCGCTCGGCGTTCTGGTCGGGCAGGCGCAGCTGCTCGTCGATGCTGAGCCAGTCCTGCAGCGAGAGGAGGCAGAGCATGGATGGCGACATGAGGTGCCGGCTGACAATGTCCTTGGCCAGCCATCCGGGCAGCGGGTGTGGTGCCTCGCCTGAGCGGTAGAGCATGGTGTTGTAGTATTTCTGCGTGCGCTCCGCGTCTTCGTCCCACCACTGGCGCAGGGTGGACATGTCGTGTGTGGAGATGGTGCATACCGAGCGGTAGGGGTTGCGTGAGAGGTGTCCGAACTCTACGGCAGGGTCTTTCGGCATCGACTGTATCTCGAGCGAGAGGATGCGCAGCTCGTTCATCACCCAGGGCACGCAGTCGGGCACCATGCCCAGGTCTTCGGCGCAGCAGAGCATCCGTGTGGCCTGCGTCAGGCGCGGCAGTTTCTTCATGGCTTCCTCATACCAGAAGTGGTTCATGCGGCGGTAGAAGTAGTCGTTGTAGAGGTTCCAGAAGCGCTGGCGCTCGTCTTCGTTGAGCAGAGTCTGGAACTGGGGCAGCTTGGTGGCATTGATGCGCGGATGCCAGGCGTTGAGGTCATGAGGCTGATGGGCTTTGGCCTTGTGGTCGGGCAGGAAGAACTCTTCGTGGAAGGGCACGCCGTAGGCCTCCACCTCCTCGCGCGTCATGGGCAGCGATGGCTGGAACTGTCCGTAGAGTCCGCTCTTCTCGGGCATGGGAATCTCCCAGATGCGGAAGAAGCCGAGGACGTGGTCTATGCGGTAGGCGTCGAAATACTGCGCCATCTTGCGGAAGCGCCGCACCCACCACTGGCAGCCGTCACGCATCATCTCGTCCCAGTTGTAGGTGGGGAATCCCCAGTTCTGCCCGTCCTCGCTGAAGGCATCGGGCGGTGCTCCGGCCTGTCCGTCGAGGTTGAAGTAGCGCGGCTCGGCCATCACGTCGGCGCCGTCGCGGTTGACGCCGATGGGTATGTCGCCCTTGAGGATGACGCGCTGCTGGCGGGCGTACTCGTGGGCGCTGTGCATCTGCTGGTCGAGATAGAACTGTATGAAATACCAGAACGTCTCTGTTCCGCCCTCGTCTCTCTTCACGCAGAACTTAGCATAAGGCTCGAGCCACCCTTTGTTCTGCTCCACGAAGTCCTTGTAAGCCTTGGTGCGCCGCACCTTGGCACCCTCCTGAGCGAACAGCTCGCGCAGATATTCCATCTTCGTGGCGAACATGCGCTCGTAGTCTATCTGTGGCAGGGCGTTCAGCTCCTGGCGCAGCTGCTCGTAGTGGGCGCGGCGCTTCTCATCTTTTAATAAGGGCAGCTGCCGGAAGTCCATGTACTGCGGGTGCAGGGCGTAGATGCTGATGCTGTTGTAGGGATAGCTGTCCTGCCACGAGCCTGTGGTGTTGGTGTCGTTGATGGGCAGCACCTGCAGGATGCGCTGGCTGGTCTTGGCGCACCAGTCCACCATCAGTTTCAGGTCGCCGAAATCGCCCACGCCGAAGCTGCCCTCTGAGCGGAGCGAGAAGACGGGGATGACGGTGCCGGCGCCCTTCCAGGAATAGAAGGGGAAGTAGGCCTGCGGCAGCTCGTAGACGAAGACGCCGTCTTTCTGCACGCCCACGGCAGGCAGGTCGATGAAGCGGTTGTCGCCTGTCTCCCAGTAGCGGTCGGCATCGGTCAAGGCCGGGTCCACTCGTACTTCTTCGGTGTCGTCCGGGTTCTTCCTCGGCGTTCTGCCGGTCATGTTTGCTGCGATGAACTTAAACTCAAAGCGTCCCGGCAGGCGGTCGGCATTGAGGCTCACCACCCACTCGTGGCACTCGTGCTCGGTCATCATCAGAGCCAAGTCAGGGTCCCAGCTGCCTAAGTAGGCAGAGGCGCCTACGATGGCCAGGCACTCGTTCTGTCGCAGCTGCGGCGCACGCACCTTGATGCGCACCGTGCGCCGGTATTCCACCGGTGTGCTCAACTGGCGCTCGCGGCGCATCACGCAGTCGGTGAAGGCCGACGAGTAGAGATAGGCATCCTCGGGAATGTCGAGCCAGTGGTCGTACACCACATAGCGCATACCCTTGACGGCGGCCAGCTCTAAGCGGTGAGGCTCTGCCAGCCACTCGTGGCGCATCTGCTCGTCGCCGCGGCAGACGCTGTAATAATAATCCAGATAGTGATGAGTGTTGAGTGTTGAGAGTTGAGCGAGCTCACCCAACGACAGCTCACACCACCAATGCCGTCCGTCGTGGGTCTGCAAGGGGTGTGTAGCTACTGCGCCTGACGAGGTGCTGTCAAGCATATTCAGCATCAGCTGCTCGCCGAAGCTGGTCTGATACTCTAAGTTGAAAATAAGCTTTGTCATGGTTCCTCAGTTATTAGTCTACCGCAAAGTTAGCACTTTTTTTCTCCGCTCCCTTCTCTTTCTGCAAGAATAAGCGCGAAGAATGGTGCAAACGTTTGCAATGGCGCAACTGAGGAACCCTGACACGGCTATCTGTCAGCCTTATTCATTCCATGTCTGGCCCAGGTCCCAGTGGGATGCTTTTTCCATCACTGTTTTTTCTTTCGGTTGGCAGCCATGACACGCATAGCCTCTTGTAGCGTCTCTTCCGACATCTGCTGCACCTGTACTGCCACCTCTTTCTTTGGCAATGATATAGCAGTTGACCTATTCATGCGCAGCCATCCCCTCCCTTCAAGGGGAGGGGTTAGGGGTGGGGTCTGTAATATCAGTAATATCCTGTCAGCGAAGAGTGTGGGCGAAGAAGTTTCAGCGAAGAGCGGGCTGCAAAGAAGTGGCAGCGAAGGAGTGGCAGCAAAGAACATTACTGACATTACAGACCCCACCCCTGCCCCTCCCCGTAAGGGCAGGGTTCAAGAGGGGATGGCTGCGCATTGAGCTACGCAGCGGGTAAGACGCAGCAAAAAGTCCCGAAGGGACGACAGAACTCGGGTAACGAACTGACCTGTTTCGCGCCATAACTAAGTGACTCCATCCGTACAGCATGTATTTTTTTTGCCATCTGGGGCTCCGTCCATCCCTCTGCACCAAAATCGGATGCTTTTATGCAAAAGTTTCCTGCCGAGAAACCTTTGGTTTCCTGCCGAGAAACCGATGGTTTCTCGGCAGGAAACTTTTAAAACCCATGCTGCCTTGAAACTGCAGGGTTCTCACATGGGTTGAAATCCATAGAAAAGCTATTGTCCCAAATTGTTTTTATTTGTTTTTCTTGTTTTTATTTGTTTTTTCTAAGTCCGCTTAGCGGAACAAACTGACTTAATTAGCGACGCAACTATGTCACTCCATCTGTACAGCACGAAAAAACAGGCAAGAACAGCTTCTCAAGAAATCTTGCTCCAGTCGATGGCACTCTTGCGCAGCTGTTTCAGGCGTGTGAGCAGCATCTGGTGCTGCGGCTGCTCGAGCATCGGGTCGGCGTCGATGATGCGCTGCGCCTCGTCGCGTGCCATCTGCACCAGCTGTCCGTCGCGTGCAATGTCGGCAATCTTCAGGTCGAAGGCCATGCCGCTCTGCTGTGTCCCCTCCAAGTCGCCCGGCCCGCGCAGCTTCAGGTCGGCCTCGGCTATGCGGAAGCCGTCGTTGGTCTCGCACATGATGTCGATGCGCTTGCGCGTCTCCTCGCTCAGCTGGTAGGGCGTGACGAGGATGCAGTAGCTCTGGTCGGCGCCGCGCCCCACACGGCCCCTCAGCTGGTGCAGCTGCGAGAGGCCGAAGCGCTGGGCGTCGAGGATGACCATGACGGAGGCGTTGGGCACGTTGACACCCACCTCGATGACGGTCGTAGCCACGAGTATCTGCGTCTCGCCCTTGACGAAGCGTGCCATCTCCTCTTCCTTCTCCGAAGGCTTCATCCTGCCGTGCACCTTGCTCAGCCGGAACTCGGGGAAGGCCTCTTTCAGCACCTCGAAGCCCTTCTCCAGCGGGGTGAGCGGCGTGCCCTGCTGCTGAGACCCTCTCACGCCTCGCGTCCCATCCTCCTCCTCACTTTTATCCTCGATGAGGGGGAAGACGACGTATATCTGCCGTCCCTCGAGTATCTGCTTGCGCATACCGTCGTAGAGCCAGGTCATGCGGCTCTGGAAGACGTGTGTGGTGCGTATGGGCTTGCGTCCCGGCGGCAGCTCGTCGATGACGCTGACGTCGAGGTCGCCGTAGAGCGTCATCGCCAGCGTCCGCGGGATGGGCGTGGCGGTCATCACAAGGACATGGGGGATGAAGGCCCCCAAGGAAGCCCCCCCTACTGCCCCCGAGGGGGCTTCATATGATTTGTAGGCGGGCTTGCCAGCATGAGTGTCCCCCTCGGGGGACGAAGGGGGGGCTTGTGGGGTTTGTGCTTTGCTCCACAGCTTTGCCCGCTGTGCCACGCCGAAGCGGTGCTGCTCGTCGATGACGACGAGGCCGAGGTTGTGGAACTGCACGGTGTCCTCGATGACAGCATGGGTGCCCACGAGGATGTGCACAGAGCCGTCGAGGAGGCCGTCGAGCACCTCGCTGCGCTTCTTGCCTTTCACGATGCCGGTCAGCAGCTCCACGCGCACCGGCATGTCGTGCAGAAACGCCTTGATGGTCTGCAGGTGCTGCTCGGCCAGTATCTCCGTCGGCGCCATGATGCAGGCCTGGTAGCCGTTGTCTATGGCTATGAGCATCGCCATCAGCGCCACCAGCGTCTTGCCGCTGCCCACGTCGCCCTGCAACAGGCGGTTCATCTGACGGCCGGAGCAGAGGTCGGCGCGTATCTCGTGCATCACCCGCTTCTGGGCGCCGGTGAGCTCGAAGGGCAGGTTCTTCTTGTAGAAGTCGTTGAAGACGGGGCCGATGCGGCGGAAGATGTAGCCGCGATACTTCTGCCGCTGATAGCTGGCATAGCGCAGGATGTTGAGCTGCACGAAGAACAGCTCCTCGAACTTCAGACGCACCCTTGCCCGCTCCAGCTCCTTGGCGTTCTGCGGATAGTGGATGGCGCGCAGGGCCGCGTCGCGCCCCATGAAGTAGTGAGGCTGCAGGATGAAGGGCGGCAGTGTCTCGGGCAGCGGCTCTTTCATCTTCGCCACCAGCGTCTGCGTCAGGCGCTCCATGCCGCGCGACGTCAACCCCATCTTCTTCATCTTCTCCGTGGTGTTGTAATAGGGGCGCATGCTTAGTGGAGAGTGGAGAGTGGAGAGTGGAGGGTTTGCTGCCGCCGTTCCTTCAGCTGATGGGATGGCGGCAGCATACTCTACACTTTCCACTCTACATTCTCCACTGTATTCCTCTATCTCCGGGTGGCTGATCTGTATGCGGTTGTTGAAGACCGTCGGCTTGCCGAAGACGATGTACTCCTTGCCGATGGTGTACTTCGTCATGATGGTCTTGCCGTAGTTGAACCAGACGAGGTCCATGATGCCGGTGCCGTCGGAGAAATGAGCCACGACACGCGTCTTGCGGGCACTCATCTCGAACTTCTCGAAACTGAGGATGCGCCCTACCACCTGCACGAAGGGCATCTCGCCCGACAGTTCGCGCACGGTGTAGAACTTGCTGCGGTCAACGTATTTGTAGGGGAAGTACTCCAGCAGGTCGCCAAAGGTATTGATGCCAAGCTCGTCGCTTAGCAGCTTCTTGCGGTGTGGGCCTACGCCCGGCAAGTACATGATGTCCTGCTGAAGAATGTCCATTCGTGAGGGCAAAGGTACAAAAAAAGTTGTAAGTAGGGCTTTTTAGCGGCATCATTTTTCTGATTTCTTTTTCAAATCATAGATTTTTGTATTACCTTTGCACAAAAATAGTGATTGAGCATCCATGATCAGCGTCATCAACATCATAGAAGACACGATGGTGGACGGGCCGGGCTTCCGCACCGCCATCTATTGTGCCGGCTGCCGCCACCAGTGCCCCGGCTGCCACAACCCGCAGTCGTGGGACTTCGAGGAAGGACGCGCCATGAGCACCGACGACATCATGCGCGTCATCGAGGCCGACCCTTTTGCCAACGTCACCTTCACAGGCGGCGACCCGATGTACCAGCCCGAGGGATTCGCCGAGCTGGCACGCGCCATACGGCAGCGAACACCCGAGAAGGACATCTGGTGCTACACCGGGTTCACCTTCGAACAGCTGCTGAACAATCCGCGACAGCGGGCGCTGCTCGAACTGCTCGACGTGCTGGTCGACGGGCCTTTCGTCAAGGCACAACGCGACGAGACACTCCGGTTCCGAGGCTCACGCAACCAGCGACTCATCGACGTACAGGCATCACTGCAGCAGGGCCACGTCACACTCTATCAAGAAGAATAGTCTTAACCACAGAGAAAGCCACATGAAAACATCAGCCAGAATCCTTCTCACCGCGTTGGCCGTCGGCACCGCCCTCACGGCGAAGGCCCAGACCGACAGTATCTTCATCTACTCGCCCAACGAGCGCCAAGGCCTGCACGCCGCCGTGAAGGACAGCACCGGATGGCAGCACCTCGGACAGCTGTGCAGCAGCGACTACGGCACGTGGGGCGCTGAGAAACGCATGTATCACCCCTCGCTGTGCCGCGCCAAGGACGGCACCTGGCGACTGGCGTTTCAGGTGAACAACACGGCGCCGCTCTTCGCCGCAGCCTATAGCCGTGACCTCGTGACGTGGCGGCCGCAGGACTATCCGCGCGTGGCATCGGCCAAGTGCCTGCAGCCCGTGGTGAAGCCGATGGACAACAGCTTCAACATCTACTACCGCGACGCACAGGGGCAGGCACGACGCATCGCTGCTTCCACCGATTTCAGGCGCTTCACCAACGACATCGCCATGCCTTTTGCCGACGAGAAAATGTGGCAGCGTGACAGCGCGAGCATCGACGGGAAAGTCATGAGCGGACAGAAGTTTGCCGTCACTGCCGACGTGGTGCAGCACCTGCGCACCCACTTCGAGACGCTGGCCAACGACGCCCGTCTCAGCAGTGAGCGCATGCACGACGACAAGGACCGCCTCAGCCATCTGCCGCCGGTCCTCAACGCCACGCTCACCGTCCGGCCGGACAGCACGAAGGCCATCAGCGACAAGCTCATCGGCATCTTCTTCGAGGACATCAGCTATGCGGCCGACGGCGGCCTCTATGCCGAGCTCATCCAGAACCGTGACTTCGAATACAGCGGCAGAGACCACAGAGGATGGACGGCCACCACCGCCTGGCACTCGCCGGCGCCCATCACCATATCCCAAGACCAGCCGCTCAGCTCACAGAACCCGCATTACGCCCTGCTGAGAAACGACTCGCTGTGGAACGAGGGCTGGGACGGAATAGCCGTTGAAATGGGCAAGAAATATGACTTCAGCATCTTCGTGCGCGGCAAGAAGCAGTTTGACGTGTGGCTTTGCGCCAGCGACGGCACCGCCATCGCCAAAGCCACCGTCAAGGCCAACAGCACCGATTGGAAACGCTATGAGTGCACGCTGACCGCCTCGCGCACGGAGAGCAACGCCCGCTTGCTGCTCCTGCCTCGCAAGGATGGACACGAGGCTGCCATCGACATGGTGTCGCTCTTCCCGCAGGACACATTCAAAGGCCGCAAGAACGGCCTGCGCAAGGACCTGGCCGAGGTCATCGAGGCGCTGCACCCGAAGTTCGTGCGCTTCCCCGGCGGATGCATGACGCATGGGCAGGGCCTGGACAACATCTACCACTGGCAGCACACCGTGGGCCCCTTGGAGCAGCGCAAGCCCGACTTCAACATCTGGAACTACCATCAGACGCGCGGCCTCGGCTTCTTCGAGTATTTCCAGTTCTGCGAGGACATCGGAGCGGAGCCCCTGCCCGTGCTGGCTGCCGGCGTGCCCTGCCAGAACTCGGTTGCCAATGCTGAGGGCATCGGCGGACAGCAGGGCGGCATACCCATGAGCGACATGCCGGCATACATCGACGAGCTCTGCCACCTCATAGAGTGGGCCAACGCCGACCCCGCCACCAACGAGTGGGCACGACTGCGCGCCGACGCCGGACATCCCGCACCGTTCAACATGAAATACCTGGGCATTGGCAACGAGGACATCATCGGCACGGTCTTCGAGGAGCGCTACGAGATGATATGCAAGGCCATTCGCCAGCGCCATCCTGAGATAAAGCTCTGCGGCACCGTCGGCCCGTTCCATACACCCAGCGCCGACTACATAGAGGGCTGGGATTTTACCCGTAAGCATCCTGACCTGCAGTACATGACCGATGAGCACTACTACGAGAGCACCGGCTGGTTCATGCATCATCGCGACTACTACGACAACTACCCAAGAACGGCCTCTCTGTCGTCCTCCAAGGGGGACACAAATGTGGGCAAGCCCAGTAATGAAGCCCCCTCGGGGGCCGTAGGGGGGGCTTCCGTTACCAAGGTGTACTTAGGCGAATGGGCCGCCAGCACACGGGTGAAGCGCCCCAATGTGGAGACGGCGCTGGCCGAGGCGCTCTACCTGACCGACATCGAGCGCAATGGCGACATCGTGGAGATGACCAGCTATGCCCCGATGCTTTGCAAGGACGGACACTCGAACTGGAACCCCGACATGATTTACTTCTCGAACACCGACGTGCGCACCACGCCGGCCTACGAGGTGCAGCGGCTCTTCTCGGTGAACAGCGGCGACACGTGGGTATGCACCGAGGTTTCCGGCGATGCTGTCAGCAATCTGCGCCACCGCATAGGCGCCAGCCTCGTCAGCGACTCGCGTACGGGCAAGCGTTACTTGAAGCTCGTCAACGCCCTGCCCGTCACCCTCCAGCTGACGGCCGACGGCCTCACCCTGCCCTCCACCGTCGACTGCGAGCAGTTCACCGGCAGCATCGAGGACCAGCACGCCAAAGCCGTCCGCCTCACCACCGACGCGCCGCTCACCCTGCCGCCCTACTCGCTCCGCGTGATAGCGTTGGACGGCGCTGCCAAATGACGTAAGGACAAAAAGAGAGAGCCGACAGTCACGCTTGACCGTCGGCTCTTACTCTTTGGAAAAATGTGAAGCTTCGCAGCTTTTGATTGTTTTAATCCTAAATGATATGTTATAGAGAAAGCATAGAAATAATTTCTGTTTCGTTCAGTCCACGTTGCTGCCCAGCAGCGAATCGGTGGGTATGGAGGTGAGGATGTTGTCTTTCGCCAGCGTCAGCGAGTCGCTCACCTGGTCGTAGGCCACGGCAGGCTCTTGGCTGTCAACCATCATGCTGGCATACTCGTCAGCATCCATCCACGTGGTGTCGGGCCGCATCGACTGGTTGATGGCATTGCCCACGGTGAGCAGGATGGCCACCATGGCCGCGGCGCTGAAGAGCGGGCGCAGGCGCTCGGCAATGCTGATGGTGCGCGCCTTCACCTGCTTGGGCTGCAGGGCAACGGTCTCTGCAGGCAGCATGTCCAGGATGCGCTTGTCGAAGTCATCGCCCAGCACGGCATCGTCGTTGAAGGCGGCGAACAACGGGGCATACTGCTTCAGCTCCTGCGGCATCTCCTCATCGCCTTGCGCGAAGAAGGTCCTCAGGATTTGCTCCTCCTGCACGGTGGTCTCCGCGCTGAAGTAGCGGTCAAGCAGTTGTTCTATGTATTTATAATCCATGTTGTTCTATTTGTAGGAACTTTTGTTTGATGGCCTGTCGGGCACGGAAGATGTTCACTTTCACCTGTTGCTCCGTAATACCCATCACCTGCGCGATGTCTTTGTAAGCCTTGCCCTCCATGTCACGCAGCTGCATGCAGGTGCGCTGTTTCTCGGGCAGCTGGCTGACCAGCTTTCTCACCAGCTCGACGCGGTCGCGCTGTACGGCCTGCTCTTCGGGGTTGGCGGCGTAGGAGCGGTCCACCCGCTCATATCCCCCTCCCTCTTCGAGAGATGCGTTCTGGTTGTCGGCGCGTTTCATCTTGTCGAGCGCCACGTTGCGGCAGATGGTGAGGCAGAAGGCTTCCACGCTGTCCAGATCGCTCCACTGCTCGCGGCGGTTCCATACTTTCAGCATCGTTTCCTGCACTACATCCTCGGCATCAGCTCTGTTGAGAGTGATGCGCAATGCCAGCCGGAAGAGTTCGTTCTTCAAAGGCAGGATGTTGGTGCGGAAGAAGCTGATTTCTTTCATCCTCTCTAATGATTAAGACGACTGTGCGAAGCAAAAGTTACAGTGATTCTTCTCTTTTTTCATTTTCCTTCATTTTCTTCCGCTTTTCGGATGGCTGGCTCGTGTCGGCTATGGCTTCCAGCAGGATTTCGATGAGGCGGGGTATGGCGTAGGCGTCGATGTCGGCCTCGCTGATCCAGATGTAGTCGGGAGGGAGCGTGGGGCGCTCGTCGGTCTCCAGCAGGTAGAAGTCGGCCAGCAGGATGCGGTGGGTGAGGACGTGGCGCACGCCCTTTCTGACGAGCGTGAGCCGAGGGGCGGGGAAACCGCTGGACGCATTGGTGGCGGCGAAGGCAGGGCCAAGAAGGGAGCTGGCGGAGGCAAGAACATCAGCTGCTGTGGTGGCGTCGGCGGCATCGCTGAGGTTCAGGGGCTCCCACAATCCCTGCCAGATGTCACCCTCGCCACGGCGGTGGATGGCCGTCTGCCCTTTACATCTTATATATATATATAGGAGGCGGCGCGTCTGCACCTTCAGCTTGCGCTCCTTGACAGGCAGCAGGCATACGCTGTGGTGAGCCAGCGCCACGCACGTGTCGCCCAGCGGACAGTCGGCACAGCGCGGCGACAGCGGCGTGCACCAGGTGGCGCCGAAGTCCATGATGGCCTGGTTGTAGTCGGCAGCCTTAGCAGCCGGCAGCAGCTGTGCCGCCAGCTCGTCGAAGACATGCCGGCCCTGCGTGCTGTTGATGGGCGTATCGATGCCGAAATGACGGCTGAGCACCCGGAAGACATTGCCGTCGACCACGGCGGCGGGCAAGCCGAAAGCCATCGAGCCGATGGCGGCGGCGGTGTAAGGCCCCACGCCCTTCAAGCTGCGCAGCCCCTCGACGCTTTGCGGAAAGCCGCCCATAGCCACCACCTGGCGTGCGGCAGCCAGCAGGTTGCGGGCACGCGAGTAATAGCCCAGTCCCTGCCACATGCGCAGCACCTCCTCCTCGGTGGCCTCGGCCAACAGCTGCACCGATGGCCAGCGGTCGACAAAGCGCTGCCAGTAGTCGCGGCCCTGCTCGATGCGCGTCTGCTGAAGGATAACCTCGCTGAGCCAGATGTGATAGGCATCGTGCGTGCCCCGCCACGGCAGCTGCCGCCCGTGCTCCTCATACCATCGCAGCAACGTGGCGGCAAAAGGGTGGATGCCCGTTTCGTTATTTGCTTTCATGTGTGCAAAGTTACGAAAAGACAAGAGAAAAAGCAAAAATTTCTTGGTTTTTCTCATGCTTCTTCGTACCTTTGCAGCCTATAACAATAAAAACGAAGCGAAAAACATGTCGTGCATCCTGCATATTGAAACCAGTTCACAGATGTGTTCCGTGGCCGTCAGCGAAGACTCTCAGGTCATCTATCACGATGAGAGCGCCAGCACCGAGAAGGGCGCCAGCGCCGAGCGTTTAGGCCCGATGATTGACGAAGCTATGTCGTTTACCGACAGCCATGCCATTCCTTTCGACGCGGTGGCCGTCAGCGGCGGGCCCGGCTCCTATACCGGCCTGCGCATCGGCGTGTCGATGGCCAAGGGCATCTGCTGCGGCCGCGACCTGAAGCTCATCAGTGTGCCCACGCTGCAGCTGCTCTGCGTCCCCGTGCTGCTGAGCCAGCAGCTGAAGGTCACCGACCGCGCCGCGCACACCACGCTGCTCACAGAGCTGCCTGACGACGCGCTGCTCTGCCCGATGATGGACGCCCGCCGCATGGAGGTCTATGCCGCCCTCTACGACCGTGCGCTGCATGAGGTGCGCGGCATACAGGCCGACGTGGTGGATGGCGACACCTATCGCCAATGGCTCGACCAACGGCCCGTCTACTTCTTCGGCCCCGGGGCAGCGAAGTGCATGGACACCATCGGCCACCACAATGCCTTCCTTGTAGCCGGCATCATGCCCGTGGCACGCTGGATGCAGCCACTGGCCGAGCGGCGCCTGCTGAACGGGCAGACAGAGGACGTGGCCTACTACGAGCCGTTCTACCTCAAGGACTTCGTGGCCAAGATGCCGAAAAAATTACTTGAAACATGAATATAGAAGGATTAGACTACAACACCCAGCGGCAACCGCTTCTATTGCCGGAGTACGGACGTGAGATACAGAAGATGGTGGACTATGCCATCAGCCTGCCCGACCGCGACGAGCGCTTGCGCTGCGCCAAGACCATCGTGAAGATGATGGAGACACGCGATCCGCAGATACGCGAGAACACCGGCTACCAGCAGACGCTGTGGGACCATCTCTACCTGATGAGCCACAAGAGCCTTGACATAGACTGGCCCTACGACGTGAGCGACGCGGAGCACATCCACGCAAAGCCGCAGCCCATGGGGCGGCCGGCCAACCGCATCCGTCTGAGGCACTACGGCCGACTGGTGGAGGAGCTGTGGGAGAGGCTGAAGCAGATGCCCGATGGTGCCGAGCGCGACCAGCTGGCCAACTACACCGCCAACCAGATGAAGCGCGACCTCGTGCTCTGGGGGCATGGCTCCATAGACGACGAGAAGGTGATCAGCGACCTGGCAGAATATACCGACGGCAAGATACAGCTCGACCTGAACAAAATCTCCCTTGAACGATTCGTACCCGCAGACGAGATGCCTGTTAACAACAAAAAGGGAAAGAAGAAGAAGTAGGCGATGGCATCATTCATCATTGAGGGAGGCCACACACTGAGTGGAACCATCACGCCACAGGGCGCCAAGAACGAGGCCCTGCAGGTGATTTGTGCCACATTGCTGACCAGCGAGCCGGTAACCATCAGCAACATTCCCAACATCAGCGACGTCAACAACCTCATCCAGCTGCTGAGAGAGATAGGGGTGAAGGTCAGGGTGAGAGATGAGCGTTCAGAGTTGAGTGACATTACTCCTGCTCACTCTGCCCATGAGGAACAGTCGCTCAACTCTCAACACTCAGCTCTTAACACCCTCACCTTTCAGGCCGACTCGCTCAATCTCGACTACCTGCAGAGCGATGCCTTCGTGCAGAAGTGTGCACAGCTGCGCGGCTCAGTGCTGATGATAGGCCCGCTGCTGACTCGCATGGGCAAGGCCGTCATTGCCAAACCCGGCGGCGACAAGATAGGCCGGCGGCGCCTCGACACCCATTTCCTTGGCTTCGAGCGCCTCGGGGCGCACTTCAACCCTGTGCCCGAGCGGGGCGTCTACGAAATCAGCGCTATTCATAATTCCCCATCCTCTGTTCCCTGTTCTCATTTCTCAACACTGAAGGGCAACTACATGCTGCTTGACGAAGCCTCCGTCACGGGTACGGCCAACATCATCATGGCAGCAGTCCTGGCCACCGGCACCACGACGATTTACAATGCCGCCTGCGAGCCCTACGTGCAGCAGCTGTGCCGCATGCTCAACAGCATGGGGGCACGCATCACCGGCATCGCCTCCAACCTGCTGACCATCAAAGGCGTCAGCCGGCTGCACGGCACGACGCACCGCATCCTGCCCGACATGATCGAGGTGGGCTCGTTCATCGGCATGGCAGCGATGGTGGGCGACGGCATCCGCATCAAGGACGTGTCGCTGAGAAACCTGGGCATCATCCCCAACACCTTCCGCCGCATGGGCATCAAGGTGAAAGAGGAGGGCGACGACCTCTTCATTCCGCGTATGCGCCACTACGAGGTGCAGTCGTTCATCGACGGCAGCATCATGACGCTGTCCGACGCACCGTGGCCCGGCCTCACGCCCGACCTGCTCTCGGTGCTCATCACTGTGGCCACGCAGGCACGCGGCAGTGTGCTCTTCCATCAGAAGATGTTCGAGAGCCGCCTGTTCTTCGTCGACAAGCTCATCGACATGGGTGCACAGATCATCCTCTGCGACCCTCACCGTGCCGTCGTCGTGGGTCACGACCGCAAGCTGCAGCTGCGCGGCGGGCGTATGTCAAGCCCTGACATCCGCGCCGGCATCGCCCTGCTCATCGCAGCCCTCAGCGCCAAAGGCGTCAGCCGCATCGACAACATCGAGCAGATAGACCGAGGCTATGAGAACATAGAGAGCCGCCTCAACGCTCTCGGAGCTAAAATCTCAAGAATGACATAGGACCTATAGACCCTATAGGTCTTATGAGACTTATAAGTCTTATGAGTCCTATAGGTCTTATAGGTCATATAAGTCTTATAAGTCCCATGATTAAGCAAGAAGAAGTATTCCGCATAGGTCGCCTTGGCAAGCCCCACGGCGTGAAGGGCGAGGTGACGATGCAGGTCGACGACGACGTGTTCGACCGCGTTGACGCCGAATACCTCATCCTCAAGGTCGACGGCATCCTTGTGCCGTTCTTCATGGAGGAATACCGGTTTAAGACCGACACCACCGCCCTCATCAAGTTCGAGGACGTAGACACCGTAGAGCGGGCCCGCGAACTGACCAACTGCGAGGTGTTCTTTCCGCGACGTCTGGCCGACAACGACGAGGAAGACTACACCTGGTCTTTCTTTGTGGGCTTCGAACTGATAGACGATGCGACGGGGCAGGCCGTAGGACATATCACCGACATCGACGAGACAACGGCCAACGTGCTGTTCTGCCTTGACAACGGCATGCTTATCCCCGCCACCGATGACTTGGTCGTCAGCATTGACGACGATGCGCAGCGCATCACCATGCGCCTGCCCGACGGGCTGCTCGACATCGGGTAACAGAACACGCCCCAAAAAGTCCGAAGGCTTCGGACTGTTTGTCCGAAGGCTTCGGACGCTCTGTCCGAAGGCTTCGGACTCGTCGTCCGAAGGCTTCGGACAAAAAGTACGAAATGTAAAGAAAAAAAGCGGACAGTTTTAAATGGCTAAAACCGACGGGGCTTCAAACACTTCGGGCTATGCTCAGCGAAAAAGCGAGCGCACGGCAAACCAGCCATGCATGAAGAAGGTGCTCAGCTGACCATAGTGGTGGGCCATCACCCGGTAGCGCTCGCGCAGCGACTCGCGGTGATGGCGCGTCGTTGCGCCCTCTTCCGTATAGTTGGCCACCACCATACCAATATTGAATAAGGGCAAGCCGAGGCGTTCGGCTTCCTTCATCACGCGGATGCACCAGTCCACATCGGCCGAATACTTATACTGCGTGTCATACTGCAGGTTCTTCGCAATGTCGGTGCGGGCGTAGAACGCCTGATGGCACACCAGCATGCCTTGGCGGAAGGAGCGCCACGTCAGCTTCGCGGGCGGCTGCAGGCGGCGCGGGTGCAGATATTGGCCGTGGCTGTCCACAATGTCGGTATTGCCGTAGAGCACGGCGGGCAGCGAGTCGGTTGGCAGCTCGTTCAGGTGACAGCGGTGCGCTATCTGTTCCAGCGTGTCGGTATGCGGGAAGCTGTCGCCGGCGTTCATAAACATGACATAGTCGCCCGAGGCCTGCGTCAGCCCTTTGTTCATCGCGTGGTAGATGCCGTCATCGGGCTCTGAGCGGACGATGACCTTGTGCCCGTTGTCCGAGGCGTCGCTGCGTGCCTTGTAGGCTTCGGCGAGGGCCAGGGTGCCGTCGGTCGAGGCACCGTCGATGATGAGATGCTCCACGTCCTCGTAGGTTTGGGTCTGCACGCTGTCGAGGGTGCGCTGCAACACGTCCTCTGCGTTGTAGGTGATGGTGACGACGGTGAACTTAGTCATTTTTGCGGGATAAGGGATTGGTAAAGATTCATATATTGGTTGGCCACCACACTCTCGCCATAGCGGCGCACCACCGAGCGTCGCAAATCCTTGCGCAGCGCGGCACCTTCGCTCTCCGACTTCTTCAGGCCCCACTCCATGCCGTTGGCCAGGCTTTCAGCCGACAGCCGCCGGGCTAAGTAGCCGTTCTTTCCGTGGGTGATGATGTCGGCCTGGCCAGAGCCGTCGAAGGAGACGGGCACGCAGCCACAGGCCATCGCCTCGATGAGCGTCTGGCCGAAGGTCTCGTAGAGCGACGACGACACGACGATGTTGGCCGCAGAGTAGACCTCTGACAGCCGATAGGTGTCGTTGATATAGCCAAGGTGAGTATAGCTGACGGGCAGGCTGTCGAAGATGCTGGCGTCGCGCACTGTGCCGAAGAGCAGCAGGTGCACGTCGGCAGGCTCCTGACTTCCCTGGGCCGGATGGGTGTCGTTCTTCGTAGATGCCAGCGAGTGGGCCAGCAGGTGCAGGGCTTCTGTCAGATAGCCAAAGCCCTTGATAGGATCGTCGAGGCGTGCAGCGCCGAAGGCGATGACAAACCGCGCATTGACCTCAAGCGCGGTACGGGCGTCGGTGCGGTCCACGATGGTGAACTGCTGCAGCGAGAGCACGTTGGGTATGACGCTGATGGGGAAGTGGCCTATGAGGGCGCTGTTACGCGCTTTCTCGGCCAGCCACTCACTGACGGCCACAAAGTGCAGGGGAGGGGAGGGGGACGGTAGGCGCTGGAGGCCGTGCAACACGTTTTCCTTTCGGCGGAACACACGCGCCGAGAGGTCGTTGCTCGCTGGATGGCGCAGGAAAGGACAATGGCTGCAGCCAGTGCCGTAGGCTTCACACTCGTAGGCGTGGTGACAGATGGACGTCAGCGGCCACATGTCGTGCATCGTCCACACAACGGGCTTGCCGCTTTGCAAGATTTTCTGTAGTCCGCCCAGTGAGAGCAGACCCTGGTTCACCCAGTGCAGGTGGATGATGTCGGCTTTTTGAAACTCCGGCGTGCCGGTGATGTCTATCCCCGCATTGGCTATCGATACCTTGAAGAGGTTTTCGCGGCTCAGCCGGTTGTTCAGCCAAATGACGAGGCGCTCCCAATAGAAGCACCATTTCTGCTTCAGCTTTCCTCCGCCGCAGGTCACCACGGTGCTGTCGTCGGTCTGCCTGTCGCGCACCATCATCATGGCTTTCACGCCGTTGTTGTTCAGCGCGTCGCACAGACGCGAGGCCGCCACGGCAGCACCGCCATTACTTTCACTGGTGTTGACTATCAGTATTCGCATTGCGAGGTCAAAGGTACAAAAAACTATGAACTAAACGCCCCAAAAGAGACTTTTTTTCATTGTTTTCGTGCACAAGGCTTGATTTTTGTCAAGAGAAGGCGTTTTTTCTACACTTTTTCTTCGTAATATTTGTGCGCGCACAAAATTCGTTGTACCTTTGCACCGTCAAAAGGTTAATAGATTGTTTTAGGTTAGTAGTAATATTTATAGTTTTAGGTTTTTAGTTATTGGTAAAAGAAAGTTTTCAACTGTGGATAACAGGTGGTCGCTGTGAAGCTCCCATTTAAACTTTCAAATTTTTAGCCCTGTGGGCTGAAAATTTCTTTTAGAGAAAAGGATTTTTAGTTAAACATAGGCTTGTAAGTGTTGCGGCTCGTGAGGGTCGCAGCACTTCGTTTTTGTGGGTAGGTAGGGTAGGTTTGGTAGGTAGGAAAGGTTTAGTAGGTTTAGTAGGTGTAGTAAGTAAAGTAGGTTTAGTAGGTGTAGTAAGTAAAGTAGGTTTAGTAGGTAAAGTAGGCTAAATCTCTTCTCTTTACCTACTTTACCTACCAAACCTACCAAACCTACTAAACCTACTCAACTCCTGCTACGCCCACTTGCTGAGGTCTTGCTCGGCAATGAACTTCAGGTTGTTGAGGATGATGGTCTCGCGGGCTTTCTCGCGGTTGTCGGTGCGGAAGACGAGGATGCCCTTGCCGTTGTAGAGGAAGGTGTACATATAGGCGATGCTGATGCCAGCATCGCTGAACAGCTTCACTGCATCGGCGCAGCGGCCGGGCTCGTCATCAAGCTCCAGGGCCAGCACATCGCTCAGGGCGACGGCCACACCGGCTTTCTTCAGCTCATCGTATGCACGCAGCGGCTCGCTGCAGATGAGACGGTAGATGCCATACTCAGCCGTGTCGGCAATGGTGGAGGCAATGATCTGAATTTTCTGTTCCTTCAGCACTTCGAGCACCTTGATGAGCGTGCCCGAGCGGTTCTCGATGAAAATGGAAAGTTGATGGATTGTCATGGCTTTTTTCGTTTTTGCGTTATTTCGTTATTTCGTTATCACGTTATTACGTTATCACGTTATCACGTTATTACGATGGCCGTTATCACGTTATCACGTTATTACGTTATCACGATGGCTGTTATCACGACATTATTGATAAACCTTGCGCTTATCAACGACGCGCACGGCCTTGCCCTCGCTGACGGGCAGGGTGCCACGGGGCACGAGCTTGACACGCGGAGTGAGCAGTATCTCGTCCTTCAAGGCACGGGTGATGTCCTTACCGAGCTGCTGCAGACGGCCGTAGTCGTCGGTGAACATCTGGGCCAGCTCCACCTCGACGGTCATGTTGTCGTTGTCCTCGTCGGTGGTCAGGGTGATGAGGTAGTTGTTGCCCAGCTCCTTGAACTGCATCAGAATCTTCTCTATCTGAATGGGGAAGATGTTGACGCCGCGCAGCACCATCATGTCGTCGCTGCGGCCGCGCATACGGTCGAGACGGATATGATTGCGCCCACAGGGGCAGCTGCGTCCTAAGACACGGGTGAGGTCGCGGGTGCGGTAGCGCAGCAGCGGCATGGCCTCGCGGCACAGCGTGGTGAGCACCAGCTCGCCAATCTCGCCGTCGGGCACCGGCTCCAACGTCTCGGGGTCTACTATCTCCACGATGTAGTAGTCCTCCCAGAAGTGGAGTCCGTTCTGCTCCTTACATTCGAAGCCCACGCCCGGGCCGCACATCTCGCTCATGCCGAAGGAGTTGTATGCCTTCACGCCCATCATGTCCTCGATGCGCTTGCGCTGCTCCTCGCTGTGAGGCTCGGCGCCGATGGCCAGCACCTTCAGCTTCGTGTCGCGGCGCGGGTCGACGCCCTGCTCGCGCATCACCTCATAGAGGCGGGTGACATACGACGGCACGGCATGGATGGCCGTAGTGCCGAAGTCCTTGATAAACTTAATCTGTCGCAGAGAATTGCCGGCAGCAGCGGGCACGGTGAGCATGCCCAGCTTCTCGGCACCATACTGGAAGCCCAGGCCGCCAGTGAACATGCCGTAGCCGCTGGAGTTCTGGAACACGTCGTCGGGCCGCAGGCCCACCATCCACAGGTTGCGAGCCACCTGGTTGGCCCATTCGTCCAAGTCCTTCTTCGTGTGCAGGATGACGGTGGGATTGCCAGTGGTGCCACTCGACGAGTGCAGGCGCACGCAGTCCTTCAGGGGGACGCACGACATGCCGAAGGGATAGGTCTCGCGCAGGTCCTGCTTCGTGGTGAACGGCAGCTTGCGCACATCGGCCAGTGTCTGGATGTCGTCGG
>JAEEPZ010000067.1 GCA_016285055.1 Prevotella sp.
ACTTCTTCGCCCCCACTCTTCGCTGAAACTTCTTCGCCCCCACTCTTCGCTGACAGGATATTACTGACATTACAGACCCCACCCCTGCCCCTCCCCTTGAAGGGAGTGGAGTGCCTCACGGAGTTCCTGCGGCGGGCAAGGCGATAGCTATTGTCCCTAATTGTTTTTCTTGTTTTTATTTGTTTTTATTGGTTTTTTCTCAGGCCGCTTCGCGGTATAAACTCACATAGTTAGCGACGTACCTATGCCTTATTCCATCCGCACAGCACAGTTTTTATTTGTTTTTTCTCAGGCCGCTTCGCGGTATCAACTCACATAGACAGCGCAAGGTTTTGCATCCTTTCATAGTTTTTGTCTGAAGAAAATCCGTGGTGAGAATCCTGCAGTTCCAAGGCAACATGGGTTTTAAAAGTTTCCTGCCGAGAAACCATCGGTTTCTCGGCAGGAAACCAAAGGTTTCTCGGCAGGAAACTTCATTCGTAATGCCCTTTCAACGAGAAGACATATATATAAATGTAGCCTCCGCTAACGGAATACACCATGCGGTGCTCGCTGGTTATTCGCCGGCTCCATTTGCCCTGAAGCTTACCTTTCAAAGGCTCTGGCTATAGCTCAATCTCCTTTTGCAGGCGGATGATTTCGTCGCGATACTGGGCGGCCTGGAGGAAGTCCAACTTCTTGGCTGCCTCTTTCATGCGGCGCGTGGTCTCGGCAATGAGCTTTTCTATCTGCGGGCGGGTCATGCGCTCCACGATAGGATCGGCAGCAACGTCGATGGCCGAAGGCTGATGGCTGATGGCTGAAGACTGCAGCTCGCGGATGTCGGGGCGGACGTCGCGGTTGAGCGGGGTGGCCGACAGTTCCTTCACTATCTGTGTGGGAGTGATGCCATGCTCTTCGTTGTATTTCAGCTGCTTCGTGCGTCGGCGGTTAGTCTCGTCGATGGTTTGCTGCATGGAGTCGGTGATGGTGTCGGCATACATGATGACACGTCCGTTGACGTTGCGGGCAGCGCGGCCGGCCGTCTGCACCAGTGAGCGGCGGCTGCGCAGGAAGCCCTCCTTGTCGGCATCGAGGATGGCGACGAGCGACACCTCCGGCAGGTCGAGCCCTTCGCGCAGCAGGTTGACACCCACCAGCACATCGTAGACGCCACTGCGCAAGTCGCTGAGTATCTTTACTCGGTCCAGCGTGCTCACGTCGCTGTGGATGTAGGCTGTCTGCACGCCGTGGTTCATCAGGTATTCTGTCAGCTCCTCGGCCATGCGCTTGGTGAGGGTAGTGACGAGGGTGCGTTCCTTCTTCTCTGTGCGGATGCGAATCTCCTCCATGAGGTCGTCAATCTGATGCTCCGACGGCCGCACCTCTATCTCCGGGTCGAGCAGGCCCGTGGGGCGGATGAGCTGCTCCACGACGACGCCCTCGGCCTCCTGCAGCTCGAAGTCGGCAGGCGTGGCAGAGACGTAGATGACCTGATGCACCATCTGCTGGAACTCGTCGAAGGTGAGGGGTCGGTTGTCGAAGGCGGCAGGCAGGCGGAAGCCATACTCCACAAGGTTGGTCTTGCGGGCACGGTCGCCGCCATACATCGCACCTATCTGCGGCACGCTGACATGGCTCTCGTCGACGATGAGCAAAAAGTCCTGGGGGAAGAAGTCGAGCAGACAGTAAGGCCGCTCGCCGGGCTTGCGTCCGTCGAAGTAGCGTGAGTAGTTCTCGATGCCTGAGCAATGGCCCAGCTCCTTGATCATCTCCATGTCGTACTCCACGCGTTCCTTGATGCGCTGCGCCTTGATGCCGTCGCCCAGCTCTTCGAAGAACGCCACCTGCTTCACCAGGTCGTCCTGAATGTCGTGGATGGCCTTGTTGGTCTGTTCCTGCGTGGTCATAAAGAGGTTGGCGGGATAGAGCTTGTAGTCGGCATAGCGGCCCAGGCGGTCGAGGGTGACGGGGTCAAGTTCCTCGATGCTGTCTATCTCGTCGTCCCAGAAAGTGATGCGCAGTATCATCTCGGCGTAGGCCATGTAGATGTCCACCGTGTCGCCCTTCACGCGGAAGTTGCCGCGCTCCAGCGTGAGGTCGTTTCTGACATAGAGCGACTGCACGAGCTTCCTCAGCAGGGCGTTGCGCTCGATGTTCTGTCCCTGGTGTATCTCAATGACGTTGTCGGACAGCGCGTTGGGGCTGCCCATGCCGTAGATGCACGATATGGAAGAAACGACGACGACATCCTTTCTGCCTGACAGCAAGGCCGATACGGCACTGAGGCGAAGACGGTCAATCTCCTCATTGATGGCCAGGTCTTTCTCGATGTAGGTGTCGGTGGTGGGCAGGTAGGCCTCGGGCTGGTAGTAGTCGTAGTAGCTGACGTAATACTCCACAGCGTTGTCGGGAAAGAATCCGCGCATCTCCTGGAAGAGCTGTGCCGCCAGCGTCTTGTTGTGGCTGAGGATGAGGGTGGGGCGTCCCACGTTGGCTATGACGTTGGCCATGGTGAAAGTCTTGCCCGACCCTGTGACGCCAAGCAATACCTGTGCCCGGTCGCCTCGCATTACACCGTCGGTAAGTTCGCGTATGGCTTCTGGCTGGTCGCCAGTGGGCTGAAATCGTGATGTGAGTCTGAAATCCATATTCAGCTTGCAAAGTTACTTAATAAAATTCAAAGAAATGGTAAAAAAAACGAAAAAGATGCAAGTGTTAGAAAAATAATGATTACCTTTGCAAGCTGAACAATAATGTCTGTTGATGATGAATCAAGACGATTATGAGGTGTTGCTTCAGAAGTTTGCCGATGTGAGCTACCGTTTGAGCCTGGCCAATGCCAAGCTTGAAGAGGCAAACAAGAAGCTGAAAGAATATGAGGAAAAGGCCCTTCAGGCTGAAAAAGCTAGCAAGATGAAGAGCCTCTTCCTGGCCAATATGTCGCATGAGATTCGTACACCTTTGAATGCCATTGAAGGTTTTTCGCGTGTCATGGTTGAGACCGAGACGCTGCAGGAGCGGATGAACTATATGGAAATCATAGAGAGCAACAATCACCGTCTGCTGAGCTTGGTCAACGAAATCCTGGACCTCTCTCGTGTGGAGGCTGGCGAGATCAGCATCAAGAAGAGCAACGTGGACCTCAACAACATGATGGCAGACATTAAGCAGCTGTTCAAGTTCCGTTGTCCTGACACTATCCACCTGAAGTGGGACAAGCCCTCCGTGCAGGTGATGATGAGCACGGACGAAGACAAGCTGACACAGGTGTTCAGCAATCTTATTTCCAACTCACTGAAGCATACTGTCAAAGGCACCATTGAATACGGATACCGCCTTGTTGACAATCATGCATCCATTCAGTTCTTTGTCTCTGACACCGGCTCTGGCATTGAATCGAAATTCCTGGGCGACATCTTCAACGCATACGTGTCGAAAGATGCTGAACAGAACAAAGGCTATGGCCTGGGATTGGCGCTCTGCAAGATTATTGTAGAGAAGATGGGCGGTCACATTGAAGTAGAATCGCACATCAATGTGGGTACCACCTTCACCTTTACCTTGCCTTTCCACGGCTCTGTGGGTGGCGTGTCAACCAGCAACCGCTCCGCTGCGTCGTCGCCGATGATGCGCACCCTGCGTGTGAGCACACGTGGAGACGACAACCAGCTCAAGACCGTGCTGGTGGCCGAGGACGAGGAGAGCAACTATGAGCTGGTGCGCATCGTGTTGCAGAAACGCTACAACCTGCTGCATGCCCACAATGGCATAGAGGCAGTGACAATGAACGAGGAAGAGCATCCCGACCTGATACTCATGGACATACGTATGCCCGAGATGAACGGACTTGATGCCACACGCATCATCAAGGAGGTGAACAACAAAACGCCTGTCATAGCTCTCAGTGCATACGCGTTTGACGAGAATATCCGTGAGGCGAAGGCCGCCGGCTGCGATGAGTTCCTGGCAAAACCCTTCCGCGTGGAAGACCTCATTGAGACAATAGCACGTTATATTGGAGAATAACAAAAACTGAGAAACGATAGTTGAGAGGGAATATCATTCCCCAACAATCATTCAATCGCAAAACAAGAAAGTGGGTAAGCTGGCTGTCTATAAGTATCTGTCGTTCATGATGCTGGTCATCACCATTTTGGTGACAGTGTTTATTATTATGGGTCTCTTTGGCGGATATGCCAACCCTGCTACCAACACCGCATTGGCGCTTACCGTGTTTGCGCTTCCGCTGCTGATTATCATAGATGCGGTGCTCCTCTTATTCTGGCTCATACGTCGGCGCTGGTACTGGGCTGCCATTCCCGGTGTCACCATCCTGCTCTGCATACCCTATATCGGTACTATCTATCAGATAGGAGCGTTCCGCAGCGACGGAGCGGGAAAGCCGGGACTGAACGTCGCAACATACAACGTCCATGTCTTTGGCCGTGAAATGAACGGCTACAAGGCCGGCGACATCCTCGCGATGATGAAGAGTAATGAGGTGGACATCCTCTGTATGCAGGAGTACATGGAGCAGAGCGGTGATAAGAACAACTCGGAAAACTACCTGAACTATTTCTCCTCCATGGCGAAAGGAAAGTCCGACATGGTCATTTTCAGCCGGCGCTATCCTATCATCGACTCAAAGCTCATCGACTTCGGACATACAAACAACAGCGCGATGTGGGCCGACATTGATGTCAACGGACGCGTTTTCCGTGTCTTCAATGTGCATCTGGAGACCACGGGTGTCAATGGCGCCTTGCACGCCGCCGACAAGATGGAAGCCAAGGGACAGATAGTGGAGCGCAACGCCGTGTTACGGGCCATCTATGGCAGCTATACCCGAGGCATGGCCATACGCGGCCAGCAGGCTGACATCGTAGCAGCGGAGATAGAGAGCAGCCCGCACCCGGTCATCCTCTGCGGCGACTTCAACGATGTGCCCTACTCGTATGTCTACCGCAAGATGAAGGGCGACCTCACGGATGGCTTCAAGGAAGCAGGCAAAGGATTTATGTACACCATGCGTGAGGGAAAGAAGAAGTTCCGCATTGACTACATCTTCCACGACGACGAGCTGGAAGGCTACAACTATCGCACACTGAATGTCACCTACAGTGACCACCTGCCGGTGCTGATGCGCATCAGTTTCTGACTTTAAACCACCAGTTTGAATCTTACACGGAAGGAATGTTCGTGCTCGTCCCAGTTGGTGCCGAGCATTTCGAAGCGTCCTATCTGCGAGGTGCTCCTGACATGCTTGCCGATGCAGGGACAGACGTCGTAGTCGCCGATGTACACCAGGCGCACCATGTCGCCTGCGTCGTCGGGCAGACGGCTGGCGTTCACCTCGGGCGGCAGCTCGTCGCGGCTGACGAACTGGAAGGTGACAGGCAGGTCGGCATCGATCAGTTCGTTCATACGGCGCTCTATCTCTTTCTCCTGCTTGCGGTCAGGCTTCTGGTCAAGATGGAAGCTCATCTTGCTCTTCTTCCTCTCAATGTGGGCATTGTAGCTGCGCTCGCAGCCAAATATCCGGATCATGGTCTGGTTGAGCAGATGCTCGGCAGTGTGAGCAGGAGGAAAAGACACATCTCTTTCTTCCAGCATCTCATAGTCATTCTCTTTCATGGCGCATATCAAATAGCAATTTGGCTACAAAGGTACAAAAAGAATGGGAACCATTCAAGAAAATGCCTGAAAATGTGCGTGAAAGAGTGGGCTGCAGAATGGGAAAGCATCAATAAACGGCCGAAAGTTTGGCGTTTTCTGTTTTTTTGTCTATTTTTGCATCTCCAAATGCTTAACGATGAATGAACTGATCACCCAACTGAATGAAGTGCTCTGGAGCTATGTGCTGATTGTGGCTCTTGTGGGCTGTGGCTTGTGGTTTACCTGGAAGACTCGCTTCGTGCAGTTTCGCATGGTTGGCGAGATGTTCCGCCTGCTGACCGAGTCGGCTGTCGACACAGCCAGTGGGAAGAACAAGGATGAGCAAGGCAAGCGGCACATCTCGTCGTTTCAGGCCTTTGCTGTCTCGGTGGCTACTCGTGTCGGCACGGGCAATCTGGCCGGTGTGGCAACGGCCATCGCCATCGGCGGCCCCGGTGCCGTGTTCTGGATGTGGCTGATAGCGCTGATAGGCTCTGCCACAGCTTTTGTGGAGTCGACGCTGGCGCAGCTGTTTAAGAAGAAACACAAGGATTCATTCATCGGCGGTCCGGCTTACTATATCCAGCAGGGGCTGCATAAGCGCTGGATGGCGGTGCTTTTTGCCGTACTTATCACCCTGCAGTTCGGCCTGTCAAACAATTCCATTCAGGCCAACACCATCTGTGGCGCCATGCAGGAGGCCTTCGGCTTCTCGCCCTTCTGGGTGGGGACGGTGCTGGCAGCTATGGCGCTGTTCATCGTCTTCGGCGGCATCCAGCGCATTGCCCATGTCAGCTCCGTGTTGGTGCCTCTCATGGCTGTGGGCTATCTGGTGCTGGCCATGGTTGTCATTGCCATGAATGTGGAGCATATCCCCCATGTGCTGAAGGCCATCGTGGAAAATGCCTTCGGCTTGGGGCAGATGGCAGGCGGCGGCATAGGCGCCGCGATGATGAACGGCATCAAGCGCGGTCTTTTCAGCAATGAGGCAGGCGAGGGCAGTGCACCCAACGTGGCAGCCACAGCTTCTACGACACATCCCGTGAAGCAGGGGCTTATCCAGGCGCTGGGAGTCTTCACCGATACGCTGCTGGTCTGTTCGTGCACGGCATTCATCATCCTCATCAGCGGACTCTATCAGCATCCCGAGCTGAACAGTATCGCGTTGACGCAGCAGGCATTGCAGTCGGAGATAGGCCAAGCGGGACCGGTGTTTGTGGCTGTGGCCATCTTCCTCTTTGCGTTCTCCAGCATCATCGGCAACTATTATTATGGCGAGGCGAACATCCGTTTCATCACGCCCAATCAGAAGGTGATGACCTGCTACCGCATCTGCTCGGCCGGCGTCATGGTCATGTTTGGGGCTTTGGCCAGCTTTGAGTTGGCATGGAATGTTGTCGACTTCTTCATGGCTTTCCTGACGGCCTGCAACCTTGTGGCCATTGTCCTGCTGGGGCGCTATGCTTTCCGTCTGCTTGACGACTATCGCCAACAGAAGCGCCAGGGCATCAAGAATCCCGTCTTCCATCGCAGTCAGTTGCCGGAGTTGGAAGACGAAATAGAGTGTTGGGAAGATTAGAAAGAAATATTTCCTTGCTTGTCAAAGAGCTGACGGTCAGCAAGCCAGATGGTCAGCACGATAGCCAGCACAGCAGCGGCTATGGCTGCGGCCCATGTCATCAACGTGATGACAATAGCAGCAGAAATGGTTACGCCGCAGAGCAGCAGCGCACTGAAGAGCAGCACCATGGCCAAGGGCATGTGTGATGAGCGCTGCCAGAGCATGGGCAGGAAGGCAGCACGCAGGGCACGCCGCGCACAGGGTACGATGCTTTCTAAGTGTGTGGCGCCGTTGGCTATCATGTAGCGGCGGTGTGTCACCGTATGCTTCAGACTGCGCAGGTACACATCGAAAGCATGTGGGGTGGAGTAGAAGAGGCACAGCAGCATGATGATGAACAGGGGCCAGAAGGCATGACACGACAAGCTCAGGGTCATGCTGCCCGTCAGCGCAAGTGTGCTCAGCAACATGGCTCCTTCCAGGGGCAGCAGTAAGGGGCGCGGCACCCGTGGCAGATGGATGCGTGGCAGCAATGCCTTCTTCACAGTCTTCTTGTCGACCAGCCACAGCATGGCGATGGCGGCTCCTGTCAACACGATTACCAGCAGGATTCCCCAAACAGATATTTGCCCGAAATACAGCATATTGTTCTTCTTTTTTGTGACAAAGGATGAAAGTCTTCCTGTCTCCGTTTCATACGTTTTGCTCTGTTGCCCCAACCATTACTACGTTGTCGGCGGCGTTGATGACGTCTTCGTCGGTAGAGCTGACGATGACGATGCGTCCCGCTGCAGCCTGCTTGCGCAGATAGGGCAGCATGGCCGGCTCCGGCTCTTCAACCAAGAGGATGGGCCGCTGCCGCAGCACTGCGACAGCCAGTAGGCGAGCCTGCTGGCTGTCGGTGACTCCTGTCTGTGCCACTTCCTCTTCCAGGGCGTCAGCGTTGCACTCACGGTTGGCCCGCAGGGCGAAGACATCGTCGGCTGTGGGTGCCTCATAGCGCTCAATCTCACCTACGTCATCGATGTGTTGCGGGGCGAAGGCCATCAGGCGTCGCAGCGCAGCAGCCGTCTTCGTCGTCAGTGGCTCACCGTCAATGCTGATAAAGCCTGCCACGACGGGCTCGAAGCCGAGCATGGCGTAGAGCCAGCGCGAACCACCCGTCAAGCAGGTGATCTGCCGCTCGCGTGCCATCAGCGAAAGGGTGTGCGATTCGCCCTTCAGCAGTACATCGTTCAGTTCCAGCATGGTTGATGAGAGTTGATGAGTTGAGAGTTTAGAGTTGAGAGTTTAGAGTTGAGAGTTGAGAGATGGGAGTTGAGAGTTGAGAGATGAGGGTTGAGAGATGGGAGTTGAGAGTTGAGAGATGAGGGTTGAGAGTTGAGTGTTTAGAGTTGAGAGATGAGTGTTGAGAGATGAGTGTTGAGAGATGAGTGTTGAGAGAGAGTGTTGAGTTAATCGTACTGGAATGTTCCGTATTCGCTCTTGATGGTGAGCGAGCGCGGCCCTTCCTCGATGTGGCCTACCACCTGTGCGTCGATGTTGAAGCTCTTGCTGATGGCAATGACCTGCTCCGCCACTTCGGGACGTACATAGATTTCCATGCGGTGACCCATGTTGAACACTTGATACATCTCTTTCCAGTCGGTTCCCGAGCACTCGTGGATGGCTTGGAACAGCGGCGGCACGGGGAACATGTTGTCCTTGATGACGCGGCAGTTCTCGCCTACGAAGTGCAGCACCTTGGTCTGTGCGCCACCCGTGCAGTGCACCATGCCGTGAATCTCAGGCCGCAGCTCGTCGAGCAGCCGCTTGATGACGGGGGCGTAGGTGCGGGTGGGGGAGAGAACCAGCTGGCCCATGTTAGTCTCCCCTACGGCCTCATGACCCTGCTTTAGGACATTGGTGTCCCCCTCGGGGGACGACAGTGGGTCTTGTAGCTCATACTTGCCGCTGTACACCAGCTCCTCGGGCACGGCGTGGTCGTAGCTCTCGGGATATTTCTCGGCGAGATACTTGGCGAAGACATCGTGGCGGGCGCTGGTGAGTCCGTTGCTGCCCATGCCGCCATTGTAACGGTGCTCGTAGGTGGCCTGTCCCGTTGAGGAGAGCCCCACGATGACATCGCCCGGGCGGATATTTGCATTGTCGATGACGTCGCTGCGCTTCATGCGGCAGGTAACGGTAGAGTCGACGATGATGGTGCGCACCAGGTCGCCCACGTCGGCCGTTTCGCCGCCTGTCGGCCAGATGCCGATGCCCATGTCGCGCAGCTCCTGCAGCAGCTCGTCGGTGCCGTTGATGATGGCGCTGATGACCTCGCCGGGGATGAGCATCTTGTTGCGGCCGATGGTCGAGCTGACAAGGATGTTGTCCACCGCGCCCACGCAGAGCAGGTCGTCGGTATTCATCACGATGGCATCCTGAGCAATGCCTTTCCACACTGAGAGGTCGCCCGTCTCCCGCCAGTACATATAGGCGAGCGACGACTTCGTGCCGGCGCCGTCGGCGTGCATGATGTTGCAGTAGGCCGGGTCGCCGCCCAGAATGTCGGGGATAATCTTGCAGAAGGCCTGCGGGAAGATGCCTTTGTCGATGTTTTTGATAGCAGCGTGGACGTCTTCCTTAGCGGCTGAAACGCCACGCTGCATGTAGCGGTTGTCCATAGCTATCAGTTAGTTTTTGGGAACCATTTGCTGAAGCCCCAGTTCTTGATGGCGCTCCAGTCAGGATTGGCAATACGCTTCAGGGTGAAGGGTTCGTAGACATTGGTCTTGACCCACACCTGTCCCTTTAACTCGTTCTCAGTACGCTCAATTGACGAGAAGTCGTAATCGTGGGGACCATAAGGGTCGTAGCCATCACTGCGGTTGATTATTATGTCAACACCATTATCGTAATTCCTAATCTCCCAGAACCTGATGCTGTCGGCCAGATAAGTACCCCAGGGGGCATCTTCATACTCTTCCTTGATGAAAGCCTTGCCATCGTCCACCGTACCCGTGTTGTAGACAGGCTCGCAGTCGAAGGTGATGACCACGTTCTTAGGTTCATAGACCTTGCCCTGGTATTCGCGCTGAATGAAAATCTTTCCTTCGAAGGTCACGGGATGCCAGGTGGGCAGCAGCTCATTGTAGCCCCAGTGCTCCACCTGGGTCACGTCGGGCATGGTGCCGCGATGGAAGGTGATGCGCTTCTTGTCGTTGTCGGCGTTGTTCAGACTGCACATGCCGCTGAACTCTTTGTCGTTCAGCTTGTAGTCGGTGGTCTTGAACTTGTCGTTTGTCTCCTGATAGTACCACTCCACGCCGACGCTGCCGTCCTTGCGGTGCCATACCTCCCACTTGATGTGGTGGTAGACAACGGGGATGTCCTGATTGTTGAAATATTCCACTGCGACGCCGTAGCCAATGGTGGAAGTGCTGGTCTCCTGGTCAAAACGGAGCACAGTCTTTGTCGGAGTCAGTGTCTGGCCTTTGTAGGTGCGGGTGAACATCACGTCGGTGGTCTCCCACACACCGTTTATGGTCTGAGCCACTTCCTCTTCTTCCTCACAGGAAGTCAACGCGCCAAGGGCGGCAAAGGCCGTCAAGGCAAATATGAGAAAGTTCTTTTTCATTGCTTGTTCTCTTTTCCTGCTAAAGACATGGGTTTATACAGCTTCTGCAGGAACGGTTGTCCATTGCTGAGATTTACTTTCTGCTGAAGTCGGTGGTCTGTTCCTCAGTGCCGGCAGGTGCCTCATAGTAGAACATGGGCTGGAAGCCGAACATGCCTGCGAGGATGTTGTTGGGGAACGACTGCACCTTGACATTGTAAACCTTGGCCTGCGCGTTATACTGTCGGCGTGCTTCGGCGAGGCGGTTGACGGCGCCCGACAGCTTGTCTCTCACGTCCTGGAAGGCCTGTAGGTCGCGCAGTTCGGGATAGTTCTCGTCGGCCACCATCAGTCGTCCGAGAGCCTGTGTGAAGTCACCCTGTGCCTGGTTCCAAGCCTTCATCTGCTCAGGCGTGCAGTTCGAGGGGTCGATGGTGATAGAGGTAGCGCGTGCACGTGCGTCGGTCACGTCTTTCAGCGTTCCCCTGATCAGCTCCTCCTCACGTCCGAGGATGTTGTCCAGCGAATTCAGGTCCTGGAAGTTGCGCTTCAGCACGATGTCAATCTGCGAGAAGGCCTCCTTGCCGTTTTCACGTGCTACGACCATGCCGTTATAGGCACCTTTAACCCAGAAAAATACTACGAGCACCACGAGAATTACAGCTCCGAGGCAGCCCAGTCCGATGTACTTTTTGTCCATAGTTTTGTTGTTTATTAATTGGTTAATATGAAACTTCTTCAACGTTTACCATTTGCGTGAGGCGCCGCCTCCGCCAAAGTGTCCTCCGCCGTAACTGCCTCGGCTACTGCTGCCACTGCTGCGATAGCTGCTTCTGCTGCGGTAGCCGCCACTGCGACTGCTGCCGTAGGTGCTGCCGGCACCCAAATCACCGCTGAAAAAATCTATGGTGGGGTTGGGCATGGCGGCCTTCAGCGGCGTGATGGTATCTTTCAGCAACCCTTTCTTTCTCAGCCTGCTGCGCAACAGTCCCAGAGCCCCCCAGAGTCCCAGAGTGCCCATGCCCACGATGCCCAGGTCGCGTTCTTCGTCGCTTTGGGGCTTCTCATAGACGGGCGACAGTTCGTCCTGGTCGCGCAGCACCTCTAAGAGTGCGCGTGTGAGGTAGAGCATGGCGCTGTCGGGCTGTTCTTTCTTCAGGAAGGGCACGGCATAGTCGTCGAGCAGGCGGCCGCACTTGCCGTCGGTCAGTGTTGACTCGAGGCCTGTGCCCGGCGAGATGTTGATGTCGTGGTCGCCGTAGGCCATCACGACGACGAGGCCGCGGTCGTTGCGTCCCACGCCATATTTGTTGCCCATGTCCTGTGCCAGACGGAAAGCCTCGCCGCCTTCGCAGTAGTTGATGACGGCGATGGCGGTCTCTACGCCCAGCTCTGCGTCCAGCTTCTGCAGCATCACGTTCATGCTGTCGACGGTTGCACTCGAGAGCACCTTGTCGGGGTTGGCTACATACTGGCTGGCGTCCTCCAGATGCGGCATGGGTATGTTATCGCTATTCCAAGCCGCTGTCTCTGTGACCGCTTTCGTCGGCTCTTCTTCTTCACTGCTGACAGCGTAAATGCCTGAGCCGAAGCAGCAGGTAAGGCTGGCGAGGATGCCACCGTATGTGACCTTGTTCCAGAACGCCCGCACGGGATTGGCCTTCGCCTTGGGTGCGGTGACCTGTTTCACCTCATTATCGTATTCTTCGCGCAAGCCGTTGTATGTCTTCGTGACGTCGGCCTTCAGCGTCTTGACGGCCTCCTGGTCTTTTTCGCACTGCGCCTCGGACTTCCGGTAGTTTGCTTTCAGATCGCTCACTTTCTCGTTGAACTTGCTGGTCAGCTGATTCACCTCGTCCTCCCACGTAGGACCTTCCACTTTCGTCGGCAGCTTATTCACCACGCCGAAGCCGTAGGTCACGAAACCTATCAATACCAATCCCAATAACGTGAATACTAATAACATAATAATTCGCTAAAATGTGAAAAATGTTTTGAATAAAAAGTTACTGTTCGCGGCCGGTCCAGAACTCCCACGAGGCGAATGCCTGCAGCAGCAGCATTTCGAGGCCGTTCTTCACGGCGGCGCCGTGCTCAGCGCCTTTGCGCATGAAGAGCGTCTCATCGGGGTTGTAGATAAGGTCGTAGAGGATGTTGCGCTCGTCCAATGCCTCGTAGGGCAGGTCAGGGCAGGCGTTGGTCTTGGGAAACATGCCCAGAGGTGTGCAGTTGACGATGACATTGTACTCTTGCACCACCTCCGGCGTGACGCTTTTGTACTGGATGGTGCCGGGACGCTCATAGCGGCTGACGAGGACCGGCTCAATGCCCAGGGACTTCAGCCCGTAGCAGATGGCCTTCGAAGCGCCGCCCGTGCCCAGGACGAGGGCTTTCTTGTGGTAGCTCTCCAGCATGGGTTCAATGCTCTGCACGAAGCCGATGACATCGCTGTTGTAGCCGCGCAGCACAATCTTGGAACCCTCATGAACGACGCGGATGACATTGACCGCGCCTATGTTTCTTGCTTCGGGGCTGATGTAGTCCAGATACTCCATCACCTTTTCCTTATAGGGAATGGTGACGTTCAGCCCTTTCAACTCGGGATTCTGGCTGAGCACTTCAATCAGCTGCTCGATGCTGGGAATCTCGAAGTTGATGTACTTCGCGTTGATGCCTTCGTCGGCAAAACGCTGGTTGTGGTAGCCAATCGAGAACGAGTGGCCCAGGGGATAACCTATGAGTCCGTATTTATCCATTTTTCTTTGCGGTGTAAAGTGTGCAGATGCCGCAGGTGAGCCGCCGGAAGACTGTGTCTTGGAATCCGGCCTGTTTGAGAATGTCCATCATGCGCTCTCCCTGGGGGAAGGCTTCGATGGTTTTCGTGAGATAATGGTAGGCGCTCTTGTCCTTCGAGATGAGACGCCCGTAGATAGGCAGCACAGTGTGGCTGTAGACCTTGAAGAGCTGCTTCATGGGGAAGCTGACAGGTGTGGTCAGCTCCACTATGCTCAGGTGTCCGCCCTTTTTCAGCACGCGGCACATCTCGCTGAGCCCTTTGTCCAAGTCGGCGAAGTTGCGGATGCCGAAAGCCGCCGTCACGGCGTCAAAGGTGTTGTCGGCATAACTCAGGTTCAAGCAATCCTCCTTTTCGAAGTGTATGATGTCCTGCAGTCCAAGTTCTTGTGCTTTCTTGCGTCCTACGGCCATCATGCCCTCGCTGATGTCGGCGCCTACGAGGCGTTTCGGTTTCAGCATCTGTGCGGCCATGATGGCGAAGTCGCCTGTGCCCGTAGCGATGTCAAGCACCGTCTGGGGATGATACTGTTGCAGGAAGCTGATGGCCTTGCGGCGCCAGCCCTTGTCGATGTTCCACGACAGACGGTGGTTCAGCGTGTCGTAGGTGGGAGCGATGTTGTCGAACATCGCCTCCACCTGCTCTGCCTTCGCCCCGTCGTTGTAGGGCTTGATTGTCTCCTGCTGATAGGTCATGTGTCACTAAAGCTGTTGGGCTTTTAGCCAGTTCTTGACGTTTTGCTCTATTCGGGCAGCTATGTCGCCTTCTTCCTTGGCCTTGTCAAATGTCTCGCCCGTGATGTGCTCGTAGAGCTCGATGTAGCGGTCGCTGACGCTTGCCACGTATTCGTCGGTCATCTCAGGCACTGTCTGGCCTGGCTCGTTCATGAAGTTGTGCTCGATGAGCCACTGGCGCACAAACTCCTTCGACAGCTGGCGCTGCGGCTCGTCCTTGGCCAGCTTCTCCTCGTAGCCGTCGGCGTAGAAATAGCGGCTGGAGTCGGGCGTGTGAATCTCGTCGATGAGAATGACCTTGCCGTCGCGCTTGCCAAACTCATACTTGGTGTCTACGAGTATGAGTCCGCGCTTGGCGGCTATCTCCTGTCCGCGCTGGAAGATGCGGCGGGTGTAGTCCTCCATCACGGCATAGTCTTCGGCCGAGACGATGCCCTGGGCGATGATTTCTTCCTTCGAGATGTTCATGTCGTGCCCCTCGTCGGCCTTTGTCGTCGGCGTGATGATAGGCTCGGGGAATCGTTCGTTCTCCTTCATGCCGTCGGGCAGTGGCACGCCGCACAGCTCGCGCACGCCGTTCTTGTATTCGCGCCAGGCCGAGCCGGTGAGAATACTGCGGATAATCATCTCCACGCGGAAGCCCTCACAGCGCAGGCCCACGGTGACCATAGGGTCGGGCGTGGCCAGTTTCCAGTTGGGGCAGATGTCGGTGGTGGCGTCGAGAAACTTTGCTGCTATTTGGTTCAGGACCTGGCCTTTAAATGGTATTCCCTTGGGTAACACCACATCGAAGGCAGAGATGCGGTCGGTAGCCACCATTACCAGCAGGTCATCGTTGATGTTATACACGTCGCGCACCTTTCCGTGGTACACGCTCTTCTGTCCCTCGAAGTGGAACTCTGTCTTTGTCAAAGCATTTGCCATAAGAGAAAAAAACTATGTAATTGGGTATTTGCCTGCAAAAATATAAAAAAATATCGGAAAACGGAAATACTTTGCAGAAAATATTCTGCAAATGGGTGTTTTGCTGACAAATATCTACTGTCGAGGCTGCTCGTCAGTCGAATAAGCTGAGTGATAGGTCTTGCAAAACGTTCTTCGGCGTTTCGCTTTCTTCCTTTTCTTCTTTCTCTTTGTATTGCGCCATGAGTGTCTGTATGGCGCTTGAGTTGGCGGTGTTCAGCCGGTAGTGTCCCCAGCGGTCTGCACGCTTGATAAGGCCTTTTGGCGAGCGTGAGTTTCTCCGCAGGTAGTTTTTCACGTAGCGGTAGACGTCGTCGAAATCCGGCTGATGGAAAAAAGTACAAAAATGGTTATAGACGTGCTTGGCCAGCTTCTTAGCGCTGATGCCACGCACGCCTACACCCAATAGTATTCTGAGTATTTGCTCGTCGTACAAGATAGCGTGCCTTATGCCAGAGCAATCTTGTTGTCCTCAGTGCTCTGCAGCTTGCCCTCCTTGAAGAGCCAGCCCAGACCCAGCAGTGTCTCCTCTTCCGAAATCTTTGCAGCCTTTGCAATCTCGTTCACGGTAAGAGCCTTCTGCTCTGCTGCCAGAGCCTGATACACATCACCGGCCTTGAAGCCGATATTCTCTGCGTTGACTGCCAACACGGCCTCTGCCTTCACGGCGGCCTTCTTTGTGGTCTTCTTGACTGCTACCTCTGTGGTCTCAGCAGCCTTCTTAGTGGTTTTCTTTTCTGCCATAATACTATTAAAATTTAATATGTAATTGGATGTTTTTTCAAATCGGACGCAAAATTACTGCTTTTGCGCCGTTCAAGTTACTGATTTCTAACAGATTCTTTACAATCTGCAACGATTCTTGACGAAAATCAATCTCTTTGTTAACGGACACACTGCGGAAAAAGGCTCCTCCGTCATCCTTGCGGGCGAGCCGGAGGGATGTTTACGCGTAGGGGGAGAGTCTTGTTCCGTCCGCACTGCACAAAAAAGTCCGAAGCCTTCGGACTGACTGTCCGAAGCCTTCGGACGAACTGTCCGAAGCCTTCGGACTTTTCGTCCGAAGCCTCCGGACAAAAATGACGAAGCCTCCGGGCATTCGTCCGGAGGCTTCGCGGGGCATCAACCTGCGTTGCGGTTGAAAAGAAAAGATACGGGGGTGTATATGGGGGAATGAATTATTTCTCAGCCATTTCCACTTTCAGGTTCAGCTCCTCAAGCTGCTTCGGGTCCAGCTCGCCAGGAGCGTCGAGCATCACGTCGCGCCCGCTGTTGTTCTTCGGGAAGGCGATGCAGTCGCGGATGCTGTCGAGACCGGCCATCAACGAGACGAAGCGGTCGAGACCGAAGGCCAGGCCTCCGTGAGGCGGTGCGCCGTACTTGAAGGCATTGATGAGGAAGCCGAACTGTGCCATGGCTCGCTCAGGCGTGAAGCCGAGTATCTCGAACATCTTCTCCTGCAGCTTGCCGTCGTGGATACGCAGGGAGCCGCCGCCCACCTCCACGCCGTTGCACACGAAGTCGTAGGCCACGGCACGCACACGGGCAGGGTCGGTGTCGAGCAAGGGGATGTCGTCGGCATTGGGCAGGGTGAACGGATGGTGCGTAGCCATGAGGCGCTGCTCCTCGTCGCTCCACTCGAAGAGCGGGAAGTCCACTATCCACAGGCATACGAACTTGTCCTTGTCGCGCAGGCCGAGGCGGTCGCCCATCTCCAAGCGCAGGGTGCAGAGCTGTATGCGTGTCTTGTTGGCATTGTCGCCGCTGAGTATCAGCACCAGGTCGCCGTCCTTGGCGCCCATGGCTTCCTTCACCTTCTGCCACACCTCAGGCTCGTAGAACTTGTCGACGCTGGATTTCACGGTGCCGTCGGCGTTGAACTTCACGTACACCAGTCCCTTGGCGCCCACCTGCGGACGCTTCACGAAGTCGGTCAGCTGGTCGAGCTGCTTGCGGGTGTAGTCGGCACAGCCGGGCACGCAGATGCCGCCGATGTAGTTGGCCTCGTTGAACACGGGGAACGTGCCGGTGCCCTTCAACTGGTCCATCAGCTCGACAAACTCCATGCCGAAGCGCAGGTCGGGCTTGTCGGAGCCGAAGCGGCGCATGGCCTCATGCCATGTCATGCGCTGCAGCGGCGGCAGCTCGATGCCGCGCACCTCTTTGAACAGGTGGCGGGCTAATGACTCGAACACCTCAAGGATGTCCTCCTGCTCCACGAAAGACATCTCGCAGTCTATCTGTGTGAACTCCGGCTGACGGTCGGCGCGCAGGTCTTCGTCGCGGAAGCACTTCGCAATCTGGAAGTAGCGGTCGAAGCCTGAGACCATCAGCAGCTGCTTCAGCGTCTGCGGGCTCTGCGGCAGGGCATAGAACTGTCCGGGATTCATGCGCGAAGGCACCACGAAGTCGCGGGCGCCCTCCGGCGTAGAGCCGATGAGGATGGGCGTCTCTACCTCGATGAACTGCCTGCTGTCGAGGAAGTTGCGTATGAGGATGGTCATCCTGTGGCGCAGCTCCAAGTTCTTGCGCACGGCCTGTCGGCGCAGGTCCAGATAGCGGTACTTCATGCGCAGCTCATCGCCGCCGTCGGTGTTGTCCTCAATGGTGAAGGGCGGTGTGACGCTCTCGCTGAGCACGTTGAGCTCGCGCACCACTATCTCGATGTCGCCTGTGGGCATCTTTGCGTTTTTCGACTCGCGCTCGCGCACCTCGCCTGTGGCCTGTATGCACCATTCGCGGCCCAGTTTGTTGGCTCGGTCAGTGAGGGCTGCATCGTCGCTCTCGTCGAACACTAATTGTGTGATACCATAGCGGTCGCGCAGGTCGACGAAAGTCATGCCGCCCATTTTGCGCGTGCGCTGTACCCAGCCGGCCAGCGTCACAACGCTGCCGGCATCGGCGAGTCGCAGCTCGCCACATGTCTTTGTTCTATACATTATTATTAATAATATGTGTTTTTATACATTCAGCTTGCAAAGTTACAGCTTTTTCTGCAAACAGCCATCTCTTTGCCGTAAAAATTCAAAAAAATAAAATGATTATCTGCATGTAGCCGATGGATGCCTTTGCTATCATGTTCTGTCTCATTCATTATCAGGCAAACTCGTTCTGCCGCAAAAGTAACTTATTCCCCCCCTTGGAAAGGGGGGACAGGGGGGATGAAACTCTGCGCAGATGGATCCCCCTCTAACTCCCCCTTTGCAAGGGGGAGAATTGAGTTACCGCAAGCCTTCGTTTGTATCTGTCGTGATACATTCTTATGTGGAGTCGGTTTGCTTCTATATTGGCGTGCACACTATCGGGTAATTTCGGATAATCATTAAAATAAATAGGGGTGAATAGTGACGGAATGAAAAAAAGTTCGTACCTTTGCACGCGTATGATACAGATAACCATAAAAGACGAGATGCTGAGCAATGCCGCTCTCGAGGGTAGCGACGCTTTCCTTGACGTTATCATCCAGGCCATGCGCGATGCCATAGGCGGTGAGCCGACAGAAGAGACCATGGCTCAGCTGAATGCCGACCAGATGACGCTGCTCTGCTGGGACACGCTGCACAGCGAGGTGATGGATGGCGGCTTTGTGCAGCTGATACACAACGGCTATGGCCCCTTCATTTTCAAGAATCCCTTTGCCAAGGCAGTGAACAAGCTGTGGCACATGCGCGAGCTGTCGAAGCGACTCTATGACGTGCACACCCTGTGGCTGCAGAACCGTGAGGAGCTGGAGCGCGACTGCACCGACGAGGAGTTCATGGCTTTGTTCGAGCGATTCCCCGAGTTCGACGACTACGACGATTGGTTTGTGGAGAACGAGGAACAGCTGGTAGAACACATCGCCCACTATGTGGATGAGAATTTAGATAAGTTTGTAAGCGTAGAATGAACAAACAGGAACAGGAACTCAGGAAGAAGAGTCCCATACAGATCAAGAACCGCAAGGCGGCCTTTGAATATTTCTTCATTGAGGAGTTTACAGCCGGCATCGTCCTCACTGGCACCGAAATCAAGTCTATCCGTGCAGGCAAGGCCTCGCTGGTAGATACCTACTGCACCATCATCAACGGCGAGCTGTGGGTGAAGGGCATGAGCATCAGTCCCTATTTCTTTGGTTCGTACAACAACCACGAGCAGAAACGTGACCGCAAGCTGCTGCTGACACGACGCGAGATCAATCGCTTAGAGAGTGCCACGAAGCAGACGGGCTACACCATTGTGCCCACGCTGGTGTTTATCGACGAGAAGGGACTGGCCAAGATGGACCTGGCGCTGTGCAAGGGTAAGAAAGCCTTTGACAAGCGTCAGACGCTGAAGGAAAAGGAAGACCGACGCGAGATGGATCGTGCCATGAAAGATTTTAAGTAGTTTAAAGGAGTTAAAGGAGTGATTAAGACTATTATTTTTGACTTGGGCGGTGTCATCATCACCATCGACCACGACGAGGCTGTCAGGCGCTTCGAAGCCTTAGGGCTGAAAGACGCCGCACAGCGCCTCGACCCCTATACGCAGGGCGGCATCTTCGGCGACCTGGAGGAAGGAAAGATCAGTGCTGAGGACTTCCGCCGTGAGCTCAGCCGTCTGGTGGGCCGCGAGCTGACCTACGACGAGTGCCGCCATGCCTGGCTGGGCTACTGCGCCGACATACCGCAGCGCAACCTCGATATGCTGCAGCAACTCAAGAGCATGGGCTACCGTGTGGTGCTGCTCTCCAACACCAATCCTTATATGATGTCGTTTGTCCTCTCGCCGGAGTTCGATGGCCGGGGGCACGCCCTCGACCACTATCTTGACGCGCTCTACCTGAGCTACAAGATGAAGGTGATGAAGCCCGACGAGACCTTCTTCCGTCGTGTACTCATGGCCGAGCAGACATCGCCATCAGCATGTCTCTTCGTCGACGACGGCCCGCGCAACGTGGCGGCTGCCAGTCAGGTGGGCATACAGACGTTCTGTCCCCACAATGGCGAAGACTGGACGCAGGAGCTGCTAAAGGTTTTAAAGACTGCGTATTAAAAAGATATGGAGTTAAAGGATTTCATGGAGTTAAAGGAGTTAAAGGATTTAAAGACAATAGCTTTGCTATGGATTTCACCCCAAAGACAATGGCTTTTTCATGGAGAGTCAATGGCGTTTCATGGAGAGTCAAAGGCTTTTTCGTGGAGAGTCATTTGTCTTTAACTCCTTTAACTCCTTTAACTCCAAAAAATCTCCTTTAACTCCCAAAATCTCCTTTAACTCCTGAAAACCCCTTTACCTCCCTTAACAAACAAATGTCTTTAACTCCTTTAACTCCTTTAACTCCTTTAACTCCAAAAATCTCCTTTAACTCCTTTAACTCCAAAAATCTCCTTTAACTCCTATTAGATGTTAAGATAACAAATGCAAAGACAAACCATGAAAAGGCTACTCCTCGTTTTATCATTATTGATGGTCCATTGCTCCCTGCTCATTGGCACAGCAGGGGCGCAGAAGCGTGAGTTCCGTGGCGCCTGGATACAGTGCGTCAACGGACAGTTCCAGGGCATTGGCACAGAGAAGATGCAGCAGACGCTGGCCTACCAGCTGGACGAGCTGCAGAAAGACGGCGTCAACGCCATCATCTTCCAGGTGCGCCCCGAGTGCGACGCCCTCTATCCCAGCGCCTTGGAGCCGTGGAGCCGTTTCCTCACCGGACAGCAGGGTAGGGCACCGCAGCCCTACTGGGACCCGCTGCAGTGGATGATTGACCAGTGCCACGCACGCGGCATGGAGCTGCACGCATGGATCAACCCTTATCGTGCCAAGACAAAGGGCACCGCGGCGCTGTCCATCAATCATGTCGTCATACAGCACCCCGAGCGCTGCTTCAACTACGACGACCTCATCATCCTCAACCCCGCCCTGCCCGAGAACCGCGAATACATCTGCGCCGTGGCACGCGACATCGTCAGCCGCTACGATGTCGATGGCATCCACATGGACGACTACTTCTACCCCTATCCCGTGGCGGGCGTGCCCATCCCTGACGGACAGACGCCCGACCAGCGCCGCGCGCACGTCAACCTGTTTATCAAAGAGTTCTACGAGACGGTGCACCAGACGAAGCCTTGGGTCAAGGTGGGCATCTCGCCTTTCGGCATCTACCGCAACAAGCGCTCCGCCGACATAGGGAGCGACACCAACGGCCTTCAGAACTACGACGACCTCTATGCCGACATCCTGCTGTGGGTGAACAACGGCTGGCTCGACTACTGCGTGCCCCAGCTCTACTGGGAGATAGGTAACAAAGCCGCCGACTATCAGACGCTCATCCACTGGTGGGGCGAGCATGCCTCGGCACGGCCTCTCTTCATCGGCGAAGACATCGAGCGCACGGCGAAGGCCAACCAGCAGGCCGCAAAGCAGCAGCTGCACGACCAGGTGCCTGCCGTACAGGGCACTGTGCTGTGGTATGCCAAGGCCGCCGTCGACAACACCGGCAACTACGCCACCCATCTGCGCCAGCAGTACTGGCGCTATCCCGCCCTGCAGCCGCAGATGACCTTCATCGACAAGAAGGCGCCGGGAAAGCCCCGCAGCGTGCGCCCCGTATGGATTGACGACGCCTATATCCTCTTCTGGACGGCGCCCAAGGCGAAGACATGGAATGACGAGGCCAGGCAATATGTCGTCTATCGCTTTGCCAAAGGCGAGAAGGTGAACACCGACGACCCCTCGCACATCATCGCCATCACCACCAACACCTTCCTGAAGCTGCCCTATACCGGCGGTAAGACGAAATACACCTACGTCGTCACGGCCCTCGACCGATTGCAGAACGAGAGCAAGGGCGCCAAGAAGAAGGTGAAGCTATAACCTGTGTCACTCAACCATCAACCCTCAACACTGAACACCGTGGGAATAGTCATTGGAATAGACGTGGGCATCTCGACCACGAAGATTGTGGGACTGCGCAACGGCAAGCCGCAGGGACCCATACGTATCACCGCCGCCGACCCCATCACCTCGCTCTACGGGGCCTTCGGCAAGTATCTGCACGACAACAACATTGAGCTGACCGACGTGGAGCATGTCATGCTGACCGGCGTTGGCGCTGCCTATGTGAAGAACGATGTCTATGCCGTGGCCACCAGCCGCTGCGACGAGTTCATAGCCGACGCCCTCGGTGCCCGCTATGAGAGCCACCTCGACCATGCCATTGTGGTGTCGATGGGCACCGGCACCAGCTTCGTGATGTGCAACGGCGACAGCATCCAGCACATAGGAGGCATAGGCATCGGCGGAGGCACGCTGCAGGGCCTGTCGCGCATCATGCTCAACACCAGCGACATCAAGCAGGTGTCGGCCTTGGCCATGCAGGGCGACATCAGTCACATCAACCTGCTCATAGGCGACATCTCGGCACAGCCGCTGCCAGGGCTGCCCATGGAGGCCACGGCCAGCATCTTCGCTCGTGCCAAGAACGATGCACCGAAGGAGGACATCGCCTGCGGCATCATCTCGATGGTGCTGCAGTCCGTCGGCTCGGCCGCCGTGCTCGCCGCGCAGGGCACTGGCTGCCGTGACATGGTGCTCATCGGCAATCTGTCGCTCCTGCCCCAGTGTAAGGAGATCTTCCCACCATTGGAGAAGCTCTATAACGTGCATTTCCACATACCCAAGTATTCCGAGTATTGCACGGCCATCGGTGCCGCCTTGGCTTTCAACCGATAGTCTCGCCAGCCCGCCGAGAGCGCATCGTGATGGCACGTAGGCAGAGTGTTCCTTCGCCCCCTCGTGGCTTCATTTGTTGGTGGCCAAATGTTTACAAGGGCAACGCCCCTGTATCTTGGCACCCCCATCACACAAAAGTCCCGAAGGGACGACAGGATACTGGCAGGGGCAACGCCCCTGTATCTTGGCACCCCCCACCACACAAAAGTCCCGAAGGGACGACGGACCCCGCGCATTGGTTCCGTCGCCCCTTCAGGGCTTCATTTGTTGGTGGTCAACTGTTTACAGGGGCGTTGCCCCTGCCTGTATTCCGCCGCCCCTTCGGGGCTGTTCAGTCGATGTTGGGGATGGTACGGCGTGAGCCCTTCCCCTCCTTTTTAAATGGCAATGATATAGCAGTTGACCCTTTGCAGAAAGGATTTATGCGCAGCCATCCCCTCCCTTCAAGGGGAGGGGCAGGGGTGGGGTCTGTAATGTCA
>JAEEPZ010000068.1 GCA_016285055.1 Prevotella sp.
CAAAGGTGGGCGTAAAGGTTGAGAAGAGCTTCTCAGTGGCTGCCGTGGCCTCGGTGTTGCGGTTCTTGGTGTTGCCCAGTGCACGGATGCTCACTTTGTAGTTCACGTCTTCTTCACGCTTGCCAGTTACTGAACAGCCGTCAATGAGGCTGTCGTTGATGATGGGCTCGTTGGGTTTACCCAGGTCAATGAGGCTGACACGATAGCCACCCGCACCCTTCACTACGGGCCATGTGATGGTCTGCGTCTTGCCGTCGGCACTGGCCGTAACGGTGATGGCATCGGCTTCGGGCGACGTTAGGGTGACACCCTTGACGGCGCTCTCGAAGCGCTCGTCGTCATCGTAGCCGTCTTGGGCACACGACATCATTAGCCCAGCAGCTGCCACTACCGTTGCAAGGCTGTAGAAGGCCTTGTTACTAAGGAATGGTGATTTGTTCATAAGTTAGTTTATTTAGTTTGGATTGTTAATAGTTGATACATACGTAAGCATTGTGCAAAGGTATAGTTATTTTTCTTATTTTGCAAATTTTTTCATTGTTTTTTGTAAAACAATAAGATAATAATGTTCGCGCGCGGACAATAAAACGAGGGAAAGCCCCGATGCGGGCTTTCCCTCGTTGAGTGTGTAGGTTGTATGGAGGTGTTACCTGAGCCTAGCCCCTCAGGGGGCTGTAGCCATGGTGCCCGGCGTTTCTCCGCCGGGGCTAGCCCTCGGCTCTTACTTGATAACAACCTTCTTGCCGTTCTTGATGACGAGGCCCTTGAAGCCTTCGCTCACCTGCTGGCCAGCCATGTTGTAGACGGCTGTCGTGGTGGGCTGTGCCTTGACCTGAATGGCCTCGATGCCGCTGGCATACTCCTCCCAGCCGGGGAAGTCGGCCGTCATCTGAGCCTTGATCTCGCCCTGAGTCATCTTCGTGTTCTTGATGAGCAGGCGGGCAAAGCGGAACGGTGAGTCGTTGTCGTTCCAGTCCCAAGCCTGGTTGCCGCCAAGGCACACATACTTCAGCTCGGCACCGTTGTTGAACAGTCCGCTGACAACCTGTCCGTCGGTGACGCCGTCGACGTTCCACTCGTTCTTCACCTCGCCATCCATGAAGATCTTGACGTTGGTGTCGGTGAACACGGCGGTGTAGTAGTGCCACTTCTGGTCTTCCAGCCAGTTGTCCACGAACTTGAAGTTAGCGTCGCCAGCCTCCCATGCGTTCTTGTTGTAGAGGTTGTTCTTGCCTTCCACGTTGTTGGCGGCGGTGAAGTCACACCATCCGGCGTTGTTCACCTGTGCGAAGCCGCGGCTCTGCAGGGCCAGCATCGGGTAGGTGTTGGGAGAGTTCTTCTGTGCGTAGGCAGTGAACATCGGTGCGTAGGTGTACTGGTCGGGTGTGAATCCCTCGGCGCTCACCCAGAAGGCGATGGTCAGCTCGTGGGTCTTGGCTGAGTGTGCCAGCACGTCCTCGGGCAGCAGGCAGTAGCTGGTGCGCACGGCGGTGCCGTCGTTCTGGAAGTAGTCGCCGAAGACGGCTCCCTCTTCCTCAGTGCTGACAAACTGTCCCTTGCCCACGGCTTTCTCGCCCTTCCATGTCACGCGCTCACCGGTCACGTCATCCTCGTAGGTAGAGAAGTTGGTGGTGTAGACATACTTGGCCTCGATGCCGGTGATGAGCTCCTCGGCCGTCTTGCCCTCATGGAACTCGAAGCCGCCGAAGCCTATCTGACTGGAGTGCTGGAACACCCAGTATTCCTCGCCCGGATCCACGTCGAAGGTCAGCCAGCCCCAGAAGTTCTGGTTGCCGTTGCCTATGACATACTGGCGCTCAATGGCCATGGCCTCAGCGCTGGCCTTGGCTTCAGCCAGCTTCTCTTCGCTGTTGGGCAGCTCCTCGCCGGCAGCGGCGGCGTCCTCATTCTGCTTCACCATGTTGTCGTAGTTGCCCCAGATATAGATATGGTGCACCGAGTCGACCTGCTCGACAGTGAGCAGCTTCTTCTTGCCGTCGGCATCGTTCACGCCGTTGATGTAGCCGGAGGCCAGCAGGCGCTCAGCCTTCATGGTCTTGGCATTGACGACGAAGGTCTTGCGGTTGCCCTTGTTGGCCCACACCTTCACCTTGAAGGCACCCTGAGCCGTGGCGGTGAACTTGTAGTAGAGACCCGTGATGGGCATACCCAGCGAGCCGTCGGGCTCGTAGTAGACATAGTCGGCCTTGTAGGTGCCGAGCCAGTCGCCGTCCTTCGAGTTCTCCACTGCGTTCATCTTCACGTAGGGGTTGCCAGTGCCGGTGACATACCAGAAGTCGATGTCGCCCTGGTTCTTCAGGCCCCAGTTGATGTCGTTCCATGCTTCGACCGACTGCACCTCGTAGATATGGTTCTCTGCGTCGATGACCTCGCCCGGAGTGATCTGCTGTGCGCCTCCATCGGCATTGGCCGGCGTCGTGCCGCCCACGGCAGTGACGGTAGCCTTGCCGGCCGTCATCGTAACAATACTCTTGCCGTCGGCAATGTTGTTGGCCACGCCGCCACCCTCGCCGGCTACGGCAGCAAACTCGGGAGCCAGCTTGCCGTCGACGATAGATTCGTAGATGTCCTGTGCGTTAGCACTCATGGCCATGAGCGTCACGCCCACTAAAGTAAAAATTTTTTTCATACGCTTTTGAAAGTTGGTTTAGTTAATAAGAATGTTATGTAGTCGTTGTTGACGCGTTTAACGTACAAATGTAACGCTTTTATATGAATATGTTTGCAAAAAGCAATAAAAGTTTATATTTATTTAACGTCCTGTATGCCGAAGTCCTGCTGTTGGCGCTCTACTTCCTCTAACATGCGGCGGCGCTCGGCCTCGGAAGTAGACCCACTGGCAGACCTACTCCCAGCAGACCCACCCCCGATCCCTCCCTGTGAGGGAAGGAGGTAATTACCTTGCACGCCATGATTGTCTATAGAGGTATCCTCTCCCCTCCCTCGCAGGGAGGGGTCGGGGGTGGGTCTGATGGGTCTAACGGTCGCGGGCCTGCTCTCTATGACCAGCGTGTCGGCCGTCGGGGCGTGGATGCCCTCAAAGGTGGGCCGTGCGATGATGCGTATCTTCCCTGCCGTGTGTGTCGAGCGTATGAGCACCGGCGCCGAGCCCCATTCCACCACGCGCGGGTTGGCCATGATGTCGGGTCCGCCGATGATGGAGCCTTCGCCTTCGACGGTGAAGGTGACGTGCTCGCGGGCCTGGCGCCGCACGTTGCCGTTGTCGTCGGTCACCTCGGCGACGACGACGATGAAGTCTGAGCCGTCGGCGACAAGCTGTTGGCCCATCTCATCGGCATACAGCCGCAGTTTGGTGCTGCGCCGCGCCGGCATCTTCTCTTCGCGGCACACCACCTGTCCGTCCACGATGCCCTCGGCCACCAGCTTCACCTTCTGCCACGAGCGCTGGGTGTAGCTGAGCGAGCGCGCCTGCCAGAAGTCCCAGAAGCCTTCGAACACCACGGGTGCGTTGGGCATCCCCTCGGGGTCGTGCACCACGGGCAGCGTCGCCGTCTTCCAGCCATCGAGGGCCGTCAGCCTGACGCTGTCGCAGTTGCTGAAGATGGTGACGTCATTAGGCGACGACTGCGTCATCTCATGGGCGATAAAAAGATGAGGTGAGGTGAAAGATTGACTTTGGATGGCCTCGAAGGCATACTTCTTCTGCCGGAACGCATCGTAGAGGCCGCCGAAGTAGGCATCGGGATGATAGCCGCGCTGGTGGTCGAAGGGATGCCACTGACAGCCGCCGATGAACAGGCGCTGTCCGCGGAACATCATGCCGTAGGTGTTTGCCAACGACAGCGCCTGCGCCAGCTGTGCGTGCTCGCCCCAAGCGCGGCAGGCACGGTTCAAGGCGTTGTGGGCATACCAGTCGTCCACGTACTCGCCCCATTCGCGGGTGAAAATACACGGAGCCCCCCCTACGGCCCCCGAAGCCCCCCCTACTGCCCCCGAGGGGGCTTCATTACTCTTTAGGACATTTGTGTCCCCCTCGGGGGACGAAAGGGGGGCTTCGGGGGCAGTAGGGTGGGCTTTGGGGGACGAAGGGTGGGCTTTTATGTTATCCGCCCAGTCGTACACTACCTCGTAGTTCTCCTTCACGCCCTCGGAGTTCAAGTCGGCGGCAGCCACGGGACGGCCAGGCCATGGGAACTCATCCCGCGTGATTTGCAGGGCCTCTAATGCGAAGTCCTTGGGATAGCGTGTCTCGTTGAGGATGGGCTCCCACATCAGCACACAGGGGTGGTTGCGGTCGCGGCGGATGATGCGGCGGGTGTTGTCGTGCACCTTTGCAGCCCAGCCCTCCTCCTTGTTCCAATACTGCCAGCCCGGCGTGGGAACGATGACGAAGAGGCCCAGCTCGTCGCAGGCATCCATAAACGCCGGGTCTTGCGGATAGTGGGCGGCACGGACGATGGTGAAGCCGGCGTCCTTCAGGCGCTTGGCGTCGCGCCACTGCTGACTGTTGGGCAGGGCGTTGCCAACGTATGCAAAGTCCTGGTGGCGGTTGGCACCCACAAGCTGATGATAGGGCTTGCCGTTGAGCCAGAAGCCGTCATAGCCGCGGAACTCCGCCTTGCGGATGCCCATGCGCACGATGCCGCCGTCCAACCCACCCCCTTGCCCCTCTCTGCGAGGGAGGGGAGAGGTTACCTTGTCCCTTGTGGTGACCCTCAGTTCTACGGTGTAGAGGTAAGGGTCTTCGGGCGACCACAGGTGAGGGCTCTTTAGTGAATAGTGAAAAGTGAAAAGTGAATGGTTTGCTACCGCCTTTGTCTGGCGCAGGGTCTTGACGACGCGCCCTTCAGCATCCTTGATGGTCACTTCCACCTTAGTGGTGATGGCTCCCCTCGCTGCAGGGAGGGGCTGGGCCTTTCCCACCTCCACGTCGATGAACACGTCGGCACTCTTTTCGGTGATGTTGTCGTAGTGCAGGAAGACACCGCCTCCCGCCACCTGGCCCCGTTCCAGCGGGTCGGTGATGTGCACGGCACTGCGGCCGATGAGCCACACGTCGCGGTACATGCCGCCGTGGTAGGCAAAGTCCAACTGTGCCTGTTTCTTGCCCGGTGGGTAGCTCTTGTCGTCGCTGTTGTCGGCCTTCACCGCGATGAGGCAGCTGTCGCCCGCGCTGACACCGAGGTCAGAGAGGTTGACGATGACGGGCAGGTAGCCGCCCTCGTTGGTCGTAGCCAGCTGTCCGTTGACGAAGACCTCCTGCTTGCCCATGATGGCCTCGAAGTGGACGATGACCTCTTTATGCTGCATGTCGGCAGGCACCACAAACTGTTTCCTGTACCAGCACACGCCTTGGTAGTTGCGGCCTCCGCTGGCCTCGGCGGGCACGAGCTGGGCGGTGTGCGGCGCGCAGACCACGGGCCAGCGGCTGTCGTCGAAGCCTGTGGCCTGGGCGTTCTCTGCATCGCCGAGAAAGAAGCGCCAGCCATCGTTGAAGTTATAGATGATGCGGCCGGAGTTCTCCAACGGGAAGAGGCCGGCGACGGAAGGGGGCGTTAGGGCGGCTGCCGGGGAGGCGGGGGCGGCCACACTGTGGCCGCATAGCAGACAGAGGGCAGAGAGAAGGAAGGGGAAGAGTGCTTTCATTTTGGGGCTAAGGCATGATGGAGGTTTGGGCTTTGTGCAGGTAGTTCTTGTCGGCATCGATGGCGATGAGCACACGGTCGCTCTGCCGCAGGTAGGCACCGTCGAAGGTGAAGTCCTGCGCTTTCCGGCTGTCGTACTCGCCGAGGAAGGCCAAGGAGCCGTCGGCGGGGTTCATCAGCCACACGTTCTTCTTCTTTCCCGTGATGCGGGTGAGGTCTATCTGCATCGGCCTTCCGCTGTAGTTATAGACCATGAGGTAGTCGTTGCCGCGTGTGGCGATGATGCGGTCGTAGCGCTCACCGTTGGGGCTGGCGATGACACTCTGGTCGTTGCGTCCCTCGGTGAAGGGCACGCTCAGCATCAGCTGCTTCAGGTATTTCATCTGCAGGTAGCCCGGATCTCTCATGGCGTCCCACCACGCCTTCTCTGCGCCGAAGGAGCCGAGTACGCCGGGCCGCATGAACTGCATGATGCTGTTGTGGCCGTAGGTATGGCCGCAGCTGCCGGCAAAGACCGACCAGTAGGCATAGCGGCGCACGTCGTAGTCCTGCCAGCGGGGTGCGGAGAAGTCGTGCAGGCCCTGCGGGATGTCTTCATAGCTGGGCTCGCCGTCGAGTACGGGCTTCATCGCCCCCTTCACCTCACGCCCGGCTATCTGCTCCTGCCGGTCGCCGAAGCTCATGGCCACGAAGCGCCAATTGTCCTCCTCGGTATTGTCGCGGATGGTGTAGTCGCCGTCGCCGTTGCGCTGGCCGTAGCGCCGGTGCCCGCTCTGGAACATGTTGAAGTCGAGCCACTCACGGTCGTTGTACCACCAGGCGCTGGTGGTGCGGCCCCGTGGGTGGAAGGTCATCAGGTGGTTGGGGTCCTCGGCCTTAATGGCACGCGCCAGGGCGTCCCAGCTCTCCATGCCCTTGTCGCCCATGATGTCGCCGCCAATCATCCAGATGATGTTGGGCTTGTCCTTGTAGCGCTGGCCGATGAAATGGCCGTATCTGGCCGCCCCCTCGGGCGTGAGGCGCTTGATCTGTCCGCCCCAGATGCAGTCCATGGCGATGTAGATGCCCTGCCGCTCGGCCATATCGACGATATAGTCGAGGTGATCCCAGTAGCCATAGACGCCGGCCTTGGTGTAGGGCGCAAAGTCGAAACTCTCGTCGAAGGCCTGCTGCCCGAAGACATTGAACGTGGGATAGTTCGAGTCGAGCACCTGTATCTGCTCCACGTTGTAGCCCTGCTCGTGCTCGCGGGTGAGGAAGAACTCCACCTCGTCGCGGTTCAGCCGCTCGGGCATGAGCCAGGCCGTGTTGCCCAGCCAGAAGAACGGCGTGCCGTTGTCGTGTACGAGATACTGGTGATTGGCTGATACGCGCAGGCGTCCGTTGTCCCACGGCTTCTGCGCCGTCGCCGTCATGGCGAAGGAGCCCGCCACGGCCAGCGCGGCAATGATGATTCTTTTCATGGTCGATGCTGTCATTAAGTAGTTAGGGCGCAAAGTTATCACATTATTTTTAATTACGCAAACATACGACATCTTTTTTCGCACAAAGCCCGGCAACTTCCTCTGCGTTTTGTTTTGAACTTTGCGGGAAAAGCATTATATTTGCACCATGAAAACAAAGACGATGCTTAGGACGGCCGCCCTTGTGCTGGCCGTCATGATGTGCGTTCCGCTGAGCGCTGACAAGAAGCCCTATATGCCGAAGGACGTGGTGTGGACAACGCAGAGCCGCAACAGCAGTGAGTCGATGCCCTGCGGCGGCCACGACATCGGCATGAATATCTGGGTGGAGCAGGGCGACCTGCTGTTCTACGTGCAGCAGAGCGGATGGTTTGACGAGAACAACACGCTGCTGAAGGCGGGCCGCTGGCGCCTGCACATCGACGGCGACCCCTTCGGCCGCAGTGACTTCGAGCAACGCCTGTGCTTAGAGGACGGCGCCGTCTATGTGAAGGGCGGCGGCGTGAAGGTGCGCATCTGGGCCGACGTGCAGGAGCCGGTCGTCTTTGCTGCGATAGTATCGCAGCATAGCAGGCGGGCCGTGCTGAGCTACGAGAGCTGGCGCTATCGCGACCGTCCCGTGACAAAGGCCGAAGGGCAGCAGTGCTCGTATAAGTGGACGGTGCCCAAGGACTGCGTGACCTACGCCGACAGCATCGAGCCTGATGACTACTGGCTCACCTTCACGCACAAGAACAGGGAGAAGACCGTCTTCGACTATACCGTGGAGCGCGAGCACTTAGAGAGCATCAAGGACTCGCTCTACAACCCCATCGGCTCGCTGCTGAACTATGGCGAGATGATGGCGCCGGGCTTCCGCTACACCGGCACCACCGACGGCACGTATGCCGGCACCGACTACCGCAGCTGGAACTACGTGTGCGACGGGCTGAAGGACAACGTGGTGCGCATACGCCTCAACCAGCTGCCGCTGGTCACTGCCGAGGAGTCGCAGCGACGCAGCGACAACTGGTGGTACATCTACTGGCAGACCAGCTACATACAGTTGGGCACTAAAGACAAGGCGGCGCAGACCATGGTGCGCAACTACGAGCTGATGCGCTACATGCTGGGCTGCAATGCCTACGGCGAATGGCCGACGAAGTTCAACGGCGGACTGTTCACCTTCGACCCCGTTTTCGTCGATTCCACCGCTACTTTCACGCCCGACTACCGCAAGTGGGGCGGCGGCACGATGACGGCGCAGAACCAGCGGCTGGTCTATTGGCCAATGGTGAAGAGCGGCGACTGGGACCTGCTGCTGCCACAGCTCGACACCTATCTGCGCATGATGCCCAACGCCAAGCTGTGGAGCCGCCACCACTGGGGCCACGGCGGTGCCTGCTTCAGCGAACAGATAGAGAACAGCGGGCTGCCCAACCCTGCCGAATACGGCAAGCACAAGGAAGGCGACGACCTGGGCGTGGAGAAAAACAAATGGCTGGAGTATGAGTGGGACACGGCCTTGGAGTTTGGTAAGATGGTGCTCGACATCATGCCGTGGTACCCTGACACGACGTTAGAGAAATACCGTGCGCTGGTGGAGGAACCGCTGCGCTTCTTCGCCGAGCACTACACCTGGGAGGCGCGCCGGCGTGGTCTCAGCTGGCAGGACCGCCACGACACCCTCGTCATCTTCCCCGGCTCCGGCTGCGAGACCTACAAGATGGCACGCAACCCATCAAGCACCGTAGCTGCCCTGAAGGCACTCAACAGCGATCTCACTCTTCTGGGCTCTGACTGCAGCTATGTTCCACGTATTCCCCTGTGTGTCATCGACGGCGACACCTGCATCGCGCCGGCCGAGAGCTGGGAGAGGATACAGAACACGGAGGTGCCGCAGCTCTATCCCGTGTTCCCCTGGCGCATCTACGGCGTGGGGCGTCCGCACCTGAACATCGCGCGTAATACCTATTATAAAGACCCACATGCCTTAGAGATGCGCAGCACGAAGGGCTGGAAGCAGGACAACATCTGGGCAGCGTGCCTTGGTCTGACCGATGAGGCGCGCCGCCTGAACACCGAAAAGCTGAGCGACGGGCCCTACCGTTTCACGGCCTTCTATGACGCGGGCTTCGACTGGGCCCCCGACCACAACCGTGGCGGTGCCGGCATGATTGGCCTGCAGGAGATGCTGGTGCAGGAAGATGCCGACAACAACCCCGTGCTCTTCCCCGCCTGGCCACGCGACTGGGACTGCTCCTTCCGCCTCTACATCTCCGGTCGACGCTGCATCGAGGCCACCCTCAAGAACGGCGTCATCACCTATACCGAAGACGGCATCTCACCTGAGTAAACCTACTCCACCTACAATACCTACCTCACCTACCTCACCTACTAAACCTACTAAACCTACCTACCAAACCTACCAAAAAAACACGGATTCAGCCTCGCAGCTGAATCCGTGTAATTCGTTAGATCAGTAAGAATGTGTTCTCTTACTTCACCATCACCTTCTTGCCGTTGACGATGTAGAGGCCGCTCTTCAGCGTGCCGCTCATCTTCTGGCCGTTCAGGTTGTAGATAGCGCCGTTGGTGGTGTCGAACTTCACAGTAGCGATGCCGACGGTTTCGTCGCTCAGGCCAACTTCGGTAATAGGCTCCACATCGGGTCCCCAAGCGTAGTCGAAGCCGTAGAAGCCAAGCTTCGAGCCGTCGCACCAGAACTTGTAGGACTTACCAGCCTCAACATTGAAGGAGAAGGTGCCGTAGTATTTGTTGGTGAGGGTATTGCCGTCAAAGACAGGATTCTGCACACCGTCAACGGTGAGGTGGAAAGCCTTGCCTCCATTCAGAACGATACCTGCAGAGATGACACCGTTGTACTTCGGAACGATGGTATAGAAGGTGCCGCCGGCCTTGTTGCCGTTGGTTCCGTTACCCTCGGTAAAGGCGGTGAAGCCTTCAACTTGTCCGTCAGCCTTGGCAGCCTTGAAGTCTGCATAATCTTCACCGGCCTCACCATACTGGATGGTAGCTACGGCCTCTTTGTTCTCGTCCATTACCTCAACCACCTGGCCGCTGGTGAAGGTTTCGCCCTCGGTAAGTGCATAGAGTACCTCACCGGCAGCGTTCAGGCTCTCCCAATACTCAGGATACATGAATGCCCAGTAAGCATCGTCCTCAAGCTCCTCGGTCAGAATCAGGTTCTTCAGCCAGTTGTTGTCGATGGCCACATACTTCTTCACACCGTCGATGACAGTGCTGATAGTGAAGGTGAATCCCCACTCGTCGGGCTCAACGGTCCACTTCTTGTCAGCGAAGAAGTCGTTGCCAGTGATGGTGTAAGCACCATTTTCGAAGGCGAAGGCCAGGCGGACGCCCTTCTCATTGACCTTCTCACCATCAGCAATCAGCAGGGGTTCGTCATAAGCCACGTTCAGCACATAATACTCGCCATCGGGAATGGCGGGCTCAGCAGGTGCCACATAAGTGATAGTCCAGCGGGGGTCGCCCAGTCTCTCAGGAGCCTCAGCGCCCTCGGCCAGCTCAAATGTACCGTCGAAGTCGCCAGCAGCGGCGTCGGTGAAGGTCAGCAGACCATCGACGCTGTTCTTCACGATGCCCTCACCGGCCTTAGAAGCCTCTTGCTCATTGACGCACTTGCCACCCCATGCGAAGTAGTTGCCGTCAACATCCCATGTAGGATTAGCGCTGGTCTGGCCCTTGTTCAGGCCCACCACCACCTGGTTCTCCTTGCCGCAGTCTACGAAGATGCTGTTCAACAAGCTGTAGCGATTCTGTGCGGTGCCATTCTGCTTCAGGTCACACATGTTCTTGCCATTGGCAATGTTCACGATGGTGCTGTTCACGAAGAGGAAGTCCTGGGTCAATGTTTCGTTGACGTTCTTCGGACGGCTGCCGTACTGAGCAAAGAAGCCAGTGTTCATGCCCTTAGCCCAGATGGTGGAATTGGTAACGCTGACATTGCCGACATAGCCCTTGCCGTTGAAGTCGATGACGTTCTTGCTGGAAGCAGGCATCTCGATGTTGCAGTCAAGAATAACCAAATAATTCAAAAGGGTCTTCTGGTTGTCCTTGACGATAGCGTTCTGCAGACCTTTAATGGTAACATCGGTCAGGATGACGTTTTCAATCAGCTTATGGTCAGAAGCCTCCGTCTCGTTCTTCATGGCAAATTGCTCAGTGCCGTCGAGTGTGATAAAGGGAGCTGTCATTCCCTCTGCAACTGTCAAGGTAGCATTGTTACCCCAAATGGTAATGTTGTTGGGAGCGGTGATGGTGCTGCCAACGGTGCAGTTTGCATCCTTTGACATATAGACAGTGATGTTGCCCACCTTGTCGCCTTTGTTCTCAATCTCAGCCTTGGCAGCAGCGATAGCTGCAGCAATGTCACCCTCGCTGAGGGTCAGCTCGATGTTGGTGATAACGGGCTCCTTGTAGAGCAGCAAGTCGGTCACGGTGACATTCTGCCAGTTGGCACCCTTGATAGCATTCAGGTGAGCAAATTCATACTGAGTGAGGTCAACCTCTACAACACCGTCGACAGGAGCGTCAGTAATCTGTACATAAGCGCCACCGTTGGCGTCATAGCCTTCGGAACCCTCGGGCAGAGGCTCGGCACGGTTGAGCATGATACGAGGAGTACCGGCAATAACGCCAACAATCAGCTTATCGTATTTCGAGATGTCGGCATAGTTGAAATACTTCACGCTGGGATCGCCATAAGGCTGGCCTGTTGACTGGAACAGCACTGTGGCAAGGTTAAGAGCGACAGGATTCTCAGGATCTTCCCAGTTCTTGAACATGTCGGATGTCAGGGCGGTATAGCCCTCAGCCAGTGTAAGGCCAGTAACGGCATCATCAACGCTCGTCTTGGCAGCTGTCAGTGACTCCTCGGTGGCGTCAGCAGCGGCAAGTGCACTTTCTGCGTCTGCAATAGCCTTCTGAAGGGCATTCCAGCTTTCCTCGGTCTTACCAAGGGCGGTGCGCATCTTGGCAGCGTTGATGGCGTTCTTCAGATCGGTCTTGAAATTGGCCAGCGGGTCGGCAGGCTTCACCAGCTTGATAGCGGTGATGGTGCCTGAGGGGCTACCCCAGCCAGTCTTGATGGCATTGAGGTGAACATAGGGCAGCTCGGTGAGGTCAAGCTCAGCAGAGCCGTTGTCACCAATGGTGGGGTTCTTCTCCACCAGAGGGCCATTGTTGCTCTCCTGGCGGTTCATCAGCACACGCAGCTGAACGCCTGTCGTGCCTTCGAAAATCATCTTTGTGCAACCTGTCAGGTCAGCATAGATGAGGTAGTCAACAGTGCCTGTACCTGCAACCAGGGCACCTGCACCTAACTCTTTGCCAACATTGAAATCAACAGTAACCTGGCCTGTGCTTGAAGCGTCAGCACCAAAGCCATTCCAAGAATAAAACATGTCGGCGGTCAGGTCGATAGCGTCGTCCTGAGCACTTGCACTCACGTATCCACCTAAAAGCAGGAACGCTGTGCAGAACAGTTTCGTAAATTTTCTCATAATGTTAATGGTTTTAGTTAATAAAAAAAGAATTGTATAAAAAAGGTTTGATGTTCTATTTGTCGTTGTAGTGTCCCTCTACTTCAATGACCAGCACGGTAACAACGTCGTCGTAGATGTCGTAGATGATGCGGTCGTGGGCTGTGATGCGGCGGGAATAGGTGATGCTGCTACCGCCTATTAAAGGTTCTGGATGGCCTGTTCCTGTACGAGGATGGTCGGAAATCTCGTGGTAAAGCTTTTGGTACTTTTTAAAAAGCTGCGGATTTGATTTCTTCCATTCCCTTAAGACCTTGTCAGCCAGAGGTGATACTTTGATTTGATAGCTCATAGTGAATTAAAATAAGCATCAATCTCTTCATGTGTCTTTAAAGAAAGGCATTTCCCCTCGCGCCACTCTTTGCGTGCCTGGTCAATCTTTGCTTGCAGCTCTGGTGTGATGACATTGTCGTCATATTGCGGCGTGAGCTTTACGCGCCCTGCACGGGTGCTCAGCACAACATCCTCGCCGTTGAAAGCCATGCCGATATACTTCGTCTGGTTGGCTCTGAAATCTCTTGCTGTGATGACTGTCATAATAGTTGTTGATTTAAGATGTTTTTTCTGATTTTCTCCATAAGTAGCATCACGGGCTTTCTCTTAGGGCAGCACTGCGCCTGCTGTCTGACTGATGCTGTCAATGATGTTTGTCCGCTCCATCTTAGGTTTTTGATTTGTCTTTGGCCGCAAAGTTACAAAGTTTTTTTCTATTCGATTAAGTTTTTTTGAAAAAAATGAGGGCAAAGAATAAAAAATGGTTAACTTTGCGCGTGAATTGCACAAATAAAAAACCTATTAAAACAAACAGAAAAACTAATTAAATGAAATGAATCAGAAAAAGGTTGCCTCATTGATTATAATCGTGGCATTTTTGTCCGTCATGTGTGCTCGGGCCAAAGATGTTTACGTGTCTACCTCGTTCCATGAGCCTGCCACCGAAGGGCTGCGTTTCATCTACAGCTACGACGGTCTGCGGTGGGACAGCATCGAGGGTGTCTTTTTGCGGCCGGAGGTAGGCGCGCAGAAGGTGATGCGCGACCCGTCCGTGGTGCAAGGCCCTGACGGCACGTTCCATCTGGTATGGACATCGTCCTGGCGCGGCGACCGCGGCTTCGGCTATTCGTCATCGCGTGACCTCATCCACTGGACACCGCAGCGATTCATCGCCACCGGCATGGACACCACGACGGTGAACAGCTGGGCGCCGGAGCTGTTCTATGACGACGTGAAGCGGCAGTTCCTCATCGTCTGGGCATCATGCGTGCCGGGCAAGTTTCCCGACTATCAGGAAGACCCGAAGAACAACCACCGCCTCTACTATATGACCACGCGCGACTTCCGCCGCTTCTCCGAGGCCAAGCTGTTCTATGACCCGGACTTCTCGGCCATTGACGCCACGCTGGTAAAACGTGGGACGAGAGACTACGTGATGGTTGTGAAAGACAACTCCCGTCCCATGCGCAACATCAAGGTGGCCTTCGCCTCATCGCCCTACGGCCCGTGGAGCAAGTCGTCAGAGCCTTTCACCGAGAGTTTTACGGAGGGGCCAAGCACGGCAAAGGTGGGCGACTGGTACTACATCTACTACGACAGCTATCAGCATAAGATCTACGGTGCCCACCGCACGAAGGACTTCAAGACCTTCCAGGACCAGACCGGCGCCGTGTCGTTTCCCGTAGGCCATAAGCACGGCACCGTGTTCATGGCCCCCGAGGAGTTGGTCGACGGTCTCATCAAGTACAACCGTGACGTGGTGCACTACAGCGGCACGACGATGGCCCTCACTGAGCGCCATGACGGCGGTCTGAAACCTGTCGTCGGCGTCCACTCCATCCAAACCATGCGTGGCGGCACGGCGGGCGGCGGCATCAGCACCGCCTCTCAAGACACGACATGGCTCTATAACCACCAGCCCATGCTCACCTACTGCAACGGCAAGTATTACATGCACTATCTCACCGACCCGCGCCATGAGCACGAAGCACCGGGCAAGACGATGATGCAGACCAGCAACGACGGCTACACGTGGACGCCGCCCGTGGAGCTCTTCCCCGAATACCCCGTGCCAGAGGGCTGGACGAAGGAGAGCCGCCCCGACTTGCCCCCCGCCCACAACCTCAAGGCCGTGATGCACCAGCGCGTAGGCTGGTATAGTCCTACCCAACCCACCACGCCTACCCCCATCCTTCTCGCCACGGGCAGCTACGGCATCTGCCTCACCATGAAAGATGACCCCAACGACGGCAACGGCATCGGTCGTGTGGCGCGCCGTGTCTTCGAGGACGGCACCCTCGGGCCCATCTTCTTTATCTATTACAACCACGGCTTCTCAGAGCGTAATACGGAGTATCCATATTATAAGAAGAGCAAAGACAAGGCTTTTGTAAAGGCCGTTGACCAGATGCTCAAAGACCCGATGCAACTGATGCAGTGGGTGGAGGAGGCCGACCGCGGTGACACGCTCATCCCGCTGACCAAGCCCTACAAAGCCTTCTCCGGCTACACCCTGCCCGACGGCCGCAAGGTGGCGCTGTGGAAGCACGCCGTCACCTCGCTCTCGGCCGACGGTGGCAGGACATGGCGCCTCACCGATGTCAACGGCAATCCGGGCTGCGACCGGGCGCCGGGCTTTGTCAACAGCAACGCGAAGATATGGGGACAGCGACTCAGCGACGGCACCTACGCCACGGTCTACAACCCCTCGGAATATCGCTGGCCCTTGGCCATCTCGCTCTCGGCCGACGGTCTCGACTACACCACGCTCTCGCTCATCAACGGCGAGGTGACACCGCTGCGCCACGGCGGACAGTTCAAGAGCTACGGCCCGCAGTATGTGAGGGGAATAGAAGCCCCCCTGCCATCCTCCGAGGGGGACACAGATGTCTTAAAGAGTAATGAAGCCCCCTTGGGGGCCGTAGGAGGGGCTTTCCCTCTCTGGCTCACCTACAGCAACAACAAAGAGGATATCTGGGTGAGCCGCGTCCCCGTGCCCGTGCGCCTCAATGCCGCCACCCATGCTTCCGCCCCGTTCAGCATGTTCACAACGCTGTCGCAGCTCACCGACTGGAACATCTACTCGCCGCTGTGGGCACCCGTCGCCCTCGATGGCCAATGGCTCACGCTCAGCGACAAAGACCCCTACGACTACGCAAAGGTGGAGCGCGTCATCCCCAACACTCGCGAGCTGCAGGTGGAGTTCGACATCCGCGCCGACCAGGCCAGCCACGGCGAGCTCGATATCGAGTTCGTCGACGACCACGGCACCGTCTGTTCGCGCATCGTCGTCGACTCTACGGCGATGTTCCGTGTGAAAGGCGGCGCCCGCTACGGCACCCTGCTGAAGAAATATGAGCCGGGCACGACCTACCATGTCACTGCCACCCTCTCCTGCTCCTTACACCGCGCCACCTTCGCCGTCCGTATGCCCGACGGTTCAGCAGTCGGGAAATGCACCCGCCAGTTCGACACCCCTGTGGAGAGCATCTCGCGCATCGTCTTCCGCACCGGCCCCCTCTTCAAGGAGCCTGACAGCGACACACCGGCCGACCAGCTCTTCGACCAGCCCTTGGCCGATGCCTGCCTTCCCCTCGCCCGCTTCTCCCTCGCCCGCATTTCCTCCCGTTCCCTTTGCTGCGACAGTGTCGCAGCCCCCGCCGTCCTTTCCTACGACGCCTTCGCCCACTACGCCGACCGCTTCAACACGATGGAGGACGAGAACATCGTCACCACCATCCCCAACGCGCAGGCCTCTGAGTGGATGCGCGAGAACATTCCGCTCTTCGACTGCCCCGACGAGCAGATGCGCGAGATGTTCTACTACCGCTGGTGGACGCTGCGCAAGCATATCAAGCGCACGCCCGTGGGCTATGGCATGACCGAGTTCCTCGTGCAGCGCAGCTACGCCGACCGCTACAACCTCATCGCCTGTGCCATCGGCCATCACGTGATGGAGAGCCGTTGGCTGCGCGACACCACCTACCTGCACCAGATCCTGCGCACTTGGTACTTCGGCAACGACGGACAGGCCATGACAAAGATGAACAAGTTCTCCTCCTGGAACCCATACGCCATCCTTGATATGTGGAAGGTGCAGGGCGACACCGCCTTCCTCTTCTCCTTAAAGCCCCGCCTCGAAGAGGAGTACGCCCGCTGGGAGCAGACCAACCGCCTGCCCTCCGGACTCTACTGGCAGGGCGACGTGCAGGACGGCATGGAGGAGAGCATCAGCGGCGGCCGCAAGAAGCAGTACGCACGGCCCACCATCAACAGCTACATGTATGGCAATGCCAAAGCCCTCGCGTATATTAATAAGATGTATGGCGACAGCGACAAGGCCCGCCTCTACGAGCAGAAGGCCGACACGCTGCGCCACCTCGTCGATAGTCTCCTTTGGAACAAGGAACACCTTTTCTACGAGACCCTGCGCGGCGACACCTTGGCACAGGTGCGTGAGGCCATCGGCTTCATCCCTTGGTACTTTAATCTGCCGGTGTCTGATTCTTTATATTCTATGCTTTCCCATCGGCCAGACTTCTTGCACGATGAAGCATGGCTCCAGATAAAAGACGAGCAAGGCTTCTCCGCCCCTTACGGTCTGACGACTGCCGAGCGCCGTCATCCCGAGTTCCGCACGCATGGTGTGGGCCGCTGTGAGTGGGACGGTGCCATCTGGCCCTTCGCCACCAGCCAGACGCTCACGGCATTGGCCAACTACCTGAACGAATATCCCGCTCCTTGTATTCGTGATTCCGTATTCTTCCACCAGATGCATCTCTACACCGAGAGCCAGCACCACCGCGGCCGCCCCTATATTGGCGAGTATCTCGATGAGACCAACGGTGCCTGGCTGATGGGCGACCGTGAGCGCAGCCGCTACTACAACCATTCCACTTACAACGACCTCATCATCACCGGCATCTGCGGTCTGCGCCCCCAGGCCGACGGCAGCATCGTCATCAATCCGCTTGTCCCCAAGGATGCCTGGCCGTATTTCTGCCTCGACGGCATCCGTTACCGCGGTCACACCCTCACCATCATCTGGGACCAGGACGGCCAGCGCTATCACCAAGGCAGCGGCCTCACGCTCCTGGTCGATGGCCATCCCGTAGCCAGCCGCAAAGATTTAGGCGTTATCTCGTTATCACGTGATAACGGGATAACGTTATAACGAACAGTCGTGATAACGTCATAACGTGATAACGTGATAACGAACAGTCGTAATAACGTCATAACGTGATAACGTGATAACGAACAGTCGTAATAACGTGATAACGTCATAACGTGATAACGAAAAAAAACGAAAAAAAACAAAACCCCATGCAAATCTCTAATTTCGGATACTTCTGGCTCGACACCTGGGTGATGGCCAACATCATTCAATTGGCGACGCAAGACTTTTGCGCCCGCTTCCTTAACCGCACCAATGACCCTTGTGGACGCCAGTATGACCAGATGACGATGGCTGCACGGGCAGCACCCGCCAACATCGCTGAGGGCAACTCCCGCCACTCCACTTCGAAGGAAACAGAAATGCGCCTCACCGACGTGGCTCGCGCCACCCTGGCCGAGCTGGCCAACGACTATGCAAACTGGCTGCTACGGCACGAACAGATTCCGTGGTCCATTCATTCGGCTGAATACAAGCAAGTGGCCAATGTCCGTCTCGACAAGCCCAACTACCAGGACGATGTGCTGCACCAAAGCAGCATACACATCCTCAGTCAGAAACACCGCTTCGACACCTGGCTGCTTTCCGACAACTCCATGACAGTGGCGAACTGTATGCTGGTGCTCTGCAACCGTCTCATCCTGATGCTGGGTAAACAGATAGAGAATCAGTTGTCAACCTTTAAGGTGGAAGGCGGTTTTACAGAGGCGCTGACCGCTGAGCGTCTTTCCTATCGTGCCGAGCAGAGCAAGCAGGACGAGTCCCCGCTCTGTCCCTTGTGCGGCAAGCCCATGATCAAGCGTATGGCAAAGAAGGGAATCAACTCCGGCAGGGAGTTCTGGAGTTGCTCTGCCTATCCGCAATGCAATGGAACAAGAAACATCATATAGAATCATTTCGTTTTCAAGTTATCCCGAAAGAGTCGTTATAACGTTATAACGTGATAACGTTATTACGAAAGATTCGTTATAACGTGATAACGAGATAACGTTATAACGAGGGTTCGTGATAACGTGATAACGAAATAACGAAATAACGAAAAAAACAATGAAACCTTTATCCTTTATCCTTTTATTCTTCAGCCTCAATGCTGCCGCCCAGACCTACGAGACGCAGTACGCCCGCCCCGTGCACCATGTCATGCAGGACGTGGCAAAGCGCTTCGGCGTGAAGTTTAAGTTCGATGCCAACGTCGACACGGCGGGCGTCATGCTGACCTACGCCGACTTCCGCATCCGCCCCTATTCCTTGGAGCAGACCTTGGACAACATCTGCAAGCACTTCGACTGGAACTGGTGGAAGCAGAGTGGCAACAGCTACAAGATCAAGCTCTACGAATACCCGCGCCGTCATGAGGACGAGGGACGGCAGATGCTCGACTACCTCTCTACATTATATCATAATAAGGAGCAGTGGGAGCAGCGCCGTGCCGTGCTGAGGCAGGAGGTGCGCGAGCGCCTGCAGATCGACGCCTTCCTCGACTCCTGCGTGAAAGATGCTCCCGCCATCCTCTCGAAGGTGACGAAGCACGACGGCTACACCACGCAGAACATCTGCCTCGAGCTGACGCCCGGCCAGCATGTCTTCGGCACCATCTATAGCCCTGCCCCCTCTAAATCCTCCCGAGGGGGGACTTCCGGCCGCGCCGTCTCTCCCCCTCGGGGGAGCAGGAGGGGGGCTTCCCCTCTCATCATCTGCCCCGACGGCCACTGGCCCTCGCGCTACCGCGACGATGAGCAGCAGCGCCTGGCCACGCTGGCCCGCATGGGCGCCGTCTGTGTGGACTTCGACCTCTACGGCTACGGACAGACGGAGGCCGAGGTGGGCGACCATCACACCGCCCGCGCCCATATCTTCCAGGCGGCCTGCGGCCTGAAGCTGCTCGACTGGATGCTGGCCAACAGGAAAGACATCGACACCACGCGCGTTGCTGCCTGCGGCGGCTCGGGCGGCGGCACGCACACCGTGCTCCTCGCCCTGCTCGACCCGCGTGTCAAGGTGTCTGCCCCCGTGGTGCATGTGGCCAGCCACTTCGACGGCGGCTGTCCCTGCGAGAGCGGCATGCCCGTGCAGCTGGCCGCCGGCGGCACCTGTGAGGCAGAGCTGGCCGCGCTCATCGCCCCGCAGCCCCTGCTGCTCGTCAGCGACGGCGGCGACTGGACCTCGACCACGCCCGAATTAGAGTATCCCTTCATCCGCCGCATCTTCGCCTTCTACGGTGCCGAGGACCGTGTGCGCAATGTCCATCTGCCCGATGAGCGCCATGACTTCGGCCCGAACAAGCGCCAGGCGGTCTACGACTTCTTCGCCGACGTCTTCCACCTCGACCGCACGATGATAGACGAGAGCAAGGTCACCATCCAGCCCGCCGAGGCTTTGCAAAGCAAAATAGTGAATCGTCGTGATAACGTGATAACGAAATAACGTTATTACGAGGCATCGTTATAACGTGATAACGTGATATCGTTATAACGAAGCATCGTTATAACGTGATAACGTAATAACGTAATAACGAAGCATCGTGATAACGTAATAACGTGATAACGAGAAAAAAACGGAAACCATGAAAAGAAGCGCCTTCACACTGATAGGTTTATCCTTTATCCTTTGTCATTTATCCTTTAGCCACGCCATGGCGCAGCAGCTGTGGTACGACCGTCCGGCGGCGACATGGACGCAGGCGCTGCCCCTTGGCAACGGCACGCTGGGTGCGATGGTCTATGGCACACCCGCCGTCGAACACCTGCAGCTGAACGAGGAGACGCTGTGGGCAGGACGCCCCAACCAGGTGCTCAACGCCGAGGCACGCGAATACCTGCCGCAGGTGCGCCGCCTCATCTTCGAGGGGCGCTACCGCGAGGCGCAAGAGCTGGCCGACGCGAAGGTGATGCCTTTGGGCGCCGGCAAGAACTGCGGCATGCCTTTCCAGCCCTTCGGCGATGTCTTCATCGCGCAGCCCGGCCACACGGCCTACAGCGGCTATGAGCGGTGGCTCGACCTTAGCGAGGCCCGCCACATCGTGCGTTACACCGTCGGCGGCGTGCAGTACGAGCGTGAGACCATCGCACCGTTGGGCAGCAAGGTGGTGGCCGTGCACTTCAAGGCCTCGCAGTCTGGCAAGGTGACCTTTACGGCCTCGATGCAGACACCGCACGACTATCCCCTCGTAGGCATGACTGACCTCACCCCTACAAGGGAGGGGAGTGGCAGCGCCGTGTATCTGCATGGTGTCACCGGCAAGCATGAGGGCGTGAAGACTCAGGTACGTTTCATGGGACTGATGACGGCTCAGGCGAAGGGCGGCACGGTGACACAGGCCGACGGCCAGCTATCCGTCGTTGCTGCCGACGAGGCCACCCTCTTCATCACCGTAGGCACCAACGTCATCAGTTACAACGATGTATCGGGTGACGAGCAGGCTCAGGCAAGACAGCGTCTGCAAGATGCCCTCACCCTCGGCTACGACAGCCTGAGAGTGCGCCACGGCAAGACGTACCACCGTTATTACGACCGCGTGAAGCTAAGCCTGAAGACCCAGCAGACCCAGCAGACCCAGCAGACCCAGCAGCCCCAGCAGACCCACCCCCTGCCCCTCCCTGCAGGGAGGGGAGTTAATACCTCTATAGATAATATGGGCGTGCAAGATAATGGCAATATGGGAGTGCAAGGTAATGCCTCCCCTCCCTCGCAGGGAGGGGCAGGGGGTGGGGCTGCCCTCATCGAGACGTTCTTCCAGTATGGCCGTTACCTGCTCATCTGTTCTTCACAGCCCGACGACATCAACCCTGCCAACCTGCAGGGCTTGTGGAACGACCGTATGTGGCCGTCGTGGGACTCGAAGTACACCACGAACATCAACCTTGAGATGAACTACTGGCCGGCGGAGGTCTGCAACCTCACGGAGCTGAACGGCCCGCTGTTCCGTCTCATCAGTGAGGTGAGCCAGACGGGCCGTCAGACCGCCCGCGACATGTATGGCGCCGACGGCTGGGTGCTGCACCACAACACCGACCAGTGGCGCATCACCGGTCCTGTCGACCATGCCGCCACCGGCCTGTGGCCTATGGGCGGTGCCTGGCTCTGCCGTCATCTGTGGGAGCATTACCTCTTCACCGGCGACAAGGATTTCCTGCGCCGTGTCTTCCCCATCATGGCCGATGCCGCCCGTTTCTTCACCCAGACGTTGGTGGAGCATCCCTCTCACCGCTCGCCCCTCACCGCTCGCCCCTATCTCGTCGTCTGTCCGGGCGAGTCGCCCGAGCATGGCGGTCCCGGCCGCGGCAGCTCGCTTGACGCTGGCGTGACGATGGACAACCAGCTGGTCGCCGAACTCTACACCGAGGTGCTGCAGGCAGCAGAATTCACCCAACACTCAACACTCAACACTCAACTGTTAGACACCCTCCGCCACCAGCTCGCCCTCCTCCCGCCGATGCAGGTGGGGCGCTGGGGACAGCTGCAGGAGTGGCTCGACGATGTGGACGACCCGAAGGACGACCACCGCCACTTCTCACATCTCTACGGTCTCTTCCCCTCCAACCAGATATCGCCCTTCCGCACGCCGGAGCTGTGGCAGGCAGCGAAGACCTCCTTAGAGGCGCGCGGCGACATCAGCACAGGGTGGAGCATGGCGTGGAAGGTGTGCTCCTGGGCCCGACTCTTGGATGGCGACCATGCCTACAAGCTCATCTGCGACCAGCTGACGCTCACGCCCGACACGTTCCTCATCATCGGCACGACGAAGCAGCGCGGCGGCACCTATCCCAACCTCTTCGACGCTCATCCGCCCTTCCAGATTGACGGCAACTTCGGATGCACGGCGGGCATCGCCGAGATGCTGCTGCAGAGTCATGACGGCTTTGTCTTCCTCCTGCCTGCCCTGCCCCAGGCCTGGCCCGAGGGCAGCGTCACTGGCCTGAAGGCACGCGGCAGCTTCGAGGTGGACATGCAGTGGAGCGACGGACACCTGCAACAGGCCGTCATCCGCTCTGACCGTGGCGGCGTCTGCCGTCTGCGCTCCTACGTCCCGCTGAAAGGCAAGGGTCTGCGCCGCGTCCGCGAAGCCCAACCCGCACCGTTCCTGCCCAAGACCTACCTCTATGAACTGACGACGAAGCCCGGCGGCATCTACACACTGCATGATTAGGCTTCGCAAGTTTGGGAGTTAAAGGAGTTAAAGGAGTTAAGGGAGTTAAAGACAATAGCTTTGCTATGGATTAAAACAACGAATTTTACGTGCTGTGCGCATAGTTACGTCGCTATTTAGGTCTGTTTGTTCCGCGAAGCGGACTTAGAAAAAACAAATAAAAACAAGAAAAACAAATAAAAACAATTTGGTACAATAGCTATCGCCTTGCCCGCTGCAAGGACTCCGTGAGGCAGCAAATAGTCCCGAAGGGACGACGGATTGCAGGCAGGGGCAACGCCCCTGCTAATAGGCGACACAAAAATAAGGGCAATGATATAGCAGTTGACCTATTCATGCGCAGCCATCCCCTCCCTTCAAGGGGAGGGGTTAGGGGTGGGGTCTGTAAT
>JAEEPZ010000069.1 GCA_016285055.1 Prevotella sp.
TCCCTTCAAGGGGAGGGGTTAGGGGTGGGGTCTGTAATATCAGTAATATCCTATGCCGCCCCCTATTCGCCGCGACTTCTTCGCTAAAAATTCTTCGCTGAAAATTCTTCGCTGAAAATTCTTCGCTGAAAATTCTTCGCTGAAACTTATTCGCTGAAACTTATTCGCTGAAACTTATTCGCTGAAACTTATTCGCTGATAGAGTATTACTGATATTACAGACCCCACCCCTAACCCCTCCCCTTGAAGGGAGGGGATGGCTGCGCATTGAGCTACGCGGCGGCCAACACCCCGCCCCTAACCCCTCCCCGTAAGGGCAGGGTTCAAGAGGGGATGGCTACACATTGAGCTACGCGGCGGCCAACGCCCCACCCCTAACCCCTCCCCGTAAGGGCAGGGTTCAAGAGGGGATGGCTGCGCATTGAGCTACGCGGCGGTCAACACCCCTCCCCCAACCCCTCCCCTTACAGGGGCGGGGAGAGCGGCGGTGTCCCTGCGCATCATGGTCGGCGCAGCAAAAGTCCCGAAGGGACGACAGAACCGGTGCATCAGTTCTGTCGTCCCTTCGGGACTATTCAGGGTGACATCGCTCAATGCCTATGGCATCATTCTTCATCCCTGATGGCGGATAATCACCAACTTAATTATACGGGAGGTACCAGTTCTGCGGGTTGGTGAGATCCTTGGCCGGCTGGCGGCTGGCCAGCTTGCTGGCGAGCCAGATGCTGCCGAAGTTGCCGCCGTAGAGGCCGGTGGCGTTCTTATGACGGGCCAGACGGGTGAGGTCGGAGAAGCGGGTGCCCTCGAAGGCAAACTCCATGGCATACTCGTCGCAGAGCAGGTCTTCCATGGCGTTGATGTAGTCCTCCTTGGTGTACTGCTGCAACCCGAGGTTGAACTTGCGGCTGATGTCTGCAATCTTGGCATTGAGCACGGTGCTGTAGCGATAGGACGAGTAGAGGTCGTCCACTGCGCCTGCGCCGTGGCTGTGTATGCCGACGAAAGCCTTGGTGACACCATTTCTGAAGATCTCGGCGTTCTCACGCGAGAGGAAGGGCAGACGGGTGGTGAGCAGCTCGTAAGACTCCGGCGTGAGGTAATACTTGTCGTCGATGTGCGACAGCGTCATGTCGAGCACCTTGTTGCCGTTCTCGTCGATGGAGTCATTGCCGGCAGTGTCCTTCATGTACACTTCCTGATAGCTGAAGTTGGCCAGCTCTGAGTGCAGTCCGTTTTTCAGCACTGCGAAGGCAGCGTCGGGATAGCCCATGCGGTTGATGGCCTCTGCCAGGTGCAGCCACACGGTGGCGTTGCGATAGAGGTAGACGTAGGCCGTGGAGGGCTTCTGCGTGTAGACGCAGGTGGAGTCGGCGCCACTGCCCTGGCTGACGAGCAGTGCGCGTGCATCGCCCAGCGGCTCGCTCTTGACAATCCAGTTGAACGGCGACACCATGACCTGCTCGGTGTAGTAATAATACCTTGCGCGGCGTGCCGAGTCGCAGTAGACCTGCGACGGCACTATCTGTATGTCGTGCGTCTTGGGACAGTTGAAGAGGTAGCGTGCGCTAGTGGACACGTCGCTGGCATTGTTGGTGGCATAATAGTTGTAGCCGTAGGACGCCGGTATGTCGGTTGTCTTACCCGTAGTGTAGTTGACAGCCATGGGTATGTAGGAGATGACATCGCCGGGTGCCGGGTCGTGGCGGAATGAGTTCTCCCACGTGGGCTGTCCCTGATAGAGCGTTGAGTTCTTTCCAGGATTATAGTCGGCGGGCCAGTCGATGAAGTCCTTGAAGATGGGGCTGTACTGGCTGTAGGAGGGGCTCATGGGGTCGATGTAGTTGACCGAGATGTTGCTTTTGTTCATCAGTCCTTCATAGCGCAGATACTGATAGAAGCATGTGGCGGCCTTCTCGTATTCACCCAGCTCGAGATAGATGTCGCCCAACACCACATTGAGTGGCACGAAGCACTTGCTGGGCCAGATGGACTTGGTGGGTCCCCAGTTCAGCAATCCGATGAGTCGTCCTGTTCCTGACGACTGGCTGAAGGTGGGCACTGCTATCTGCTCGTCGCTGTAGCGCGACTTGAGTGTTTCCAGCATCTGTGCCTCTCCTGCGAGGATGGCTTCGCGGCTTGTGGGGTTGACGTTGGCATTGATCTGAGCGATGGTGGTGACAGGCTCTGTGACGTATGGCACTGCGCCATACTGTCGTGAGAGCTGCAGATAGGCCCATGCCCTGAAGGATGCCACGGCAGCAAACTCGTTGCACACCACGTTGCGCACGCCGGTGCGCAGTGTGGAGTCGCGGTGAGCCAGGTAGTAGTTGCAGTTGTTGATGACCTTGTAGTAAAGGTAGATGCTGTCATACTTGTTGGAAGCGTCGGCCGTGAACGATGCCAGCTCGCGCAGGTTGGTGGAGGCTTTGTCAGTGAGGCTGACCAGCTCTCCACGCAGCTCGTTCTGGTAGTAATACTGGTCGGCAAGCTGCTGCATGGCCTGCATGATGCCGTAAGCGTAGAAGACAGAGTCGGTCTTCTGGTCGAGCGTGGGGTTGAAGAGCTGTCGCGAGCTGTCGGACTCCAGCATGTCGGAGCAGGAAGTCAAGAAAATGAGAGATTGGGAAAAGGAGAAAAGGAGAAATGCTGCGCATATCACTCTCTTCATTTTCTTCCAACTCATTATTTCTGTTTTAATCATCTTTTTCATTGTTATATAATATCTCATTATCTCATTATCTACATTTCTCAATATCAACTTAGAGGTTGATCTTTACACCCATGGAGAAGATGCGTCCCTGAGCAATGTTTCCAGCGTCGATGCCCTGATAGAGCTGATGGTTGCTGATGGAGAACTCCGGGTCGCTGCCTGTGTACTTGGTGAGTGTGAAGAGATTGCTGCCTTCAGCCCACACCGACACGCCTTGCAGCCATGAGAGCCATGAGTCGGGCACGGGCACCTGATAGGTGAGGCGGACGTTCTTCATGCGGAGGTAGGAGCCGTCTTCTATCCATCGGTCGGAGAAGCGGTTGTTGCCCATGGGGTCGCCATAGCAGACACGCGGCAGGTCGGTGTGCTGTCCTTCGTAGCGCCAGTGTCCTATCTCGGCCACCTGCTGGTTGTAGAGCGTGGCGCCGCTGTTGAGGATAGAGCGCTGGTAGTTGAACACATCGTTGCCCAGGCTGTAGTTGAACGCCATGTCGAGTGCGAAGCGCTTCCAGTTGAGGTTGAGGAAGATGTTGCCGTAGATGTCGGGATTGGGGTCGCCGATGACCACCTTGTCGGCCTCGTCTATCTGTCCTGGTGCCAGCTCGCCGGCAGCGTTGTTGGGGTTGACATCCTTGAACCTGACGTCGCCAGCTGCGAAATACTGCTTGGCGCCTGTCTCGTCGACGATGTAGAGGTTGGCAGCTGCGGCATCGGCCGTGGTGGCGAAGACGCCTTCGGTCTGGTAGCCGTAGAACACGCCTACGGGATTGCCCACAGCGGTGAGGATGTTGTCAGTGCCGTAGATGGACGATGTGAAATTGCCATTGGCCAGCTCCTTCACCTCGTTCTTGTAGTGTCCCAGCGTGGCGCCTATCTCCAGGTGCCAGTCCTTTGCGGAAATGGGCTTGCCACTGACGCCTACCTCGAATCCGGTGTTCTGCACCTTGCCGTCGTTGGTCCAGTAGTTGTTGATGCCGCCGATGGGGTTGTCGAAGGTCTTCAGGGCCAGCAGGTCGCTGGTGTTGTGGATGAAGTAGTCGACGTGTGCGCTCAGGCGGTTGTGGAGGAAGTGTCCCTGCAGGCCGACGTTGAACTTCGACGTTGTCTCCCACTTGATTTCCTCGTTGCCCACGTTGGTGAGCTGTATGCCTATCTCCGTGTTGTTATAGCGCACGGGGTTGAACGATGTGCGTGCAGCATAGTTGGAGATGCCGTCGTTGCCGCTGACGTCGTAGCCGGCATTGAGGCGCAGGTAGTTGATGCCGCTGGTCTTGGGGAACCACTTCTCGTTGGTCAGCACCCATCCCAACTGGAGGCTGGGGAAGAGTGCCCACTTCGTGCCGAAGGCCTTGATGCCGCCATCGGCCTCGGCGCCGAAACGGCTGTTGGCCTCAGCCAGCAGCGAGACGGTGGCGAAGTAGCGGTTCATGTAGTTGTAGTCGCCAGAGACATACCACTGCATGTTCTTCCACACATCGTCGGCGCCCTTCACGGTGGAATAGACCGAGTTGCCGGTGCCCAGCTTCGGGTTCTTGTCGTCCTCTTGCTTCAGAGAGTATTCTGTGGAGAGGTCGCTGTTGTCGTAAGAGAAGTAGTTGTAGCGGAATCCGCCGGTGGCAGCTATCGAGTGGGCGCCTATCTTCTTCGCCCAGTCCACATGGGTGTTGCTCAGGATGTTCTGCTCCTTGGAGAAGATGGATGCGGTCATGGAGTAGACCGTTCCGAGGTTCTCGATGGCGAATGAGGGCAGACCGATGTTGGGGCGGTAGTAAGCCTGCGAGTTGCGGTTGAGATAGTAGCTGAAGTGTGAGGTGAGCTTCCAGTCACGTCCAAACTCGTAGGTGGGTGCCAGTGTGACGTTGAAGAACGTGTTCTCGTTGCGGTTCTTGCGCTCTCCCTTACCGTTGGTCATCAGTGCCAGGGGGTTGGCCTGCGAGTAGTTGCCGTCTTTCAGGGTGCTGTAGAGGTCGTCGGCATCGGCCAGCAGGTGGGTGAAGGCATTGATGTTCTTGTTATACTGGTAAGGACTGAGCAGCGGGCTCTTGATTTGCGCCAGGAATGCGGGCGAGGTGATGATGCCGGCGCTGAGGTCGGCCGGTATGCCCTCGTCGAACAGGTTGGTGTTAGAGCGCGAGAACGACATATCGAACTTCGTCTTCAGATTGTAGAGGATGCTGATGTCGGTGTTGAAGCGCACGTTGATGCGGTCGAAGCTGGTGCTCTTCACGTTCTTCATCGTCTGGATGTAGGCCACTGAGAGGTTGTACATGCCGATGTCGTCGCCACCCTGCACATTGATGCTGTAGTTGTGGGTCAGCGCTGTGCGGTAGACGTAGTCGCTCCAGTGGGTGTCGTTGTGATAGGTGTTGTAGTAGTAGCCGTCCTTGGCGTCGTTGAGGAAGTTGAACTGCAAGGGATTGATGGACGATCCGATGCGCTCCTGCACCTCGGGTATGGTTCCGAGCTGCTCGACGGCGAAGTTGCGGTACTGTGCTGCATTCATCATCGTGGGATAGTTGGGCGTGAAGGTCCAGCCCACGCCGAGTTTGGCGTCGATGCGTGTGGCCATGGAGTGTCCGCGCTTGGTGTCGATGAGGATGACACCGTTGGCGCCGCGTGCACCATAGAGGGCCGTGGCATTCTTCAGCACCGTCACCTTGTCGATGTCCTCGGGCGAGATGGTGGAGAGCATGTTGAAGATGTCGCCCAGGTGCAGCGACTCTCTGTTGCGCTGCATGTCGAGCTCCACGCCGTCGATGATGACGAGTGGCTGGGCATCGGCATTGATAGAGTTGAGGCCACGGATGAACATCGCTGCACCCTGCTCGAGATGGCCCGAGTGCATGTTCATGCGGATGTCGCCACCCAGCTGCCGGGTCATCTCTTCGTCGATGGACAGGCCGTTGCCGCGCGACACGAAGCTGTTGCGTGCCGTGATGGTGGTACCGTCTTCATACATGGTAGCGAAGACATCGCTCAAGAGGCTGATGCGCAGCTGTTGCGTCTCGTCGCCGGCCGTGATGGGCAGCTGCTGCGACAGATACTGCGGAGCCTGCACGAAGAGCGAGGTGGCAAAGGTGGGCACTTTGATGGTGAACTGTCCCTGCTCGTCGGTCATGGCGACATAGCGCTTGTCGTTGAGAGCCTGGACACGGACACCGGCCAGAGGTGCCTTCGTGGCGTCGTCGACAACGACTCCTTGCACGGTAATGGTGGGATTGGTGTCAACAACCGGTGTGCGCTTGGGTACTTTGATAGCCGTGGGGTTGTCCTCGTCTTCAAAGTCGTCCTGTGCGAAAGCCACGGTACTTGCGGTCAAAACAATGGCACAGAGAGAGAGTCTGCGACCCTGACGCTGTAGGAAGTTATAGATCGTACTTTTCATCGTCGTCATTATTCATTAGAAGAGTTAGCCCAATAGTCGTTGTATTCCTTCGGCACGAGGTACACGCCAGCCACACGCATCTGCTGGTCGTACTTCTTGCGGTTGGCAGATGAGGTGTAAGACTTGGTGTGCATCATCAGCAGGCTTGGATAAGCATCCAGACCGTAGTAGCTGGCCGGGAAGGTGAACTCGCCGAGGTCGATGACGTTGACACGTCCCGGGTCGCCCAGATAGGTGACGGTGGCGGTGTCGTCGCCATTGTCGGTGGTAATCTCGGCCGTTGTCTTAGCGCCCTGCGGCAGCACGGTGAGCTGCTGCTTGTTGGAGGCATCGGTCCAGCTGAGATAGAAGCGCAGGTAGTAAGGCCGGACGAGAGCGTCGGGGTTGAGCACCTGCTCGGGAACGGTAATCACATAGATATGGTAAGTGCCTGAGCAGACACGTCCTGTGACAGAGCCGTCGTTCTTGATGGAGCCGAGAGCGAAACCGAACTCCGGCTTACTGGTCGTGCCATCGACATCGGCGCTGTCCACTGAGCAGTAAGTGAAGAACTTCGACGTCGAGGGGAAGAGCCACTGATGGAACATGGGCGGCACCTTGCTGAACAGCGAGTCGCGGCCTGCAAGGCTCTCGAGCGCCACGTTGTGAGTGGTCAGACGGTTGACCTTCAATGTGTGATAGGGACGGCTCACGACGATGGGAGGGAGATAGGTGTCCCAGGAATTGAAGGTCAGCGAGTCGACGATGCGTGTCAAGCCATTGCTCATCTCATTGATGGCCAGGGTGTGGTCGAGCACCGTGTTGGCGTTGATCAGGAAGCTGCCGGAGGTGGAGAACACAGAGTCTTCGGGCGTCAGCGAGCCTTTGCCGAAGAGTGCCCTGTTGCGCGGATAGCTGCCTGAGAACGCCAGGTCGCTGACAATGTTGCGGCACGTCAGCGAGTCCTGATCCGTGGTCTTCGTCTCAGCAGCCTTGGCAGCCTTCGCGTCAGTGGCCTTGATGGATGAGGCCTGCGTCGACTTCAGCGACAGGTCCATATAGTCCATCTTGGCAATGTAGTTGAAGCAAGGATGAATCTTGGCGTAAGCGTCGGCCCATGCCTTGTCGTTGGGAATCAACATGCAGTAGGTGCTGTCCTCGTCTTCCAGGTCGGCATGCATGATGTTGCGGATGACGTTATTGCGCTTGGCCATCACTGAGTCGAGGTAGGTCTGCTTGCCGTTGACGAGCGGGCCGACGACGGAGGCGTTGAGGTCAAGATAATACTCGTCATACTTCTGGATGTAGTTCTTGATGGCGTCACATCCCGTGAGGTTGTCGATGTTCTCGTAGAGGTTGTTGAAGAACTCCGAGAAGCCGTTGATTTTGTGCATCAAGCCGTTGGCAGCGGGCATGTTGACATTGGCATAAGAAATGCCGTCGAAGCTTTGCTGCGTGAAGGGATGGTGCTTAAAGTTGAGCGAGACAATCGTGGTGCTGTCGAGTGCAGCAGAGATGGGATAGTTGTACTCCGTGATGTGCTGCTGCATGAACTGCTTCAAGATGGTGGCGCTGTCGCTGTGCAGCAGCCGCTGGTATTCCTCATCGTTGAACGCATTGTCGACGGGTGCCCAGACGGTGTAGAAACGCGGGCTGTTCAGGGCCTCCGAGAATTTGCACTGGCGGGCGAGGGCGGTAAACTTTGTCAGCTGCGGGTCGTTGGAGATGTTCTCCCACAACGTGCTGTTGGCACTGGCCTGAACGTCGACAGGCGCCGTGTTGTAGTCATCGTAATCGGAGCACGATGTAAGCGCTACGCTCAATGATAAATGACAGATGATAAATGATAAATTTATCAGGCGTCTTTTGCTTATCTTATTATTCATATCTTTTTTCATTTATGGTTATTCGCTTGGCTGCTTAATACCAGTCCTCAGTCATGCTCTGGCTGTTGACGATGTCGAGCGGAACCAGCTCAATGAAGTCGAATGACCAACCCAGGTTGGTGTCGTTCACGAGGTTCTTGATGCGCAGCCAGTAGTCCTTGCCCTGCTCGAAGCGCTGGGTGGTGATGATGCGTCGCAGCATCATCGTGCCGTAGCCCGTCTCTGAGCGGCAGCTGGTGGAGCCGATGATCTGGCTTGCTGCCGAGTAGATGTCGTTCTCGTTGTAGGCCAGCGGGTCGGTAATGGTGTTATAGGTACCACGCGAGAAGCTGGCCGGAGCGCGCATATAGCCACGCACATGCATACGCTGGTCGCTCTCCACTCCACAGTCGGAGGTCTCGTCGTCGGCACGGTTCACGATGTCCTCGTAACCGATGGTGGCATCGTAATAGGGATTGGCGCAGGCGTCGAAGGGGATGCCGACAGCCACCATGTCCGACTGCTTGGAGGTGTTGCCCAGATAGAACTGCATCAGTCCGCCACGAGCCATGGGGGGATAGATGATGCGCAGCTCATAGTCGCCCGTCGGCACGTGCGGCAGCTTCACTGCAAAGTCATAGACGTCCCATCCCTGGAACTGGTCGGAGTTGTTGGCGCGCCAGGCTCCCATCACGCAGAAGCGGAGCAGTGTGCCGGGATTGTAGCAGACGATGTTGTCGAAATAGTTGTTCTGGAAAGCGATGCGGTTGCCGTCGCCGCCACCGTTCAATGCGCTCACCTCGCTGGGCGTAGCAAAGCGCAGGCCGTTGTTGATGAGTTCATAGAGGAAGGTGGAAGAGTCGAGGCGCAAGCGCTCGTGGAGGGCGTCCTTGGCGTTCTGGTCATACTTCAAGATGCCCTTGATGCGGTGGATGTATCCGTTGAGCGTCTCGATGCTCTTGTTGCGGTCTACTGACACGCCGGCAAACTTCAGGACGTGGTCGCCGTCGCCCGGCACACCGAAGAGTCCAAGCTTGGCCGTCAGCGTGTTGTTGGTGAGGTAGCGGTTCAGCCACAGGTTCTTTGTGGTCTTGGGATTCGTCTCCCACACTTTCAGCAGCGTGTTGGGCAGCATGGTCTCGAAATACTCCTGCGGCTCATAGCCGAAGCACAGGTTCCAGGAGGCCTCGGTCTGCTTGTTCTTCTCATAGACGATGCGGTCGATGGGCATGCCTGCACGCAGGATGTGATAAGCCACGAACATGTTCACCACGTTGAAAGGATTGGTGTAGTCGTCGCCCGTGCTGATGGTGATGCCCTTCTCGTTGATGTAGTCATACCAGGCATTGCAGTTGCCATACCACTCCACGCACTTCTTCTTCAGGTCGTCGAAGTTGTTGATGCCAGCAGCCTGGAACACGTCGTCGGTCTCGGCGAAGACCGTCCACTTGATCATGCACTCTTTGGGATAATAGAGCGAGACGCCGTCGCGGTCGTTGTGGTTGGTGCCGAGGTCGTAGGTCATCGGCGTGCCGTTGGCGTTGAGCTTCTTCTCAATCATCAGGGTGTCGGTATATCCCGTAGCCTCGAGTGCGGCATAGAAGATGCTGAGGTCTTTCTCGCCCTCCACACGCAGCTGGTCGTCGGTGGTGCGGTCGGAACGAGGGATGACGGTGGAGCAGATGTGCAGGATGCCGTTGCTGGCCTCGATGTCGCCTTCCACGATGGCAGAGTTGTCATTGAGACTGGTGAGTCCGATGAATTCTTCATTCTCGCTGCTGAGAATCGTTCCCACGCGTATGCTGCGTCCGGTCTTCATCGTCGTCCAGGTAGTAGCGGTACCGTCGAGGTCTACCTGCATGTGTGCCTCGCCCGAGAGGTGGAAGCGCGAGATGTCGTCGCACAGCGAGTCGGACATCAGGTTGACCTTGGCCATCACGTCGAGGTTGTTCCAGTTGGCGTCCTCGGTAATGCCGTTGTGCTTGACCTTCGCCTTGGAGATGAGGTAGGACTCGTCGTTGTAGAGGCTGTCGAGGTAGGCGTTCACACCGTCGTTCATGGGTGCAAAGCAGGTATACTCGCCATACGTTCCCATGTACTTGTCGAAGCCGCCTTTCTCCAGGATGCGATAGAAGGCCGACACATTGGGCCTGTCGCGCAGCAGCTCGGCAATGGTCTTCTCGTCAGAGGAGAAGAGATTGGAACCGTCGGGCTCCTCGTTGCATGATGTGAGGAAAACGAGAGACGGAGAAAGCGCGAAGACGAGCAATGCCGCGCATCCCAGTTTCTTCAGTCTCTTCATTTTCGTATTGTTATTTGTTGTTTTCATATTGCTTAATGATTAAATAATTTCTCATTATCTCAATATCTCATTTTCTCATTATCTCAATATCTCATTTTCTCATTATCTCAATATCTCATTATCTCCCCAGTATCAATACTTCGCAGAAGATTTATAGACCGGGTTCTGTCGGAGGTTGGGGTTCAGCTCCACCTCGTCCTGATTGATGGGCATATAGAGATAGCGCTCGTCACGCATCTTGGCTTTCATGGCCGAAGGTACGGCATACTTGCGCAGTGCGAGGTCGAGGAAACCGTCGAAGTTGGCAACATATCCTTCTGTCAGCTTCTTTGTCAGGTCGGCTTTCGCTGCTGTGTGGCGATAGTTGTAGCGCATGAGGTCGAACCAGCGCTTGCCCTCGAAGCACAGCTCGCGGGCACGCTCGGCCAGCACCAGCAGCTCCATGTAGTCCTTGTAGAGCGAGTATTTCAAGGCATAGTTGTTCTTGTTGGCGTCCGACAGCGAGCGGTCGTTGACATACTTACAGATGAGGAAAGCCTGCTCATTGCGTGGGTCGTCTTCGGCCCTGCCGCCCAGTTCATAGAGCTGCACGAGGGCTTCGGCCTTCATGAGCATCACGTCGGTGAGACGGTAGAAAATCCAGTTCTGATAGACGTTGGAACGCGTGTCAACCTTGTTGTCGGCAGTGTTGTTGGTGCCAGCCGAGACGGTAGCCACAAACTTTCTCACGCCAAACTGCTCCACGTTGTCGCTGTTGGCATCGTAGAGGAACTCGAAGAGACGCTGGTCGGCGCTGTTGTTCCATACGCCGGTGCCGTCGATGACCACGTTTCCGCCCTTGGCAGCTCTGCCGAACAGCGATGAAGCCTTCAGGTAGCCGAAAGCGTTGGAGGTGGAGTTGCCATAGCGGAAATACATCTGCTCGAGGCTGGGGTTGCTGACATCCGAGCTGTTGAACTGCAGTTCAAAGATGCTCTCCTCGGCGTTCTGTCCGCGCTGGCCGTCCTGCCTGATCTGTCCGAAGATGTCATTGTACATGTCTTCGTAGTCAGAGAGATAGTAGTCTTTCTCCACATCGTCGACGCCCGGCCTGTGGTTTCGGGGATTCAGCTCGTAGGCTTCCTTCTTGGCTTTGATGACCTTGTCGCAATACTCGACACAGGCCTCATAGTCGGCGGCGTCGCGGTTGATGGAGGCACGCCAGAGGTAGATGTCGGCCAGGATGGCGTTGATGCCGTCTTGGTTCAGGTAGCCCTTGTCGCGCCAGTCGCCGAAGGTGGAGCCTGAGATGGCATACTTCGAAGCCTCCTTCAGGTCGTTGATACACATGTTGAGGACAGAGTCGGGATTAGCCTGCGGAGCATCGAAGTCGTCGCTGCTGTTGAGATAGGCTTTGGGTGTCACCGGAATGTCGTGGAAGACACGTGTGAGATAGAAGTAGCAGAATGCGCGCAAGGCCAGCATCTGCGCCTTGTTGGCATCATAGTCTCCCTGCGTGTAGTCGGGGTCCACGGCTATCACGCCCTCTGCCTTCTGCAACACGAGGTTACAGTAGTTGATGGCCGAGTAGAACGGATACCAGGACGTAAACGAGTTCTCCGTGTCGATGTTCAGGCTATAGATCTGTGCCAATGCTGTCTTGTAGGCAGCCGATGCGGGCAGTGAGGAGGTGACCATGAGCTCGTCGGAGCGGAAGTCGCCCCAGACAATCATGTTGCGGATGGCAGTGGCATCGCGCAGCTGTGCATAGGCCGCAGCCACCACAGCATCCACCTCGGTCTTCTTCTGCCAGAAATCCTCATCAACGGTCTTGTTATCGGGCAGGATGACGGTGTCGACACAACTTGTGAGGAAAACGAGAGGCGAGGAAAGGGAGAAAAGGAGCAATGCCACGCATCCCAGTCTCTTCAGATTCTTCAGTCTCTGCATTTTCGTATGGTTATTTGCTGTTTTCATATATCTTAATGATTAAATAATTTCTCATTTTCTCATTTTCTCAATTTCTCATTTTCTCAATTTCTCATTCTCTCCATCTCTTCATCAGAAGCCGAAGTTGATGCTGGCAGTAACTGACTTCGAGCGGGGCGTGGAAGCGCCGTCGGAGGCCGGTGTGTAGGTACCGGCGGAAATCTCAGGATCAATGCCGGAATACTTCGTCCAGCAGAAGAGGTTGTTCATGGTGACGTAGGCCGTGAGGCTGTTCAGACCCAGTTTCTTCAGCGACTTCTTGGGCACGCTGTAGGAGAGCTGCAGGTTGTTCAGACGCACGTAGGAGCCGTCCTCGACGAAGCGTGAGCTCACCTGATAGTTGTAGCCTGTGCCGTAGAGTGCACGCGGGATGGGCGTCACGTCGCCGTCCTTGCGCCAGCGGTAGGTCACCGTGGAGCACTGGTTCTGTGTGCCGTACATGCTCTCCAGTCCCATGCGGGCCGTGTTGATGATCTTGTTGCCCCAACGGAAGTTGAAGCGTGTCACCAGCTTCCAGTTCTCGTATTGGAACGTCATGCTGAAACCGCCCTGCATCTTCGGCAGTGAGTTGCCCAGGTACTTGATGTCAAGCTCGTTGATGGTGCCGTCGTGGTTGACGTCCTCATAGATGGCATCGCCGCCCTTGAACTTGTAGTCTGTCTGTCCATAGTAGTAGGTCAGCTCCTTGGGCTCGCCGGTGTTGGTCATAATCACCTTGCCCTTCTCGTCGGTAGCCACGGGGAAGGTCTTTCCCTCGGCCAGCTGCTTGTTGATCCACTCCTCATAGTTCCAGTTGTAGGTCTTGCCCTCTGCCACTGCCTGTGCCTGCAGTTGCTGCTGCTTGGTGTCGTAGTTGCGCAGGTAGTCGTAGGTGTACTGGAACACGCCCAGGCTGTTGAAGCCGTAGATGGAGCAGAGCGGGTCGCCCACCACGACGCGGCTGAGGATGGAGTTGGCGCCACGGGCGTTGGCATTGGGCTGCGAGTTGAGGTTGTCCAGCACGCGCTGGTCCATCGACAGCAGCTTGTTGACGTTCTGTGCAAAGTTGACGTTGGCCGAGACCGTGAACTTGCCCACCTTGATGAATTTGTTGGCGCCGACGGTCAGCTCCCAACCTTTGTTCTCCATCTCGCCGACGTTGCCAAACGACAGCTTCGTCGTGGTGTTCCACGTGGCCGAGGTGGGAATGGGCAGGCCTCGCATAATCAGGTCCTTGGTGTTGTCTTTGTAGAGGTTGAGGTCAATCTCAAACTTGTTGTCAAACAGCTCCACGTTGAATCCGAGGTTCAAGCCAATCTTCTTCTGCGGGCGCAGGTCGTCGAGCTTCATGCCACTCATGGAGGTGAAGTAGCTGTTGCCATAGCGTCCTGCACGCGAGGTGTACTGGTTGAAGTAGTTGTCCACACCTACATTCGAGCTGCCCGCGATGCCCCACGAGCCGCGTATGCCGAACATATTGATGACCTTCTGCAGTGGCTTGAAGAACGCCTCGTCGCTGATGTTGTAGCGCAGTGACACGGAGGGTGAGTAGAACCACGGGTTCTTCGGGCCGAACTTCGAGTTGCCGTCGCCACGCAGCGAGAAGCCGATGCTGTAGCGTGACTTGTAGGAGAAGTGGGCATTGTAGACGAAGTCCTGCCAAGCCGACTTGGTGGTGCTGGGCTGGTTGTCCATTCCCGTCAGGCGGGCGTCGATGGTGGCCGACGTGATGCCGTTGGGCACGGAGCTCTGGGCTATATACTGGTAGGTGTTCTTCTGCGTACCTGCCTCATAGCGGGCCAGCATGGTGAGCAGCAGGTCCTTGTTCTTGAACGCCGGTGTATAGATCAGTTCCACGCGCGAACCCATCTTAAACTGGTTCGACTCCGTATTGGTGATATAGTTGTAGTTGTTGTCTATGTAAGTGCCGTTTGAAAGGCTGGCAGGCATGTAGGTAGGCTTCGAGTAGGCATAGATGTCGAAGTAGACACGTCCGTTGAAGGTCAGACGGTGCTGTCCGACGTCGGTGCCCAGCAGCTCGTACTTGATGTTGAAGTCGGGCACGATGCTGTAGGTCTGCTCCTTCTGCCACGAGTTGTTGGCGTAGGCCACGGGGTTGCCTATATTCACGACGTCCTGCAGCTCCATAGAGGTGTAGTTGCCGTCGTCGGGCGTGGCGTTTCTTCTGCTGTTGCCCTCACCGATGGTGCCAGTGGGGTTCATCAGGAAATACTCGCCCGTGTTGTGGTTGAACTGGTCGTAGCGGTAGATGCTGGCATTGGGAGCCATGGCCAGGGCCATAGCCAGCAGGTTGTTGTTCGAGCCGCCGTTCTTGCTGCTGCCGTAGGTGTAGTTCTTCAGGTTATCGGTATAGGTCAGCGCAAAGTTGGTGGAGAAACGGATGCGGTCAGACACATTGTAGTCCAGCACCAGGCGTGTGGTCAGACGGTCGAGCTTCTGCTTGATGACCGTACCCGACTGGTGGTTGTAGCTGCCCGAGATGCGGAACTGTGCCTTCTGTCCGCCGCCGGAGATGTTGAAGTTGGCCTCGTGCTGCTCACCAAACTGCTTGATGGCATCCACCCAGTCGGTGTTCTTGTTCCAGTTGTTGGCCTCGGCCCACGACTCGGCGGGCACATAGTTGATCTCGTTGATGGTGGCAGTGGCAGCCGAGCTCTGTGTGGGGTTGTAGAACTCCTCCTTCAGCATCATGGTGTAGTTGTCGCCGTTCAGCAGGTCGTAGCCTGCGGGCATCCACGTGCCGGTGAACTTATAGCCCAGCGTCACACGTGGTTTGCCGCGTGCACCGCGCTTGGTCGTGATTTGTATGACACCGTTGGCACCCTGTGCACCCCAGATGGCCGTAGCTGCGGCATCCTTCAGCACGGTGATGCTGGCAATATCGTCGACGCTGACGGCGAGCATCGAGGAGAACTTCTCCTCGTCCATGTTCTCCGGGTCGAAGTCGGCGCTGTCATACTCAAAGATCTTGTCGTCGACCACTATCAGCGGCTCAGCGCTGCCGTTCAGTGTGGAGACACCGCGCAGGCGCATCGATGTACCGGCACCGAGGTTACCCGAGTTGTTCACGATGTCAAGACCGGCAATCTCGCCCTGCAGGGCCTCGTCGGCCGAGGTGAAGGCCATACCTTCCACATCGGCCATGTTCATGGTCTGCTGCGAGACGGATATCTCGCGCTTGTCGATGTTCAAACCGCCGGAACTGGTGCGGCGGCCCACCACTTTCACTTCACCGATGGTGGCGTTGTCGTCTTCCAACTTGATGTTGAAGGTGCGCTTGTCGCCAATGGTGATGATTTTCGTCTTGTAGCCAATGTAGGTGATGACCAGCTTGTTCTTAGGGTTGGCAATCTTCATCGAGAAGTTGCCCATCATATCGGTCTGTGCAGCGTTGACGATACGGTTGTTGGCGTCGCGCTCCACCACGTTGGCAAAAATCACAGGCCCCGAGGAATCATTTACGCTGCCTGAAATGACTATTCCCTGTGCCGACATTGTCAGAGTGACAAAGGCAAACAAGAGCGTCAATAGTATTTTCGATTTTAGCATAATAATCAATGTTCAATGTTCAACGTTCAATGTTCAAAACTTTCTGTTGCTGTTATAGCACAAGGGTGTGCCGATGCCATGAATAATGACGAAGGCCGATGTCTCGATAGACTTGACGCCGGCATCTTCTTTCACCGTGATGTCACGTGCAATGAGGTTGGACGTGTCCGACGATGCGTTGACGGTCACCGTTGTGCCCGAGGCATCCTTGACAGTGAGCTTGTAGTCGCCGCCGGTGACGGTGAGCGTCTGGGCAATGCCGATGGCATTCGAGCAGAACGTGGAGAACATCGGCTCCGGTGTGGTGAGACCCGTCACAGGGTCATAGTTCTTGAAGTAGCGGTCGGCGTAGAGCGAGCTGTTCTGCGTGTGGTAGCGCACAAAGCGGCTCATCTTGTCCAGCTGCTCCTTCACGTAAGCCGAGGCATCGTCCTTCGAGGTGAATCCGTACTGGTCTTTCACGCTTTCCCAGTCGTTGACGATGGCCATGACGTTCTTCCAGGTGGGCAGACCCATGTCCTTCTGAGCCGTCACCATGGCCTCGTAGGTGGGAGCGTAGATGGTGTAGTTGTAGGCACTGAGCATGCCCCAGTTGTCGTTGTTGTCGATGACACGGTAAGGCTTCAGCTTTGCATTGACGTTCTCCTTGCTGTCGCCAGTGAGAATGCCGGCGAAGGTGTAGATGTCTTCATTGTTGAACTGCAGGCAGAAGTTGAGGAAGTGGTCGTATTCCGGGGCTGCAGCGTCGTAGTCGGCCTCAGCGTCGTAGAACTCGGGGCGCGACAGCGTCTGCATCACGCTGGTGATGGTGGGCTGCAGGGGGAAGTCGAGGCGGTAGACGGTGCCGTTCTCTATCTTGGCGTCAGGGCTGTTGGCGTCGAAGGTCTGGGTGATGGTCGACCACTGCGAGGGGTCGCTCAACTGCAGGCCGCCGGCCACCTTGTTGCCATCGACGACGACGGTGCCTCCGTGCTTCGTCTTGTAGTAGCGGTTGCCATAGAGGCCGTACTGAGCCTGGCCCTTACCCGTCTCGGTGGAGTCGGCCAGCACGATGGTGCAGTAGTCCAGCAGGTCCTTGATCTGGCTGTTGAACTGGCCCGTCTCGATGTTGATGTCCTGGGCGTTGGCAGCCTCCACGTAGGAGCTGATCTGATTGTAGGGACCCGACTGGTAGATGTATTGCTTCACCAGCACGTGGAACGAGCCGTCGGCCTGCGGGTCGAAACGGAAGCGCAGACCCTTCAAGCCGTCGGCATCCTTCACCGACGTGGGGTCGATGACGATGAACTGCGTCTCGTGGTCGGTGGGGACGAACAGGCCGTAGCGGGCCTTCATCGACAGCAGGTAGTAGTACATGTCGGCACCCAGCTTCGAGGCTACGCCGGCTGTCGTCTGGTGGTCGTTCAGCATCTCACCCATGGTGCGCATGTCCTTGTAGACAGAGGCGGGACCGAGCACGGAGTTGTAGAGCTTGGGGCCGAACAGCTTGCTCATCTTATAGATGACGCCGTTGTTGGCGATGGAGACGTCATAATTGCCGTCGCTCTTCTTGATAATGTCATCCTTCGTCACGTCGAGGAACTCGAAGGCATCGTTCTGCACGGTGGAGAACGTGCTGGGCACTGTCTTCGACAGATAGGGCTTCATCACGTTGTTCAGGATGCTGGCAAAGATCGACGGGTCACTGTTGTGTATGGCGTCGAGATGGGCGTTGAGGTTGGCTGCGCTGAGGTCCAGGGCAGGGTCGCCCAGGTTCTTCACAATGTAGGCAGCCTCCTTCAGGAAATAGTCTTCCACGGCCTTGTCGCTGGGAGCGAGGAAGGCGGCTATCTCGGCATCGTCATCGCTCGAGCCGCCCTTCAGCGTGGGGTTGTAGTAGTTCCAGCCCGGGTCGAAGTCCAGCAGCTGGTTGTCGGCCACCGTCACGCCGCGTGCTGGCTGAGCCAGCTTGGCACGCTGTGAGTTCTTGCTCAGGTAGCGGATGGCGTAGATGGTGTCTTGCGAAGCAGCACCCGCGGCGTCTTCGCCATACTGCTCTGTCAGCGTCAGGTCGGCGTCGGGGAAGCAGTAGTAGTCCAGCATGCGCGAGATGTAGTGGGTGTCACTGCCGGCACGCAGCATCTCGGCCATGTTGCCGGGGTTCACCAGCACTTCGTCCAACTGGTGGATGTAGCCATTCTGGCAAACCACGTCGCTCTTCACCACCTGGTGGTTGAAGATGTAGGCCGCACCGTCCACATAGTCATGACCCGTGAGAATCTTGAAGTCGCTGTCGTCGCCCGTCACGGTCATGTTCTTCGTCAGCATGTACTCGCCGGTGAGGTGTACCATCGGCGACACTGTGTTGTCGAACACGGCCAGGATGCCGTTGCCGCTCTTGAAACGGGCGAAATACTTGTTGTTGGCAGGCATCGCCTGGGGCGAGAACGGCGTCACGGCGTAGGAAAGACGCATGTTCGTGGCGTGTTTCACCAGCTGGCCCTGCTGCATGGTGCCCTGAGCGTTCAGCTTGTTGGACAGGGTGCCCACAAGCATGGCGTTGTCGATCATCGTAGAGAACAGCAGCTCAGCTTTCTGCGCGTGGCTCAGCTCTTCATAGCTGCTCACGCCAAACTTGTTGTTGCCACCGGCAAAGAACCGTGCAAAAGCCTCGTCGTTGGCAGGGAAGATGGTCTTACTACCCGTCTTGTTCAGCACCTCCGCATAGCCCATGTCGTCAATCAGCTTGCAGTACGTGTTGAACGTGCCTTGCAGCTGCGACGACTGATGAAGCTCTTTGTAGATACTCTCGCCAAGCCAACTCGGCAATTCACCTTCTGGCACGACATAGTCTTTGGTACAAGAACTCATGCCGATGCATAGAAGTGATGCATACAAAAAGAGTTTTTTCATAAATAGTTAGTTTTATAATTGTTGTTCCATGTTATTCGAACATGTTAGGTATGGGTTTTCTGGTGATAAAGTGATTATGTTTTAATAGATGTTTGTCTTTAGCCCGCAAAAATACAAAAAGTAAACGAAACTTGCAACTTTTTAACAATCTACTTTATCAAAATCTCATTTTTTACATAATTTTTCCCAATTTGCAAGGGCGCAATCGGCATCGGGGACCACGGGTCAGCAGGGGGCTGGCGCTCATGCGGCTTCTCGCCTTGCTTGCGTCCGTCGCCTCATCGGTTTTGCTGCTGCGAAGCAGTCCGTGATTATTCTTCACATTTCGGACAACTTGTCCGAAGCCTCCGAACAAAAAGTCCGAAGGCTTCGGACAGTCCGTCCGAAGGCTTCGGACAACGTGTCCGAAGGCTTCGGACTTTTTTGGGTCGTTCCGCTTTTTTCAGTTTGTTGGTTGGTGTGCACGAATACGTGCACCACCCGGCCGGTGGGCGCGCCATCGTCTTCCATCGCTCCTTCGGGACCTTTATACGAAGGCAATGATATAGCAGTTGACCCTTTGCAGAAAGGATTTATGCGCAGCCATCCCCTCCCTTCAAGGGGAGGGGTTAGGGGTGGGGTCTGTAATGTCAGTAATGTTCTTTGCTGCCACTCCTTCGCTGCCACTCCTTCGCTGCCACTCCTTCGCTGCCACTCCTTCGCTGCCACTCCTTCGCTGCCACTTCTTTGCAGCCCACTCTTCGCTGACAGGATATTACTGATATTACAGACCCCACCCCTCGCTCGGCCGAAGGACGCTTGCAAGGCAAGAACCCCTCCCCTTGAAGGGAGGGGATGGCTGCGCATGAAAAGGTCAACTGCTATATCATTGCTTATATGAAAACATGGGGATGCACCCTAAAGGCACATCCCCATGTCAGTATTAGTCAATGGTGGAAGCAGATTATTTGATCACGACCTTCTTGCCGTTAACTATGTAGATACCCTTCTGCGTCGGGCTGGTGACACGCAGGCCATTGATGGTGTAGATGGCGTTGGCGTCGTTTCTGACAGCCTTGACAGACTCGATGGCGTCCTCAAACGGAGTGGTAGCACCGGCGGTGACACGCTGGATGAGCAGGTTGTCGAACCAAGGACGACGGTCGTTGTTGTTGTAGTTACTCTGCAGGATGAACTTGGTGGGCACAGCCTCGAGAGCCACCTCCTTGGAAGTGCTGGAGCCGTTGACGCTGTTGACGGTGCAGTACATCGACTTGCGGCCGTAGTCCATGATGACCTCCACGTGGCTCTTCTGCAGCGGGTTGGCAGTGAGAGAGTCGGTAGCATCGGCGGGAGAAGCGTTGTTGTAGCTGCCACCCGACTTGAACCACATCTTGTTGATGTCAACGCCGCAAGTGTTGGTGGTGTTGGTGTTGTTGTAGAAGTTGTGGAAGATGCCGAAGATCTCTGCGTCTTCAGGACCATTCTCACCCTCAACGACGTTCTTCAGATAGAATCCTGCGGAGCGGCCACTGAGTCCCTGGAGATAGAAGTCGCAGCTCACCTTCAGGATGTTGGTGCCCATCGAGCCGTTCTGTGTGGGATCGAAGACGACGGTACCCGTACCATTGCCAATGCGGATGTAGCCCTTCCACAGCTGCTCGCCGTTAGCCCAGTAACCCTTCTCGAAGGGCTGGGTGCCAGAGCCGTCGGTCGACCAGTTGGTGAACTCCATAGAGCCGGCAGCGCCAGCCACGCTGTACAGGCCTGTCTCCTCGTTGAGGACGGCGTCCTGCTCGAAGTCGATGTCAACGATGGTAGCCATAGCTGAGGCGGGAACGGTGGTCTTAAAGAGCTCTACGGCCTCGTTGAGTGTCTTGATGGCAGCCACGATGGCAGCAGCATTCTCCTCGCTGTACTGTGAGGCCTTCATCTGTGCCTGAACGGCCTTGGCAGCGTCGATGGCAGCCTGAAGGTCGGCCTTGCCGGTAGCGGCGTCATAGAGGCGCTGGGCCTTCACGACCTCAGCAGCGTCGATAGCGGTCTGGATAGAAGCCAGTGTGTCGTTCACAGCCAAGAACTTCTTGTTGGCAGCAATGATGTCCTTCACGGCCTCCTGATAGATGGTGTACACAAGGTAGCCCGTCTCTTCGGAAGTAGACTTCACGTAGTCCTCCTGATAGGTGTCGATGATGGCATCCTGGTCGAGCTGCTCGTAGCCGGCAATCTTCACCTCGACGGTGTCGGCGCAAGCCTTCAGCTCATCCTTGCCCCAGAGGTAGTCGGCATTGGCCAGGTACTCAGCGGCGGTGGTGAGGTTGTTGCGGCCAGTGGTAATCTGCTCGCGGACGTCAGCCTCATAGCCCAGCTGCTTCTGGTTGTACTTGTTGTCGTTCTTGCCCCAGATGGAAGCATTGGCAACGTATGTCACAGAACCATTCTTCAGGTCCTTGTAGGCATCCTTACAGTAAGCTTTGAAACCTATTTCGTAGGTGGTGCCTTCTTCAATCTTAGCGGTGATGATGAACGGAGTGTAGACGCGCGAATCAATATCCTTTGTCTGAGACACGATGGTGTCGGTAGTAGCGCCGTCAACCACCTTTACGACGTAAGCCACGCCGTAGGCAGGATTCCAGCCTTCATTCTGTGTCCAAGAAGATGAGGTGGGGTCTTCACGAAGGGCAGCCAAACTCTCAATGGCGAAAACGTATGAACCGGCATCGAGGGTCTTCTGCATATAGACACCCATAGGATCGGCCGTATTGCCAAAGTTCCAAGCTGTGTTGCCTGCATAGTGGCCCAGGTCGGGATAAGCGCCGCTGCTCCAGAAAGCACGTTTAGTGGTCGTAGCAGTCCAGTCGCCAAAATTGCTGACCTTCTGCGTATTGCCAGAGGTAGTCTTAATGCCCAGATAGTTGTCGTTGTTTCCAGAAGCGGTAGAACCGCCAGCCAGATAGTCGTCCATGTTGGCGTTCTGGAACTCGGTGAGAATCTCCTGAGCGGTAGCCAGCTGCTCGTCGAGCTCAGCCTGTCCGTTCTCATCGCCGATGGCCTGGAGGTTCTCAATGGCCTCGGTAATGGCGAAGTCTGCCAGCAGGTCTTCAGACCAGTTGTAGCAGTTCTTGTAGGTATTGATCTTCTCGAGCATGGCATCGCGCTGACGGAGGTCGGCGAACTGCATGGCGGGAGCAATCTGCAGGTCGGCAATCTCGATGGTAGCTGCCATTGCAGTAAACGAGATGAACCAAGTGCGTGCAGTGCCGTCGCCCTGAATGGCGTAGTTGAAGGTCTGCCAGTTCTCGTTCAGCTCCTCGGCGGTGTTGACAATTACCTCACCCTCGGTGGCAGGATGGGTGTAGACATTGGCATCGTTGCCAGCCACCTTCACCAGGTTGGCCTCGGTCTTGTAGCCATCACCGGGAATTCTGGTTCTGATATTGTCAAGAGCTGCACCCTTCATCTTGAAGCTGACCACGTAGGCAGCGCTGGCATCGGTGGGCTCAAACTTGAAGTACATGCCCTCACCTGCCGTGGCAGCGGTGCTCTGGACAGAGTTGAAGCCAGCGGAAAGACCGTCGGCATTGGTGATGAACAGGTCGGCCAGGGTCTTGCCCTCGCCAATGGCCGTCCAACCGTCCATGCTCTGGAACGCATTGTTGGCGTTCAGGTTAGCGCCTGTAATCTGGAAACGTCCCTGCGGGGTGTAGACAAACTCACCCTGCTCAAGAGCGAAGCCAGAAACAGCTGCGCACATTGCCATAAAGGCTAAAAGTAAACGTTTTTTCATAACAATAGTTTTTTAGTAAATAATATTGTAAGTAAATGTAATGATTAGTTCGGCTGCAAAGTTACGCATTTTTTGACGTATCGCAAGAAAAAGACAGCTACTATTTTTGAGAATCTGCTTTAGTTTTTGACAGAGAGCCCCCGAGAGGGGTGGTCACAGCAGTAGGGCAACGGTGTCAAGGGGCACGCTGAGGTGGGCTGCTATCTGTTCGGCACTCATTCCTGCGTTCACAAGTAGCTTGATAGTGGAGCGGAGCATGGCCTCTCGCTCTTGCAGCTGTGCCTTCTGCTCGCTGAGCTGTGCTTTCTGCTCGCTGAGCTGGGCTTTCTGCTCGCTGAGCTGCACCGTTTGCGTGGCTATCATTTTTTCCTTTTGCAGAAGCTCCGTGTCGCGTTTCTCGATGATAGAGTAGAACTCGTCCTCCACGTTCATGTCCTGACGGGTGTCGGGATCGCTGGCCGCCATCAACAGCCGGTGAAGGATGGGCCGCATGTCTTCATCGTTGTCATAACGGTGGTCGTCGATATGCTGGCTATTGCTGTACTCATGTGGACGGACCTCGACGCTGACGATGTCCTTCTTCAGGAGTGCCGAGAGAATGGTCCGAGCCACGCGCTCGTCCTCCATGAGAAACTTGAACACGCTGTCGTAAATGGGATTGGCAATGGTCATCATGCTTGTCTGATAGTTTTCTCGGAGTGCAAAGTTACAAACTATTGCTGAAACCGCAAAGAAAAAGAGCAAATAAATCTTTCGTGCTGTACGGATTGAGTGACATAGTTGCGTCGCTAACTCGGTCAGTTTGTTCCAAGTTCTATCGTCCCTTCGGGACTATTTACTGCCTTGCCCGCC
>JAEEPZ010000191.1 GCA_016285055.1 Prevotella sp.
GACTTGCTGGCCTTGCAGGTTGTAGGAGTTTCCACTCCCCTCGCCCATTGGAGAGGGGCTGGGGGTGAGGCTCTCCATGTCTGTCGTGATGTCCTCGGTGAAGCCATAAGCCACAACCTCGATACGGTCGTTGGTCAACGGCAGGTTCTCGAACGTACGGGCATCGTAGGCTGTGAAGCAGTAGCTCATGGGCGTCATGGTGGCACGTTTTGACAATGCGACGCGACGGAAGCAGCAGCTGTGTGAGGCGGCGTTGAACACCAGTGCCCCGTACTCACTCAGCACATCGTCGCTCTCGGGCAACGGCATCTGCCAAACGTCGTAGCGTCCGGCGAATGTGGAGCACCAGTAGTGAAGCGCATTGAATACTGCCATAGCCTCATCGTCGTCCATTGTTTCGGCGAGCCTCTGCAACAACGCATCGATTTCGATGCCCGTCTGCCTGGTGACTAACGGCTCGACACGAGGACGCTTGGCACGCACCAACAGGGGAACGGCGATGGGCAGTTCCATTCCTACTTCGACGGGTTCGTAGACGGCCGTCACAGCATAGCGTGGTTCGCCAAAGCGCAGGTCGACAGACTCGCGGTCGAAAATGTCGGTGAGACACAGGATGTCGTAGTCGGCGAGCATCTCGGCCGTAAACGTCTGGGGCTTACGTGGGTCGAGGAAGATGGGTTGCCAGCCCTTGGCAGTCAGCGTCGAGAGCGGAGCACTCAGCGATGCCCTCCGCTGGCCTGTGGCCGGTGCGGAAGAGCCACCACCGCTGACCTGTCGGCGCGCCCAGTCGGTTTGCTCGTATTGTTCGAGGTTACCTGTGGCCTTGTCGACGTATTGCAAGTAGTAGCGGAAGGGCAGCACACCCTCCGTGTTGTCGCCGAGGATGAAATCGGCCTTGCTGTCGTTCCAGACGTACATCAGTTCGCTCAGCGTTCGGTCGGCAGCAATGGTGTCGTAGGTAACCATCAGGCGCGCCATATCCTTCTGGTTTGCCAACGTGGCCGCCGTGCCGTCGGACGGCATCCTGACGGTCATCGGCTCGGTGCGGCCATCCTTGACGAGCTTCATCTGGAAGGCGTATTCCGTATCATTGGTTGTGCGGAACGCCAACGGCTCGTTGGCTTCGACCTGATAAGGTGTATCGCCCTGGATCCGCACGTTCTGGATGTTGCCCGTGGCGTCTTTCTCGAAGCGGTAGAACTCCACACCCTCCTGGAACATGCCTTTATCAACGGTATAGTCGAAGGGCAGCACCCAGGGCTCGTAAGCTCCGTTGGTGCCACGACGCTTGTAGGTAATCTGGTCGACCTGCACCACGGCGGAACATCTGAAGGGCTTGGCGTCGACGATGGTCAGCGACTCAAGATGTCGGCTGGTGATGGCTGTGGTATCGCCGGCGACGACGAGTATCGGTTTCGCCACGTCGAGAATGCCCTTGGCATAGACGGGATAATCGGCCTGCACCGTCAAGGCGCTGTCGACTTGGGCAGCATACCCGGTGCTGTCGGTGGGACTGATCCAGGTCCAGTAGTCCACGGCGGCCTTCGACGGATCGCTGATGGGATAGACACTGCCCTTGAGGCTATCCTGCAGGACGAGACTGCCCGTGGCCGAGCAATGGTCGACGGCACCGCTGCCTTTCACGTTCAGCGCAATGCCGGCAATGTGGTTCTCTCCTTGAGAGTGTGGCGTTGCGAGGTCTTCATTTTCGAAGCCCTGTTTGCGGATGTCTCCACGGAAGTGGCAGTCGCTGATGGTGCCTTCGTTGAGGTAGGCTATGCCGCCGCAGTTGTTCGTCGTAACGATGTTAGCCTCGACGCGCAGATGGCGCACCGAAGCTCCTCCGCAAACCTTCTTAAAGAGTCCTCGTCCGCTAGTGCTGTTGCTGTAGGTGAGGGTATGTCCGCCGCCGTCGAGGTGTCCGCGGATGTCGATGTCGCCGTTCCACTCGCCGAGGTCGAGGTCCTGCGTCAGATGGATATCACCCTCCTGAGTGGCATAGGCATTGAAATCATGTTTGTCGTTGATGTAATACTGAGGACGGGCAAAAGCCGTGTTGCTATACGCGGGATGTCCGTTCAACAAGTAATGGTACACCACCGCATGACTGCCATTGAGGACGGGAATGCTGTCGGTGCCTAATGTCTGCCGCCAGACAACGTCATCACTCTGGGAGCCGTTTAGCAGATAGCACATCTCGCCCGACGCAAAGCGCTCGGGGGTGTATTCTGTTCCCATGGTGAATATCTTGTCTTGCCCGACAAAAGAGGCGCTATCGCCCACGGCATAACAGTTACGCACCTGTCCGCCCGCGCTTAGACTTCCAGCAATGACAGCGACGCACGATTTGTCGGCCGCCCCGGCAATGGTATAATGTTCGATGCCCAGCCGCTCGACGACACCGCTGACGTTGCGGAACAGTCCTACTGCCCCACCCTCGTTGGAATCAATCGTCAGGTTGCGGATGACGTAACCGCCACCGTCGTAGTGACCCTCAAAGCTCTCCACGCTGGACGCCAAGGGAGTGAAGGATGCGCCCGTCATGTCGATGTCGGCCGTCTGCAGCACATGGATTCGGCTGTTGCCTATCAGCTGGATATATTGGTCGACGGCCTTCAGGTCGGCCTGGCTCTTGACTTTAAAGGGGTCGCCAGCCGTTCCCCGACCTAAGTCGCGTATTGCCTTCGGGGAGACGGTGACCAGCAGGTCCAAACCGTCGTAGCAGTTTTCGTCGTCGGTGACAAACAGAATGGTCATCTCGTTCTCGGTACTGATAATCCTGCCAATGTTCTCCTTGGCACCATCCGTCGTGCTGCAGAAGACGTTACTGAAGCCTTCGCCGCTCTTGGCACGATCGTTGGTCAATGCTGCTGACTCGTCATCACTGTCGTCGCCGTCGAACACCTTCATATAGTCGCGCGGCTTGCCGTCGCTGCCCAGTGCCTCGGTCGTGATGGTTCCGGAGAGCGTTATGATGCAATCGTCGGGAGCCACCAGCGTGAGTGCACCGTTACAGTTCTTGCCATATGGTTTGTTGTAGCCGCCGTTGTCGTAAACACGGAAGCGCACGGTATCCGTCCGCAGCGTCACGACTATCGACGTGTCGGCAGGCACCTCATGTTCCCACACGCCATAGAGTGAGAGATGGTCTGTCGGCAGAACCCGCGCATCCTTTGGATAGAACGTGCCCTTGCCGTCGGCCGTGGTGTTCCAACCTGCGAAATCATAGAATCGACGCTCCTTGGCATAAGGTGCAAGCCGGAATTCTGGCGCGTAGTAGTTGTCGTCGGTCCTGAATGCCAACACCGTCTGCACGTGGTCCACATCAGCATTCGAGTGCAGCGTAAACACTACCTGCTGCGGCTTGCTGCTGGTGTTGGTGAACACAATCTGGTCATTGAGCTCATAGCGGTAAACCTGTTTGTGGGTATTGCTGTCGGGGACGGGCAGACTATCGTTCTTGATGGTCTGGCCCCATGCCGACGTGCCGTCACTCTTCGAACCGCCGAGCAGATAACATATCTCACCCACAGTAAAGCGGCTGTCGACGACATTCCTTTCGGAGTTGACGATGTTTTTGGCACCGTCCTGTCCGCCAGCCGACAATGACGGTCCGTCGGTGAACAGCAGTTCGCCCGTGGCGTTGCTGCCAATGTAGCCCACGATGTGGCCGTAGTGCGTCCGCTCGTCCTCGCGTCCCACGACGGTATTGCGGTAGCCGTAGCAGCCTTTGATGCCCGAGTTGCCGGTCATTTCGCCCACCAAGGCTCCCACCACGGTCTTCGGGTAGTGGTTGTTGTCTATCGTACAGTCCTTGGCGTAACAGTTGCGCAACTGGCCGCCCGCCGTCAGTCGTCCTGCAAAAGCTCCCACGCGCGTTGTCTTTTCGTCGGCCCTGAACGTGCTGTTTTCTATGCCGAGTCGCTCGACGACACCACTGATGTTGTTGAACAGTCCTATGGATTCACCCTGATAATTTAGCATATTCATGTTGCGGATGACGTGCCCGCCACCGTCGTAATGACCCTCGAACCCGTTGGTACATGTTCCGATGGGGACAATCGTCGTCGTGTCCTTCATGTCGATGTCGGCCGTTTGCAGCACATAGAAATTACTGCTCTTCATCAGTCCGATGCTCAACACGAGCCGCTGCAGATCCTCGGCGGTGGCTATCTTGTACGGTTCCTCGGCCGTGCCCTTGCCCAGACTGCTCAGGTTCAGCGAGTCGTTGGTGTACACATCGTTGCTTAACTTAAACAACATGGCATGGTCGCCCGACAGTACAGGAGCCGCGTCATGGTCACCGTGGTTGTCGACATTCTGGAACCATATAGGGTCGGGACTGTTGAAGCTGTTGTTCAGCAGATAGCACACCTCGCCACTGGCGAAGTTGGCGGGCTGCAGTCCCGGGTAGTACTCACATCCCGAGGTAACACCATGGGCTTCGTCACGGCTGACCAACTTGTCGCCGTCCGTATAGCACCGTTCGAGCCGGGTGCCGCTAGCCATGTCGCTGCAGATGTATCCAATTCTAGTCGCCTGGACTGTGTTATTGTAGCCAAGACAGTTCCTGACCGTGGCATGGTCGAACATATCGCCCACAATGGCTCCCGCCACACTGGCTGTGTCGCTGGTCAGCGTGCATTCCCTGACGGAACAGTTGGCGATGAGTCCGTTACCCCTCAAGCGTCCGGCAATACCGCCCAAACGTGCATCGCCGTTCACACCCGTGATGGTCATCTTCTCCACGCTGAGCCGGGTCACCG
>JAEEPZ010000070.1 GCA_016285055.1 Prevotella sp.
ACAGGATATTACTGATATTACAGACCCCACCCCTACCCCCTCCCCTTGAAGGGAGGGGATGGCTGCGCATGAATAGGTCAACTGCTATATCATTGCCTTGTCTTTAACTCCTTTAACTTCCTTAACTCCTTTAACTCCTGAAAGCGGAGCGAATGCGAAACTAGAATGAAGTGAAATAGGGGTTCATCTGCACCTCGTCGCCCATCATGGTGGTGGGGCCGTGGCCGGAGTAGACTGTTACGTCGGCTGGCAGCGGGGCCAGGACTTGCCGCAGCGAGCGCATCAGCTGTTGCCATGAGCCGCCCTGCAGGTCGGTACGCCCAACGCTCATGCGGAACAGCGTGTCGCCGGAGAAGAGTTTCTTCTCGCTCTCACAATAGAACACCACGCTGCCCGGCGAGTGTCCCGGTGTGTGCAGCACCTGTAGCGTATGGGTGCCCAGGGTGATCAGCTCTCCGTCGCAGAGGTCATCGCCCAATGGAGGCAACGGCCTGTCGTAGCCGGAGCCGAAAAACGCCGCCACCTGCTGATTCATGCCTTCGTAAAGCGGACGGTCGGCAGGATGCAGGCGTGGCTTGACGCCAAACTCGTCAAAGAGTGTGTCGAGGCCGAAGATGTGGTCGAAGTGTGCGTGTGTGCAGAGCACATGTCGCAGCGTCAGTCCGTTGTCTTTCAGATAGTTCACTGTGGCCTTGCGCTCATGGTCATAGAGTGCGCCGCAGTCGATGACGGCCGCCTCACGGGTCTCGTCGCTCACCACGAAGCAGTTTTCCTGCACGGGGTTGCATACAATGGTTTTTACTGTAATCATGTTAATTCAAAATTGTCAGGAGTTAAAGGAGTTAAAGGAGTTAAGGGAGTTAAAGACAAATGACTTTTCATGAAAAGCTTTTGTCTCTGGGTTGAAATCCATAGCAACGCTATTGTGTTTAACTCCCTTAACTCCTTTAACTCCAAAACTAACGAAAGTTGAATACTGTTTTCATTCGGTTATATTCAGCCTGCTTTTCTTGCCGGTGAAGCTGTCTGAAAAAGTCCGAAGGCTTCGGACTGACAGTCCGAAGGCTTCGGACGACTCGTCCGAAGGCTTCGGACAACTTGTCCGAAGGCTTCGGACAAAAATGGGGCTATCCCATTGGCAGGAAAATGCAGTGTTTTTCTTTAAACCACTCCTCGCCAAACCAAGAACTCAGCGGCGTGGTCTGCACAATGCGGCGGAAGGGCTTCGTCTCCTCCTGCAAGTCGCCGCCCTTCAGACAGATGATGCCGTTGGGCAGGGCGTTGTGCTGTTCGTGGCTGATGTTCTTCTTCACCAGGCGCACCAAGTCGGGTAGGGGCATCACGGCGCGGCTCACCACGAAGTCATACTTGCCTTTCTCCTCTTCGGCCCGGCGCTGCACAGGCGTGCAGTTCTGCAAGCCGATGGCGGTGCACACCTCCTGTGCCACGCGTATCTTCTTCCCCGTGCCGTCGATGAGGGTGAACTGACATTCTGGAAAGAGAATGGCCAGCGGCACGCCCGGAAATCCGCCGCCCGTGCCTACGTCGAGCACCTGTGTGCCAGGCTTGAAACGCAGCAGCTTGCCAATGGCCAGCGAGTGCAGCACGTGGTGCAGATAAAGGTTGTCGATGTCTTTGCGCGAGATGACGTTGATCTTCTCGTTCCACTCACGGTAGAGGCCGTCGAGGGCTGACAGTTGTCGTTGTTGTTCCTCCGACAGCTCAGGGAAATACTTCTCAATCAGTTTCATGCGTGCAAAAATAATGATTTTCTTCCGCTGAGGCAAGTTTTTGTCCTTCTTTTTTTGCGTATTCCATAAATAATACTAATTTTGTAGCACAAAACCAATATCTTTAAAACTTCACTACTGCCATGCCCAAGCCTCAGCCCGCCCTTGACTTGATGGAATTCATCGAGACACAGATTCTTCCGCAGTATGCTCAGTTTGACAAGGCCCACAACCTGGAGCACGTGACGCGCGTCATCCGCAGTTCGCTGGACCTGGCCTCTCGCACCGGTGCCGACGTCGACATGGTGTATGCCATTGCCGCCTATCACGACCTGGGCATGTCGGGGCCGCGAGCCATACACCACCTGACGGGCGGCAAGATCCTGATTCAGGATGCCCGTCTGCGGCGTTGGTTCACGGCTGAGCAGATGAAAATCATGAAGGAAGCCGTCGAGGATCACCGTGCCTCGGCTTCGCGTGCACCGCGCAGCCTCTACGGCAAGATTGTGGCCGAGGCCGACCGCGACATCGTGCCCGGACAGGTGTTCCGCCGCACGGTGCAGTTTGGGCTGAACAACTATCCTGAGCTGGACAAGGAGCACCACTGGCTGCGATTCCGCGAGCACATGGAGCAGAAATACTCAGTTCACGGCTATATACGCCTGTGGATTCCAGGTTCGCCCAATGAGGAGAAACTGAAAGAGCTGCGCGACGTCATAGCCAACGAGAAAGCGCTGAGGGAACAGTTTGAGAAATATTATGCCGAAGAGTCGAAGGCTCAGTGACGGTGCGCCTTTTCGCGCTGCTCGTATTCCTCTAAGGCTTGCTCCACGGCATCGTGTATCTCAGGGTCGTATTGGCCCACGAAGAAATAATAGACCAGCGCCAGGCCGACCAGCGTTACCAAGAGGATAACGGAACGCATCAGGCAGCTGACCACGTACTTCATCAGGGTGACAGCCGCAATGAGAGCCACTACGGCAATGATATAGAAAACGGTATTGCTCATTTGCTGAATAGCTTACGGAAAGGTGTGGGGATGGGCGTCTCGAACTCCAGTCGCTCATGCGTGACGGGATGGGTGAAGCACAGCAGCCAGGCGTGCAGGCAGAGACGGTGCAGCGGGTCGTCGCCGTTGCCGTACTTCGTGTCGCCACACACAGGGTGGCCCATGTCGGCAGCGTGTACGCGAATCTGGTTCTTGCGTCCTGTCTCTAATTGGTATTCCACCAGCGAATGTTCGGTGGTGCGGTCGAGCACGTGGAAATGGGTGATGGCCAGCTTGCCGCCGTTGTCCACGGGCGAGCTGTAGGTGACGTAGGCTTTGTTGTCTTTCAGCCAGTTCTGGATGGTGCCCTCGTCTTGCTCCATCTCTCCGCTGACCACAGCCACATAGCGGCGGTCGTAGACTATCTGGTGCCAATTGTGCTCCAGCATCTGCTCCGTGTCGATGTCTTTGGCATAGACCATCAGCCCGCTGGTGTCGCGGTCGAGGCGGTGTACCACGTGTGCCGTGCATTTCTGGCGGCTCTTCTTGAAGTAGTCGTCCAGCACGCTCTTCACATTCAGCGACGAGTGGCCGGCCGCCATCGACAGGATGCCCGGCATCTTTTCCACGACGATGAGCCAGCGGTCTTCATAGACAATCTTCACATAGCGGCTCTTGAACGACTGCTGGTTGCGCTTGGTCTTGCTCACGGCCACCTTCATGCCGGGCTTCAGGGCGAAGTCAAACTGTGTCACCGTCTTGCCGTTCACCTTGATGCCGCGGCCCTGCAGCGTAGCCTTCACCTTCGAGCGGCTCTCGTTGACGTTGGCCAGCAGCCACTCCAACAGCGGAGCCTCTTCGTTCACCACTAAGTGCTCGTAGTCGCCTTCGCGGTTATATCCTGTGTTTACTCTCATGCTTAATGATTCAAGTTTTGCATTCGCTCCGCTCGGCCTTGCCGCTTCGCTCTGCGAAGAACTTTCAGGAGTTAAAGGAGTTAAGGGAGTTAAAGGAGTTAAAGACAAATGACTCTCCATGAAAAGCCTTTGTCTCTGGGGTTGAAATCCATAGCAAAGCTATTGTCTTTAACTCCTTTAACTCCCTTAACTCCTTTAACTCCAAAACTTGCGAAAGTTGAATTTCTTCATTTAAAAATGCAAAGGTACGGTAAAAAGCTGAAATTGCAAAAAAAATAGCACAAAAAGTGATGGGCCGCCACTTCACATTCTTTATTTGGTCTGTCCGGAGAAAACCAGAAGCCTGCGGATTGTTGTCAGAAACCGTCGGATTGTTGTCCGAATCCTGCGGTGTTTTCCGACCTGTGCGGATGGAATGATGACATAGTTACGTCGCGAAGTCAGTCAGTTGATACCGCAAAGCGGTCTGAGAAAAAACCAATAAAAACCAATAAAAACAAGAAAAACAATTTAGAAAAAGGTTATCGCCTTGACCGCCGCAGGGACCCCGTGAGGCACTCCCCTCTAGAACCCTGCCCTTACGGGGAGGGTTTAAGAGGGAATGGCTGTGCCGTCACTTAACCGTCGCAGAGGTAACTTATTCCCCCCCTTGCAAAGGGGGGGGTTGGGGGGGATTCACCTATGCGCAGATGAATCCCCCTCTAACTCCCCCTTTGCAAGGGGGAGAATAGGGCTACCTCAAGCCTTTGACTATCGAATGTATTCAACTGTCAACTCACATAATTAGCGACGAACAGCTTCGTGACGTGACCTTATCTTACTCCATCCGCACCGCACAAAAAAGTCCGAAGGCTTCGGACTGTTTGTCCGAAGGCTTCGGACAAATTGTCCGTGTGTCAACAGATTTGCCGCGATGTAGACGTTGTGGCGGTTTGCCCATTATTTCAGTAGATGATAGGTGCCCCCGGCTAATGGCTGAATGACGCCTTTCATCTCCAACTGGAAGAGCAGGGCCGTGAGGCTGCCTATGGGGATGTTGGTCTTGACGGCGAGGATGTTCAGCTGCTGGTCGCCATCGGTGTCGAGTGCCTGCACCACGAGGCGCTCGTCGTCGGTCAAGGCGGGGAACAGGCTTCGCTCTATGCCCTCGCTCTTTGCCTGTTGCAGGCGGGCCACGTTCTGCCATCCCATGGCGTTGACCAAGTCGGCAGCGCCGGTGATGAGCTGTGCCCCGTTGTCGCGGATGAGGTTGTTGCAGCCCTCGCTGTATGCCGCTCCCACAGGGCCGGGGAAGGCGAAGACGGCGCGTCCGTAGTCCTGGGCGATGCTGCAAGTGATGAGGCCGCCGCCTTTTGAAGCGCTCTCCACAAGGATAGTAGCATCGCACATGCCGGCCACGATGCGGTTGCGGCGCACGAAGTTCTGCTTGTCTATGTGCGACTCCGACATATACTCGGTCAGCAGTCCACCCTTCGTCAGCATCTGCTTGGCGGTGTCGCGGTGCCGCGGTGGATAGAGTTCGTCGAGGCCATGAGCCAGCACGCCAACAGTGTCGAAGCCGTTGTCCAGGGCCTGCCGATGTGCACAGATGTCGATGCCGTAAGCCAAGCCGCTGACAACGAGCACGTCGGGCACCGACTGCCGCAGGTCGCTGAGCAAGCGGCGTATGATGTCCTGGCCGTAGGTGGTGCAGCGGCGCGTACCGACGATGTTGATGACATGCTGCCGGTTGAAGTCGGCCGTTCCCATGTAGAAGAGCACGATGGGTGCATCGGCACACTCGGTGAGGCGTACCGGATAACGGCTGTCGCCGTAGCACAGCACCTGGATGTGGTGTTTCTCGATGAAGGCCATTTCCTGTGCAGCGCGGGCCAGTGGCAGGCTCCAGTCTTTCAGTGCTTCTGCCAACCGTGGAGAGCAGTCGGGCAGCACATCGCGGATGTCGTTGCGATGCTCATAGACGGCTTGCCCGCCACCCAGCTGCTGATAGAGCAGCAGCGCCGTCTGGAAGTTGAAGCCCGTCATGCGCGTCAGCGCAATGGTATAGTAGATGTCCTGTTCATTCATATAGGAGTTAAAGGAGTTCTTTTGGAGTTAAAGGAGTTTTTTTGGAGTTAAAGGAGTTCTTTTGGAGTTAAAGGAGTTCTTTTGGAGTTAAAGGAGTTAAAGGAGTTAAAGACAAATGACTCTCCCTTAAAAGTCTTTGTCTCTGGGTTGAAATCCATAGCAAAGCTATTGTCTTTAACTCCTTTAACTCCCTTAACTCCAAAACTTGCACAAAACTATTGTCTTTAACTCCTTTAACTCCTTTAACTCCTTTAACTCCTTTAATTGAGGTCATTGGTAGCTATATATTCCTCAAAGGCGCGGTCGTAGTCGGGGCTGTTTCCCAAGCGGCCGTTGACCAGGCACACCAGCTCTATCTTCCCCCGGAAGCAGAGCTGCTCGTCGCTGGCGCGGAAGAGGTCCTGATAGAACACATACTTGATGCCCTCCTTCTCTAAGCGGAGGCGCGAGAGGAACTCGTCGTCGGGCCGCAGCGGCACCTTATACTGCAGCTGCATGCGAGCCACCACGGCGTCGACGCCCTTGCGGTGCATCTCGGCAAAGCTGAGGCCGCACTCCTTCAGAAACAAGTGGCGGGTGTGCTCGCAGTAGTGGATGTACTGGGCGTTGTTGACGATGCCTTCGATGTCGCACTCGTAGTCGCGCACCTGCATGCGGGTTTCAAAATGGTAGTGATTCATTTAGCAAGTTTTCGTTTTTTCGTTATAACGTTATTTCGTGATATCGTTATAACGTGATCCGTGATAACGTTATAACGTGATTTCGTGATAACGTTATTGTGATGACGTGATATCGTTGTTTCGCTTTAAATACTCGTAGCCGAAGCGGCAGCGCAGGCAGTCTTTCTTGTCGCAGTATTCGCGCTTCAGCTGGATGAGAGCCTGTGTGTCGCCGGCGCTTTTCACGGGCAGACCGCACTCCTGCCACATGGTGATGATATGGTTTTTCTCGGCCTTCATCTGCTCTAAGAGGTCGAAGGCGCGGTCGCACAGCACCTCCTTCTGACGGTGGCGGCCCACGGCGAAGAGCATGGGGATGGCGGTGTTGATGATGAGCAGATCGGCCGATGAAGCCGACAGGTACTTACTGCTCTTCTTGCTCTCGACACCGAAGACGTAGTGCGTCTCCCAATAAGGCGTGACGTGGGTGGACAGCAGCTTTCGCAGCGCCTCGACGCTCTCACACTCGATGAGGGCGCTCAGCGAGGCACGCCGCTCATGGTAGAGCGTGGCCAACTGCGAGATGCGGATATGGGGGAAGTTCTGCGGGCGGAGGCGCAGGAAGCGCCACGTGGCAAAGTCCATGGGCTGCAGCCCGAACTTATGTGAAAGATAGGCGTATTCGTTCTGCAGACGTGTGAAGTAGCCTTCGCTGAGAGCGTCATCGCGATAGCGCGGCGGTATGCTCTCGGTGTTGAGCAGGCCCGCCTGTCCAAGGAAGATGGCCTCCACCTGAAAGAGGTCGTCGCGGTGCTTGCCCACAGCGCTGAGCGGCACATTTCGCGCCCACTGCTCGAAGGCATCGCCGTTGATGCCGAAGCCGTAGTTGCGTGCCAGCGTCTGGAAATAGGCGTCCTCCCACGAGCCGTCGCACTGCCGCACGCGCTCGCCGATGGCTTGCGTCTTCTGTTCCAGGCGCTCCGTCTGCAACGCGGCCATCCACGAGTGCACCAGCAAGGGAGTGAGATCCTTGATGATGCGGTAGCAGGGCGGATAATGGTCGGTGGTGAGCAGTTCATGGTAGTGCTGTCGCACGCTGTCGGGAATCTTCAGCTCCACCTGCGGCAGGTAGCGGCGGTCGTCGGTCAGCACGTCGGTGTCGGCCTCTTCCACCACGTGCAGCACCACGTTGTTGTATCGGGAATCCTTGTCGTGGCCGTGGGCATACCACTCGCTGCTGTGCAGGTGAATCTCCACGTTGCCCACCCACAGCGTGCCGCCGATGCGCACCTTCGCGTTGAAGAAGTCGGGGCCGGCGTTGCGGTTGTGCAGGCCGGGGTCTAACACCTCCACCTCGCGACCGTCGGTCGTCGTGAGCGTGTTCAGTGGCAGCAACTTGTGCTTCCACACATAGTGCAGCAGCAATTCCATAAACTAAAATTTTTGCAAAGTTACGAAGAAAAACTTAAATGACAGCCACTTTTCCCTGTTTTTCTTTTGCTTTTCGCTCGCTTATTCGTACCTTTGCAGCGTTTTTAATACGTATTAAGATGAAAATAGCTTTAATCGGCTACGGCAAGATGGGCAAGATGATCGAAGAGATAGCCCGCAGCCGGGGCCATGAAATCGTGAGTATCATTGACATTGACAACCAGGAAGAGTTCGAGAGCGAGCGCTTCGCCAGTGCCGATGTGGCCATTGAGTTTACTGCGCCGCAGGCCGCCTATGGCAACTACCTGAAGGCTTGGGCCAAGGGCGTGAAGGTGGTCTCCGGCTCCACCGGCTGGATGAAGGAGCATGGCGACGAGGTGCGGCGGCAATGCGCCGAGAACGGGCAGACGCTGTTCTGGGCCTCGAACTTCAGCATCGGCGTGGCTATCTTCTCCGCTGTCAACCGCTATCTGGCCAAGATTATGAACCAGTTCCCGCAGTATGACGTGGAGCTGGAAGAGACCCACCACGTGCACAAGCTCGACCATCCCAGCGGCACGGCCATCACCTTGGGTGAGGAGATAGTGGCGAACATCGACCGCAAGACGGCCTGGGCCGAGGACACCACCGACCCAGCGCTGCTGCGCATCGACCACATCCGCCGCGGCGAGGTGCCCGGCATCCACACCGTGCGCTACGACTCTGACGCCGACCTCATCACCATCACGCATGATGCCCACAGCCGCAAGGGCTTTGCACTCGGCGCCGTGCTGGCAGCCGAATACACGAAAGACCATCAGGGTCTGCTCACCATCAGTGACATGTTTAAGTTCTAAGCTATGGCAAAAGGAAAGGAAAAGAAACCGCTGAACATGAAGTGGCAGTGGACCAAATTCATCATCGTCACGGCGCTCTACCTGCTCTTCCTCTATTGGGTGAAGTCATGGCTGGGGCTGCTCGTCTTGCCGTTCATCTACGACGCGTATATCACGAAGAAAATCAAGTGGCAGTGGTGGAAAGACCGTGAAGGCCCCGTCCGCACCATCATGTCGTGGGTCGATGCCATCGTCTTTGCACTCGTCGCCGTCTATTTCATCAACCAGTTCTTCTTCCAGAACTACGTCATCCCCAGCTCGTCGTTGGAGAAGTCGCTGCTCACAGGCGACTATCTCTTCGTGTCGAAGCTCAGCTACGGCCCGCGCATCCCGCAGACGCCGCTCACCATGCCCCTGACGCAGCACACGCTGCCCGTAGGCGGCATCAAGTCGTACATCGACTGGCCTCATTGGGACTATCGGCGCGTCAGCGGCTTGGGCAACGTCGAGCTGAACGACATCGTGGTGTTCAACTATCCCGCCGGCGACACCATCTGCTCAAGGCAGCAGTTCCAGACCTATTACTACGACTTGTGCTACGAGCTGGGCTATCAGGCGCTGGAACACGCCAACGGCATCATCCCCCAGCTGCAACAGCTCATCGACTCGATGCCGCCCGCTTCGCGCTATGCTTTCTTCCAGCAGCTCTATGCCGCTGGAAAAGCAACGATACAGAACAACTACACGCAGTATGGCGACATCAGCACACGTCCCACCGACCGCCGCGAGAACTACGTGAAGCGCTGCGTGGGTCTGCCCGGACAGACGCTGCAGATCAAGGACCACGTCGTCTACTTGGACGGCAAGCCCAACAAAGAGCCCGACCTGGTGCAGTATTCCCACACCGTCGTGTTCAAGGAGGGCTCCACGCTGACCGACGACTTCATGCAGGAGCAGGGCATCACCTGCGAGGACCTGGGCTTCCCGCCGGGCTCGCAGCGCGACGACATCTACTTCTCGCGCCGCACCGTCATCCCCGCCATGCCGCTGACCAAGGGTGTGAAGGCGGCCCTCGAAGCCCGCAAGGACCTGGTGGACAGCGTGGCACTGAACACCACGCCGCCCGACGACGACTGGCGCAAGGTGTACCCGAAGAACGGCAACCTGCACTGGACGCGCGACAACTACGGCCCCATCTGGATTCCGAAGAAGGGCGAGACCATCGACCTGGCCGACACCGTGAAGCTGCCGGGCAAGGACGTGCTGCAGAACCTCGCCATCTACGAGCGCTGCATCCGCGCCTACGAAGAAAACACGCTGGAGGTGAAGAACGGACAGGTGTACATCAACGGCCAGCCGACCACAAAATACACATTCAAGCTGGACTACTACTGGATGATGGGCGACAACCGCCACAACTCTGCCGACTCGCGCTACTGGGGTTTTGTGCCCGAGGATCACATCGTGGGCAAGCCCATCTTCATCTGGTGGAGCAGCGACCCCGACCGCGGGCTCTTCTCAGGCGGTGTACGCTGGAGCCGGTTGTTCCGCTGCGTCGATAACATCAAGTAATGAATGATGTACAATAAGCAATGTACAATGAACAATGAATACTAACCTACGAAAAAACAGAAGACGCAGGTGGGCATTGTTCGTTGTACATTGTTCATTGTATATGATGGTGATGTTGGTGTTCAGGGCTGTGGTGTTCACCATCTGCACCGTGGAGGGCGATGTCCTGTCGCCGCTGCTGATGAAGGGCGACCGCGTGCTGGTGAACCGATGGAGCTACGGTCTGCGCGTGGGCAGTGACGGCGGCATCATCGGCTATTCGCGCGTTGGGCGCCGCACCGTCAGCCGGGGCGACCTCGTAGCCTTCGAGAATCCGCAGAACACCAGTCAGGTGCTGATATGCCGCTGCGTGGCGCTGCCCGGCGACACCATCGAGCACAACGGAGAGCAGATGGCGGTGCCCGGGCTTGTCAACTGCGCCGGCCGCGACCACTACTGGATGCAGGCGCTGGGCAACGACAGCATCGGCGACTCGCACACTTTGGGATTTATCTCTGAAGAGCTGATTATCGGGCGTGTCACCACCATTGTCTATAGCCACGACCCCGCCGCCCCCTTCTGGCGCGGGTGGCGGCGCGACCGCACGCTGCTTTCTTTATAGGTCTTATGAGACTTATGAGTCCTATGAGTCCTATAAGTCCTATAAGTCCTATAAGACCCATAAGACCTATCAGCCCCATAAAGCCCTAAAAAAATGACAGCACTCCTTTCTACTACTTATTTCGGCCCTGTGCAGTGGTATCAGAAGCTTTACCGCCACGACCGCGTGCTGATGGAGGTGCACGAGAGCTTTGTCAAGCAGACCTACCGCAACCGCTGCCTCATCGCCACAGCACAGGGCGCGCAGGCACTGACGGTGCCCGTTGCGGCTCCCGTTGCGGCTCTAAGCCCGGAAAAAACCGGCGCTGCTGCCTCACCGGAATGGCTGAGGTCGGTGGGAGCCATACGCCTCAGCAACCACGGCCATTGGCAGCACCAACACTGGCAGGCCATCACCTCGGCCTACGGCGACTCGCCCTTTCTGGAGTATTACGAGGACGACCTGCGCCCATTCTTCTTCGAGACAGACCGCTGGGAGCGGCTCATCGACTATAACGAGGCTATCAGGCAGAAGATGTGCGAGCTTCTCGACATCCACCCACACGTGGAGCCGACGACTCACTATGAAAAGAAATCAGCGGACAAGGAAGGATGCTGCCAAGGCGATGTCATAGACTACCGCGATGCCATCCGCCCAAAGCAGGCACCTGCCGACCCCTCTTTCGAGGCGCGCCCCTACTACCAACTGTTTCGCCAGCGGCTTGGCTTCCTTCCCAACCTTAGCATCCTCGACCTGCTGCTCAACATGGGGCCTGAGTCCATCTACTACTTATAGCTCGCCCACGTCCACCAGCCCGTTGATGACCGCATAAATAATAATGTCTACCAGCGAACGGGCGCCCAGCTTCTCCATGATGTTCTTGCGGTGGGTGATGACAGTGGTGATGCTGATGTTCAGTTGGTTGGCTATCTCCTTGTTGATGAGTCCCTTGGCCAGCAGGACGGTCACCTCCGTCTCGCGTGGCGACAGCAGAGCGGTTTCTTTTCTCGGGGGCACGTAGCCGGGATGCTGGCTCATGGCATGCTGGTGTCCCCGGCTGTGCAGCGACATGATGGATTTGACGAGCGATTTCTCGTTCTGGCACACATTGAGGGTAGGCACGCCTTGTATCTGCATGTCGCCGTTGACCAGCACGATAGACTGGTGTGCGTTGTCGCGGAAGAAAGCAGTGTGCTCGAAATAGATGCGCGAAGCAATGAAATAGTGTGCAAACTGCCCGTCGTCGGCAGCTTGCAGCGCTTCGAATGTCCCGAATGTCCTGATTTCAACCATCGGCATCATCTCGGTCAGTATCTTTTGCAGTCCGATGGCTGACAGCGTATTGGGGTCGGCGATGGCCAGTGTGGGGCGTGGTCTGTTCATAATTCAAGTTTCGCATTCGTTCAACTTTCAGGAGTTAAAGGAGTTAAGGGAGTTAAAGGAGTGAAAGACAAATGACTCTCCATGAAAAGCCTTTGTCTCTGGGGTTGAAATCCATAGCAAAGCTATTGTCTTTAACTCCTTTAACTCCCTTAACTCCTTTAACTCCTTTAACTCCAAAACTTGCGAAAGTTGAATCATAATCAACGTATTTCGGCTGCAAAGTTACAACTTTTTTGTCACAAATCAATGCAGTCAGCCCGTTTTTCATTATAAATGAGGATTGTACGCCCCAAAAAAAGGCATTACCTTTGCACCCGCAAAACAGAATAAGGTTAAGACTATGATAAAGAAACTCATTTTCCTCTCACTCTGCACCATGCCGGTGACAGTTCTCCAGGCCGAAGAAGTGGCTGACACCAGCCGCGTGGCCGACCTCGACGAGGTGGTTGTGGTGGCCCAGCCCAAGGACCTGCACCTGCTGCGCCAGCAGCCCATGAGCAGCACGCTGTTCTCTTCAGCAGACCTGAAGCTGCTGAATGTGCGCGACCTGCGCGACGCCTCGCAGTTCGTACCGTCGTTCACCATGCCCGTCTACGGCTCGCGCTATACATCTTCTATGTATGTGCGCGGCATCGGCTCGCGTGTAAACAGTCCCGCCGTGGGACTCTATGTCGACAATGTCCCTGTGGTGAACAAGTCGATGCTGAACTTTCACGCCTACGAGCTGAGCCGCATCGACGTGCTGCGCGGACCGCAGGGAACGCTCTACGGGCAGAATGCCGAGGGCGGACTGGTGCGCATGTACACCCGCTCACCGCTGAACTATCAGGGCACCGATGTCAACCTCTCCTTCGGCATGGGACTCTACCGCAAGGCTGAGGCGGCCCACTATCAGAAGGTGAACGACCAGCTGGGCTTCTCGCTGGCCGGCTTCTACCAGGGGCAGCAGGGATTTTTCGACAACAGCACCACGGGCGACCATGCCGACAAGATGGACGAGGCCGGCGGACGCATACGCCTGCAGTGGCAACCCACCGACCGCTTCATGCTCGACTTCCAGACGGACTATCAGTATGTCAAGCAGAACGGCTTTGCCTATGGCGAGATGAGCCTCACCGACGGCAAGACCACCGACCCCTACAGCAACCGTCAGGGCGACTACCAGCGCCACATGCTGACCACGGGCCTGGCCATGAACTACCGCACCGACTGGGCCGACGTGAACTACAGCGCGTCGTGGCAGTATCTGAACGACAACATGATGATGGACATCGACTACCGCCCCGAGGACTACATGCACCTGGAGCAGATGCAACTGCAGAACGCCCTGACGCAGGAGCTGACGCTGAAAGGCCGCAACACCGGCATCTGGCACTGGACAGCAGGAGCCTTCTTCTCCTATCAGGCACTGAAGACCGTAGCACCCGTCTACTTCGACAGCGAGATGAACAACTACCTCTCGAAGACCATAGAGGACTATGCCTACTACGGCATGTTGAACTCGATGGCCAAGCGCATGGGCGAGCCGGCTGCCAAGGCCATGATTGAGCGCGCCGGAGGCTGCCATATCCGCCTCGACATGGAGACCATTCCCGGGCACTTCCGCACACCGCAGAACAACTTCGCACTGTTCCACCAGTCGGACATCGACATCACCGACCGCCTCACCGCTACGCTGGGCCTGCGCTATGACCGCTCACACACCTCCATCGACTATTTCACCATGGGCGCCATGCACCTCGACGAGAGCGTCATGGGCACACAGGTGAAGGCCAACGTCACCTCGCTGTTGCAGCAGGAGGAGAAGGCCAGCTTCAACCAGTGGCTGCCCAAGGTGGGTCTCACCTACCGCATAGGCCAACAGGGCAGCAACGTCTATGCACTGGTGGCAAAAGGCTATCGTGCCGGAGGCTTCAACATTCAGATGTTCAGCGACATCTTGCAGACAGAGTTGCAGGACAAGGCACAGGCGGCACGCGGCGACATGGAGATAGAGCACACCGCCACCGACTATCAGAACATGCGCGAGACCATCAGCTTCAAGCCCGAGGAGAGCTGGAACTATGAGTTTGGCACTCACCTGAACCTCTTCGACTCGAAGATGCAGCTCGACCTGGCCGGCTTCTATATGCAGATACGCAACCAGCAGCTCTCGGTCATGGCTGGCAACTATGGCTTCGGACGCATGATGGTGAACGCCGGCAAGAGCTACAGCTGTGGTGTGGAGGCCTCGCTGCGCGGCAGCGCCTTCGACGACCACCTGACCTGGGGCGTGAACTATGGCTACACCCATGCCGCCTTCAAGGAGTACACCGACAGCATCAGTGGCGAAGACGGAAAGCTGGTGGAGGTGAGCTACAACAAGAAGCGCGTGCCATTCGTACCGGAGCACACCGTGGCTGCCCATGCCGACTATCGCATCGACCTCGGCGGCACCTTGAAGTCGGTCACCCTTGGAGCCAATGTCTCCATGCGCGGAAAGACCTACTGGGACAATGCCAACCTCTATGCTCAGGACTTATACACCGTCCTCGGTGCACACGCCGATGCTGACTTCGGGCTCGTGACCGTGAGTCTCTGGGGCCGCAACCTGACCGATGCCCGCTACAACACCTTTGCCACCGAGAGCCGCATGGCTGGCGCTTTGAAGTATTTTGCCCAGCAAGGAAACCCACTGCAGTTAGGCCTCGACGTCAACATTCATTTCTGACCTGTTGGGCCCCGGGCAAACAGTGGAAACCGTGAAAGCCCTCCCGTTTACAGCAAGCGCCATCATTATTTTCGTCAGTTGAGCGGCCTGAGAGGCCGCCCCGCCACCCGATAGGCCGCCACCGCCGCCCGAGAGCCCGCCACCGGAAAGCCGCCGAGAAGTGTACAGAGCCTTTGTTCAGTGCGTACAAAGGCTCTGTACACTTTTTCTCATCTGGTGCGTGGGCGCCTCACAGCAGGCCGCAAGCGAGACATGAGCAACGGGGGAAATAAGTTACCAGACAGCCGGCACACGCAGGGCCTTGCTGCTGGTCTGTTCAGAAATCATACTTTTTTTTACGATTTATTAAAAAAAGTTTTGTTTTTTGGATAAATATCGCGAACTTTGCAAGCTGAACACATTATTTATATATAAACCAGAAAAAATAAGCTATGGCTGAAAAATTGGAAGTGAAAGAACTCGACCAAGTGGTGGTTCGCTTCTCAGGAGACTCCGGCGATGGCATGCAGCTGGCAGGAAACATCTTTTCCACGGTCAGCGCCACCGTTGGCAACGGTATCTCAACATTCCCCGACTATCCCGCAGACATCCGCGCCCCGCAAGGCTCGCTGACCGGCGTCAGCGGATTTCAGGTGCACATCGGAGCCGGCAAGGTCTACACACCCGGCGACCTGTGCGACGTGCTGGTGGCTATGAACGCCGCCGCCCTGAAGACACAGTATCGCTACGCCAAGCCGGGGGCGACAATCATCATCGACACCGACAGCTTCGGGCCGAAAGACCTGGAGAAAGCGCAGTTTAAGACCAGCGACTATCTGGGCGAGATGGACATCGACCCCGACCGCGTCATCGCCTGCCCCATGACACAGATGGTGAAGGCTGCGCTGACAGCTCCCTCTTCGTCCCCCGAGGGGAACACCAATGTGGGCAAGTCCGCTCCTTCGGGAGCCGTAGGGGGGACTCTGGACAACAAGACTATATTGAAGACCAGAAACATGTTTGCCCTGGGCCTTGTGTGCTGGCTCTTCGACCGCGACCTCGACCTCGTGGCCAACTTCCTCAAAGAGAAGTTTGCCAAGAAGCCCGCCATCGCAGAAGCCAATATCAAGGTGATTCAGGCCGGCTACGACTTCGGCCACAACACCCACTCGTCGGCTTCCAACGTATACCGCATCGAGTCGAAGGTGAAGGAGCCGGGCCGCTATATGGACATCACCGGCAACAAAGCCACGGCCTACGGCCTCATAGCCGCCGCCGAGAAAGCCGGACTGCCCCTCTACCTCGGCAGCTATCCCATCACGCCGGCCACCGACATCCTGCACGAGCTGTCGAAGCACAAGTCGTGCGGCGTTATCACCGTGCAGTGCGAGGATGAGATCAGCGGCTGTGCCTCGGCTGTTGGCGCTGCCTTCGCCGGTGCCCTGGCCGTGACCTCCACTTCCGGCCCTGGCGTCTGCCTGAAGAGCGAGGCCATGAACCTGGCCGTCATTGACGAGCTGCCCCTGCTCATCATCGACGTGCAGCGCGGAGGCCCCTCCACAGGACTGCCAACGAAGAGCGAGCAGACCGACCTGCTGCAGGCCCTCTATGGCCGTAACGGAGAGAGCCCCATGCCCGTCATAGCAGCCCTCAGCCCGACAGACTGCTTCGACGCCGCTTTCGACGCTGCCAAGATAGCACTCGAGCATCTCACGCCCGTCGTGCTGCTCACCGATGCCTTCGTGGCCAACGGCAGCGGTGCCTTCCTGCTGCCCGAGTCGATGGACGAGCTGGAAGACATCAATCCGCCTTACGTCACTCCCGAGCTGAAAGGCCATTATACACCGTACTTCCGCGACCCGGAGACGCTGGTGCGCTACTGGGCCATCCCCGGACAGGAGGGCTACACCCATATCCTTGGCGGACTGGAGAAGGACGGCCGCACGGGCGCCATCAGCACCGACCCCGAGAACCACGACGAGATGTGCCGTCTGAGGGCCGAGAAGGTGGCCCGCATACCGGTGCCCGACCTTGTGGTGGAGGGCGACCGCGACCGCGCCGACCTGCTCATCGTGGGCTTCGGCTCCACCTACGGCCATCTCTACAGTGCCATGCAGGAGTTGCGCAAGAAGGGTCACCGCGTGGCGCTGGCACAGTTCCGTTACATCAATCCGCTGCCGAAGAACACGGCTCGCGTGCTGCGCAAGTATCCCAACGTGGTAGTGGCCGAGCAGAACCTCGGTCAGCTGGCTGCCTATCTGCGCTCAAAGGTCGACGAGTTCGTGCCCTATCAGTTCAACCAGGTGAAGGGCCAGCCCTTCGTCGTCAGCGAGCTGGTGGAAGCCTTCGAGAATATCCTCGAACCGCGACGCACACGAATCTCTTCCGTCAGCCTTAGCATGGGTGACTAAAGCCCTATAGTAATTTTTGAACACGAATTATCATGAATTAAACACGAATTATTCATAAATTTAATGGATCCGAAAGCATATAAGGATGTGACCTACAAAATCATTGGCGCTGCCATGAAGGTGCACAATGAGTTGGGATGGGGACTTTTAGAACCCGTTTACAACGAAGCTTTGCATTTGGAAATGCTTGACGAAGGTATCAAAAACGAGCGTGAAATGATGCTTCCATGTTATTACAAGCACCATCAGATGGAGAAATACTACAAGATGGACATAGTAGTGGGGGATATCATTGTTGAGTTGAAATCTGTCAAAGAAATTGTCTCAGGTCATCGCGCACAGCTTTTTAACTATCTGCGCCTGACGAAGAAGCCTATAGGTCTGCTTATCAACTTCGGTCAACAAAGTCTTCAGGGTGAGCGTTACGCTTATATCAAAGATACAAATGAGTGCATACTTCTTGATAAGGACATGAATTTGCTGTATCCTGAAAGCGCTTACGATGATGAAGAAGAATAATTTATGAATAATTCGTGTTCAATTCATGATAATTCGTGTTAAAAGAGAATCATAAAAGAAAATAATTGTGTTTATGGAACAATATACATTTAATGATTATAAAAAGGGACAGCCGCGGTGGTGTCCCGGTTGTGGCGACCATTTCTTCCTCGCTTCGTTGCACAAGGCGATGGCTGAGACGGGGGTGGCACCCCACGAGATGGCCGTCATCTCAGGCATTGGCTGTTCGAGCCGTCTGCCGTATTATGTCAACACCTACGCTATGCAGACCATCCACGGACGTGCTGCTGCCATCGCTACGGGCGCCAAGGTGGTGAACCCCAAGCTCTGCATCTGGCAGATATCGGGCGACGGCGATGGACTGGCCATCGGCGGCAACCACTTCATCCATGCCAACCGTCGTAATGTGGACATCAACATCATCCTGCTGAACAACCGCATCTACGGTCTGACGAAGGGACAGTACAGCCCCACCAGCCCCCGCGGCTTCGTCAGCAAGTCGAGCCCCTACGGCACCGTCGAGGACCCGTTCCGTCCTGCCGAGCTGTGCTTCGGCGCCCGCGGACACTTCTTCGCCCGTTGTGTGGCTACCGACGCCAAGGGCAGCGTGGAGGTGCTGAAGGCTGCCTACGAGCATAAGGGCACCAGCGTCACCGAGGTGCTGCAGAACTGCGTCATCTTCAACGACCACTGCCACGACGTGGTCTATAACAACGAGGGACGCCGCAAGAATGCCATCTACGTGCGCCACGGCGAGAAGCTCGTCTTCGGCGAGAACAACGAGTATGGCCTGGTGCAGCAGGGCTTCGGCCTGAAGGTGGTGGAGATAGGCAAGGACGGTTACACGCTCGACGATGTCCTCGTCCACGACGCCCACTGCGAAGACAACACCCTGCAGCTGAAGCTCGCCATGATGTCGCCCGAAGACGGATTCCCCATCGCCCTCGGCGTCATCCGCGACGTGGAGGCTCCCACCTACGACGAGGCCGTACACCAGCAGATAGCCGACGTCTCGGCACAGAAGAAGTACCACAACTTCATGGAACTGCTTGAGACCAACGACATCTGGGAAGTGAAGAGTTAAGGAGATGAGGAGTTGAGGAGGTAAAGTAGCTTTTCTCCTCAACTCCTCAACTGTTTAACTACTTACCTCCCCATCTCTTTACCTACTTATCTTCTAAACTACTCACCTCCTCAACTACTAAAAAATGCTGATAATTTTCAAACTCCTTGGCTCCTTGGCTCTGCTGATGTTCGGCATGAAGTCGATGAGCGACGCCCTGCAGAAGATGGCCGGCCCGCAGCTGCGCCATGTCCTCGGGGCCATGACCACCAACCGTTTCACCGGCATGTTGACGGGTACTGTCGTCACAGCATCGGTGCAGTCGTCGACGGCCACCACAGTGATGACCGTCTCGTTTGTCAATGCCGGCCTGCTGACGCTGGCACAGGCCATCTCGGTCATCATGGGTGCCAACATCGGCACCACGCTCACCGCATGGATCATGGCCCTCGGAGCATCTTTCGACATCAGCATCGTCAGCTATGTGGGATTCTTCGTGGGCATCATCCTCATCTATATGAAGAAGCACCGCTACGTCGGCGACTTCCTCTTCGGCTTGGGCTTGCTGCTCCTGGGACTCACCACGTTGCGCATGACGGGCAACGAGATGGACTTGGGCCACAACCCCTCGGTGCTGTCCTTCTTCCAGTCGTTTGACCCCGATTCGTTCTGGACCACGCTGGTGTTCCTGCTCCTGGGCGGCGTGCTGACGTTCTGCGTGCAGTCGTCGGCAGCAGTGATGGCCATCACCATGCTGCTCTGCGGCAGTGGAGCCATGCCTATCTACCAAGGCATAGCGTTGGTCTTAGGCGAGAACATCGGCACCACCATCACCTCAAACCTCGCAGCTCTCTCGGCCAACACGCAGGCACGCCGTGCCGCCTTGGCACACATGTTCTTCAACGTGTTTGGCGTCATCTGGATACTGATAGTGTTCCGCTGGTTCATCGACGGTGTGATATACGTCGTCGACAACGCGATGGGCCAGGCCGAGGCCAATATGCAGTCGAAGCTGACATTCACCCTGGCGGCCTTCCACACGGGCTTCAACGTCATTAATGCCAGCATCCTCATCTGGTTTATACCGCAGATAGAGAAGTTTGTGTGCTGGGTCATCAAGTCGAAGAAGGCTGAGGGCGAGGACGAGGACTTCCGCCTGCACTTCATCACCGCCGGCTTCATGAAGACGCCCGAGCTCTCGGTCTTAGAGGCACAGAAGGAGATACAGTCGTTCAGCGAGCGTATGCAGCGCATGTTCGGCATGGTGCAGGAACTGCTCAACGAGTCGTCGTCGCTGACGGGCAAGAAGCAGGACGACGAGAAGTTCAACAAGCTCTACTCGCGCATAGAGAAATACGAGGGCATCAGCGACAACATGGAGCTGGAGATAGCGAAGTATCTGGAGCAGGTCAGCGACGCCCACCTCAGCGACGAGACGAAGGGCAAGATACGTGCCATGCTGCGTGAGATCAGCGAGCTGGAAAGCATCGGCGACGCCTGCTTCAACATGGCGCGCACCATCAACCGCAAATACTTGGCCAAGCAGGATCACTTCAACGAGCAGCAGTACAGCCACCTGCACCAGATGATGGGCCTCACCGAGGACGCACTGACGCACATGAACAAGCTGATGGGCGGACGAAAGGAGAGCTACGACGTCAACCGCACCTTCAACATCGAGAACGAAATCAACAACTTCCGCAACCAGCTGAAGGCGCAGAACATCGTTGACATCAACAACCACGCCTACACCTACGCCGAGGGCACCGTCTACATGGACCTCATCAACGAATGTGAAAAACTGGGCGACTACGTGGTGAACGTCGTGGAGGCCCGCATGGGAACACGCCAGCGCGATGCATGAAAAAGCCAAGGCGCCAAAACGTGATAACGATATAACGTAATAACGAAAAACAATAATGATTTTTACCGAGCAAGCAAACAAAATCTTCAACCAAGCCATCAGCGACTATCACCTGACGGACAATGTCGACACGCCCATACGTAACCCCTACGAGCGCGGCACCATCGAGTACCGTCTCTACCTGAAGTGCTGGATAGACACCGTGCAGTGGCACTACGAGGACATCATACGCGACCCGCACATCGACCCGGTCGATGCACTGGCGCTGAAGCGCCGCATTGACCGCTCCAACCAGGACCGCACCGACCTCGTGGAGGAAATCGACTCTTATTTCCGCAGCATCTACAGCGACGTGAAGCCCTTGCCAGAGGCACGACTGAACACCGAGAGCCCCGCCTGGGCCGTCGACAGGCTCAGCATCCTGGCCCTGAAAATCTATCACATGAGGGAACAGGTGGAGCGCACCGACGCCACCGACGAGCACCGGGCCAACTGTCAGGCCAAGCTCAACGTGCTGTTAGAGCAGCAGGTAGACCTCTCCACTGCCATCGACCAGCTCTTGGAGGACATCGAGGCTGGGCGCAAGTACATGAAGGTGTACCGGCAGATGAAGATGTACAACGACCCTGCCACCAATCCCGTGCTGTATAAGAAGTGATAAGTGATGAAACGCAAGCATATCCTGGTCATCCGCTTCTCTGCCCTTGGCGACGTCGCTATGGTGGTGCCCGTGGTCTACTCGCTGGCCATGCAGTACCCCGACGTGCGCATCACGGTGCTCAGCCGTCCCTACGCCCGTCCGCTGTTCGATGACTTAGCGCCTAACATCAGCTTCATGGAGGCCGACATAAAGGGCGAGTACCACGGCGTGCGAGGGTTGAACAGCCTCTATCGCAGACTGGTGGCCAAGCAGTTCACCCATGTGGCCGACCTGCACAGCGTGCTGCGCTCCGACTATCTGCGCCTGCGTTTCAATATGGGCCGATTCCGCGTGGAGCATGTCGAGAAGCACCGTCTGAAGCGCCGCCACCTCCTGGCCAAGAGCACGAAGAAGGTGAAGGAGCCGCTGCCCACGTCGTTCCAGAACTATTTCGATGTGTTCCGCCGTCTGGGCTTCCCCATCGACCAGCCAGACTTCGTCTCTATCTTCCACCCGGAGGGCGGCAACCTCAACATGCTGCCGGCTGCCATCGGGCCCAAGCGCTCGTGGGAGCAGTGGATAGGCATAGCGCCCTTCGCCGCACACAAGGGTAAGGTCTACCCTGTGGAAAAGATGCAGCAGGTCATCGCCTTGCTGTCGCAGCGCTATCCCAAGGCGCGCCTCTTCCTCTTCGGCCGCGGGCATGAGGAAGAGCACACTTTCACGCTCTGGCAACAGCAGTATCCGCAGTGCGTCTATGTGGGGCAGTTTCTGGAGTCCATGCACCAGGAGCTGATCCTGATGAGCCACTTAGACGTGATGCTGTCGATGGACTCAGCCAACATGCACATGGCCTCGCTCACCGCCACGCCCGTCGTCTCCGTCTGGGGTGCCACCCATCCCTACGCCGGCTTCTTAGGCTGGAACCAGCGAGAGGAAAACACCATCGGCCTCGACCTCGACTGCCGTCCGTGCAGCATCTACGGGCAGAAGCCTTGCAAGCGCGGCGACTACGCCTGCCTCAACGGCATCGCTCCTGAAACAATTTTTGATAAAATAAAGCAGGTGATTGACAGCAAGCAACAAAACGCTTAACCCTCATCGCTCAACGCTCAACGCTCAACGCTCAACGCTCAACGCTCAACGCTCAACGCTCAACTCTCAACCCAAACCCCTCATCGCTCAACTCTCAACTCTCAACTCTCAACCCAAACCCCTCATCGCTCAACTCTCAACTCTCAACTCTCAACCCAAATCCCTCATCGCTCAACTCTCAACTCTCAACCCAAACCCCAAACCCTTAATAATCATGAAAAAGTATGTATGCGACGTATGTGGATACGTCTATGACCCCGAAGTAGGTGACCCCGATAGCGGCATCGCCGCTGGTACAGCATTTGAAGACATCCCCGAAGACTGGGTATGCCCCGTCTGCGGCGTCACCAAGGATGACTTCCATCAGGAAGACTAGTTTAACTTGGGACTAAAGTTTAAATGATTATCCGCAATTACCCGATAGTGTGCACGCCAATATAGAAGCAAACCGACTCCTCATAAGAATGTATCATGACAACTACAAGCAAGGCTTGCGGTAACTCAATTCTCCCCCTTGCAAAGGGGGAGTTAGAGGGGGATCCATCAGCGCAAAGTTTCATCCCCCCCTGCCCCCC
>JAEEPZ010000192.1 GCA_016285055.1 Prevotella sp.
TCCCGCACCCGAAGGGTAAGGAAACATGTCGAGTACGTAATAGTGGGGGCGGTCGCTGAGGTTGTCAACATGGTAAACGCCATGCTCCCTCCAGTAGTTTTGCCACCGTGGTTCAATCTCTCCGAAGTTGTAGTCCATTTTCATTCAATCATTTACCGCAGCCACACACTTTGGCTGCAAAAGGCAAAGATACGAAAAAAAACAATATAAATAATATTTATTACTACTCTTTCGGACAAGAGAAGCAAAAGAGAGATTCCGACGACCGTCCGACGCCTACCGCCAGAAGCGCGATGTGATGTCGTGCAGATGCCCGTCGACGACACGGTAGAGGCGCTGGTTGGTGCGGGGGCTCTTGAGGGGGCCGAGGTGCTGCAAATAGGGTCCCAGCTTGATATAGTCGAAGTTCGAAAGCGACACCTGTGGCGAGAGCAGCGTGCGGCCGCTCCACCAGGCAATCTTCAATCGGGGATGATGCTCACGCAGCCAGCCGGCCAGGTTGTTCACCTCCTGCGGCTGCGCGTCGCCACCCATCAGGCTGAGACAGGTGACCTCTTGCCGCTGATGTTCCAGCATACACTCGACCGCCTTGCCGTCGAGCACCTCGCCACCGTCGCCCCAGAGGTGCTTCGAGTGGCATCCGGGGCAACGGCAGGGACACCCGCTGAGGTTGACGGCCAGCGTCACCTCGTCAGGCAGTTCCTGAAAGACGATGTCGGTATCAATGTAACGTAGCATAGTAACGACGGCCGGCCTCTTGCTGACGCGGCTTGCTGAAGTTAGACACACGGCGCAGGTAACCGATAACGCGGGTCAGGTAGTCCACATTCTTCGAATGGCAATTGGGACACTCCTTGAGGTAGCGCTTGTCGATGTGGCCGCAATCGTTACAGATGGTGTTGGGAATATTGAAGGTGAAGTAGTTGCATCCCTCCTTGGCGGCCACCTCGAGCAGCTGCATATACTGCTGCTGGGTGAGGTGCTCCTCGAGGTTGCAGTGCAGCGCGCTGCCACCCGTGAGGTGCTCGATATAGGGGGCGCCATGCAGGCGGAACTTGTCGAGCACAGTGAGCGAGGTGTCCTCCACAATATAGAAATAGGAGTTGTAGCAATCGCGCGGCACGAAGTAGCCGTCCTCGCGGTCCCACTTGGCGTGCTTCACACCCACATTCTCGGCGGGTATCATCTCGCAGTTGAACATCACCTCCTTGGTACGGTACTCCTTGTTCTTCTTCTCCACCAAGCCGAGCACCGTCTGCACAAACTCGCGGTATTGCGGGTTGTCGTTGATGGGGATGCCCATGAACTCGGCAGCCTCGACCAGACCGTTGACACCGATGGTGAGATACTGGCGGGCAATGTTGATATAGCCGGCGTCGAAGAGCGGCAACATGCCGTGAGCCTGCAGGTCCTTGAGGTTCTCATTGTAGGCCAGCTGCACTTTGTGGCAGAGGTCGATGATGTCGGTGAGGAACTCCTTGTAGTCCTGACCGTGGTTGACGGCATACTGGATGCAGCGGTTGAGGTTGATGGTGAGCACGCTTTTCGAGCCTGTCGAGACGCCACCGGCACCCAGCGTATAGCTGAAGCCGTTGTCGGTTATCTCATTGCGCAGGCGGCAGCAACTCGACAGCGAGTCGGCATTGTCGCTCATGTAGGTGAAGAACGAATGGCCTTCGGCATACATCTCGGCGGTAAACTCGCCCCACTCCTTATCCTTCGGCTCGCCGTCCTCGCCAGTCAGCAGGGCCATCGTCTCAACAGGGAAGGTGAGCAGGGTCTTGGTACGCTCTTTGTTGAACCACTTCATGAAGCGCTTCTGCAGCCATGAGAGGCCGTCCCAGTCGGGCTTCGAGCCGTCGGGGAAGTAGAACTCGCCGAAGATGCTCTCGAAGTAGTAGCGGTCATAGTAGGCCACGTTCCAGAACACGGCCTGGTAGTTGCGGGCTCCGGTGGGCTGGTTGAGCGTGTAGACAATCTGCTCGAAATAGTCGGTGATGACCTTGTCGAGCGTGCGGCGCTTCAGCGAGAGGTCCACCACCTCATCGGCACGCTTCCAGTAGTCCAAACCAAACTCCTTGCCGATGAAGTAGTTCATGTACATCAGGAACTCGGGCGTGGCGCAGGCGCCGCTGAGCATCGAGCTGACCATGAACACCATGTTCACGAAGCCGCCACAGTAACTCTTCAGGTTGGTGGGAGCCGTTGAGTTGCCGCCGATGCTGACGGTGCCGCCGATGAGCCAGGGATACATCGTGATGCTGGCACAGTAGTTGGCCAGGCTCGTCTCGTCGTTCTTATAAATAAAATGGTGGGTGAGCTTGTCGATGTACTCGTCGGCCAGCTGCTTGCCATACATCTTCTTGATGCGGTCAACAAGCAGACGACGGTTGAGGCGGATGAAGTTCGACTTGGGCAGCTCACCGATGAGCGTGGCAATGTTCTTGTGCTCCACGTTGGCGTTGGCGTCATACTTCGAGCCGGTAGCGGCGTTGACGCTCTCCATGTACTCCGAGAGGAACGTCATCTTCTCCAAGGTCTCGCGGTCTTCGGTATGCTGCTGGCGATAGAGGATGAACGACTTGGCCACTTTGTAGAAGCCCTCGCGCATCAGGGCTTCCTCCACCTGATTCTGAATGTCCTCCACCTTGATGTCGTCATGCATGTCCAGATGGCTGAGAATCTTAGAGATAGTGCTCAGGTCAGCGGGTTCATCCACACTTTGGAACGCCTTGACGATAGCGTTCATGATTTTGTCAAGTGAGAAGGCATCTTTTGAGCCATCTCGTTTGGTGATGGTAAAGTTTTTTATTTCCATTATATTGCTGGTTCTTAGAACGTTGTTAGTTTTCGGTTAACGCATTTGTTGCCCATTTTGGAAAACTTTTCAAATTTTGGCCTCCAAGAAGTTTCCCGTTTCGGCAAACGCGATTCGGGTGCAAAGGTACGAAATTTCCCCCAAAGCGCAACAATTCTTGGCAAAAAAAACAAAATATTTTTTCTACAGTATTTTAAAGGAAAAACATTTTCTACGGATTTTATTTGCATGATCGCCCACATCTTCGTACCTTTGCAGTCAACTAAACAAAAAGAAACCGATGAAACAGTTGATATTCTTTCTCATGATGCTTCCTACACCCATGCTTGCGCAGGAAGACACCGACAGTGTGGCGGCATATACCGACAACCTGCAGTATGTGCCAGCCACAGAATACGCAGCAGACTCAACAGAGCTACAGCTACCGCTGAGCGACCGCCTTGACACGCTGATGACCGACTCGCTGTTAGAAACAACACAGGTAGGACTGATGGTGTGGGACCTCACGGCCGACTCCATGCTCTATCAGCACAACGCCCGTCAGCTGATGCGTCCCGCTTCTACGATGAAGCTGCTGACAGCCATCACTGCGCTGGCCCGACTCGGGGTCTACCACCGCTACAACACATCACTCTATTATAAGGGCACCATCGCACGGGGACAGCTTAACGGCGACCTCATCTGCGTGGGAGGTATGGACCCGATGTTCGACAAAGGCGACATGAAAGCTATGGCAAAGGCAGTACGACAACTGGGCATCACCAGCGTGAGCGGACGCATCGTCTGCGACTACTCCATGAAAGACCAGGACAAATGGGGCGAAGGATGGTGCTGGGACGATAAGAACCCGACGCTGTCGCCACTGCTCATCGAGGGCACACCGATGTTCTCCAACGCACTGACGCGTGAGCTCAAAGCTGCCGGCGTGTCAACAGCTAACGCCACGGTGGCGTCAGGCAAACTGCCTGCAGGTGCCACGCTGGTGTGCACACGATGGCACAGCATTGACAATGTGCTGCAACAGATGATGAAAGAGAGCGACAACCTATATGCCGAAGCAACCTATTATCAGGTGGCAGCGAGCGGCGGCCATAAGCCGGCCACAGCGCGCGATGCTCAAAAGATAGAGGAAGAGCTGCTCACCAATGCCGGGCTGGACAGCAAGGTCTACCGTTTAGCCGACGGCAGCGGGCTGTCGCTGTACAACTATCTCTCGGCAGAGGCAGAAGTGATGATTCTGCGCTATGCGTGGCAGCAGCCGACCATCTATAATCATCTGTTAGCCTCGCTGCCAGTAGCGGGTGTCGACGGTACGTTAGAAAAGCGCATGACCGACGATGAGGCTTGCCGCGGTAATGTGACAGCGAAGACAGGAACGGTCACCGGCATCTCGTCATTAGCCGGGTATCTCACGGCACCTAACGGCCACCGTCTGGCTTTTGCCATCATCAACCAGGGTGTACGACGTGCAGGAGAAGGCAGGCGCTTCCAGGACCGCCTCTGCCACATCCTTGCCACCAGCCACTAACAGACCAGCCTCGAAGGAACGATAGTTTACAGGCAGGGGCAAAAAAGTCCGTACTGTGAGGTGGAATCAGACATAGTTACGTCGCTAATTAGGTGAGTTGGTACCGCTACGCGGCCTGAGAAAAAACCAATAAAAACAAATAAAAACAAGAAAAACAAATTGGTAAATTTTCTCATATGGTACAATAGCTATCGCCTTGCCCACCGCATAGCTCAATGCGCAGCCATCCCCTCCCTTCAAGGGGAGGGGCAGGGGTGGGGTCTGTAATGTCAGTAATGTTCTTTGCTGCCACTTCTTTGCTGCCACTTCTTTGCTGCCACTTCTTTGCTGCCACTTCTTTGCTGCCACTTCTTTGCTGCCACTTCTTTGCTGCCAAT
>JAEEPZ010000071.1 GCA_016285055.1 Prevotella sp.
CGCCCCTTCGGGGCTTGTTGTTGTGCTGCGCTATACAGGGGCGTTGCCCCTGCCTGGACGATTGGTGCTCACCATCGTCTTCTGTCGTCCCTTCGGGACTGTAAAGAGGTTGATACATCTCTGACAAACCACCCCTGACCCCTCCTTTGGAAAAGGAGGGGAAGGGCTGCGCCGTCATGTAGCTGTTGCAGAGGTAACTCAATTCTCCCCCTTGCAAAGGGGGAGTTAGAGGGGGATTCATCTGCGCAGAGTGAATCCCCCCCTGCCCCCCCTTTGCAAGGGGGGGAAAGGGCTGCGCATTGAGCTACGCAGCGGGCAAGGCGACAGCTATTGTCCCAAATTGTTTTTATTTGTTTTTCTTGTTTTTATTGGTTTTTTCTAAGTCCGCTTAGCGGAACATAACTGACCTAAATAGCAGCGTAACTATGTCTGATTCCAACCGCACAGGTCGTCTTTTCTTTACATTTCGGACTGTTTGTCCGAAGCCTTCGGACAATTCTGCGCCGTTCAAGATTAAAGCTAACCTTGCTTGTCGGTATTCTTCCTGCCGAACTGCGGGTCAATCTTGATGCAGGCCGCCACGAGGAAGGTGATGGAACAGAGGGCCATGACGATGATGAAGAATGTGGAGTAGCCGACAGCATCCTTCAGGAAGCCGCTGAACATGCCTGGCACCTGCAGACCCAGGTAGCTGATGCCCGTACAGATGGCATAGTGTGACGTCTTGTACTCGCCCATGGCGAAATAGAGCATATAGAGCGTCAGGGCTGTGAAGCCCATGCCGTAGCCGAACTGCTCGATGAAGATGCAGGAGCTGACGAGCAGCATGTTGGAGGGCAGCGCCAGACTCATATAGACATAGACAATGTCGGGCAGGGTGATGGCGCACACCATGGGCCAAAGCCAGCGCTTCAGACCGTCGCGCGAAGCCAGCCAGCCACCCACTATGCCACCGAGGAGCAGACCGATGAGGCCCACGGTGCCATAGCTCACGCCATACTGCACGAGGGTGAGTCCCAGCCCTCCATCCTCTTGCGGACGGGTGAGGAAGGTCTTGCTCATCGCGTTGAGCAAAGCCTCGGGGAAGCGGTAGAACAGGATGAAGAGGATGGCGGCCAGCATGGGTTTCCACGGCATCTTGTGGATGAAAGCCACCAGCATCTTCTTCAAGCCACGCGCGATGTCGGCGGCTGTGGCATCCCGGCGCACGTCAGCCTCAGCCTTCGGCATCATGCGGGTGTGGTAGAGCCAGATGGCGAGAAAGAGTGCTGCCGTGCCATAGAAGACAAGTGCCCACGAAAAGGCTTTGCTCTCGGGATATTTCTCCTGCAGCAGGCCTGCGAAAGGCACCAGTGCACCATTGCCGAAGATGACTGCCAAGCGATAGAAGGTGTTGCGTATGCCTACGAACCATGCCTGCTTGTGCTCGTCCAGCTCCAACATGTAGTAGCCGTCAGCGGCAATGTCGTGTGTGGCACTGCTGAACGCCATGAGGAAAAAGAAGAACAGCGTGCCTTGCAGCCAAAAGCTGGTGTTCAGCGTAAAGGCGATGCCCGCTAATGACGAGCCTAACAGCACCTGCGTGAGCAGCACCCACCAGCGCTTCGTGCGATAGAGGTCGACGAAGGGACTCCACAGCGGTTTGATGATCCACGGCAGACCCAGCCAGCCAGTGTAGAGGCCTATCTGCGCATCGCTCAGACCCATCTGCATGTAGAGGACTACGGCCACCGACGTCACGATGACGTTGGGCAAGCCCTCAGCAATGTACAATGTGGGCACCCAGACCCACGGATTACGTTTTGTTGGTTTCATATTAATAGATTTCTTTGATTTCTGCTCCAGGATAGTAATGCAGGAGGATGTCGCGGTAGCTCATGCCTTCGTGGGCCATGACGGCAGCGCCAATCTGACAGAGCCCTACGCCGTGCCCCCAACCGTGACCGCGAAGGATGAAGCCCCCCTTATTGTCCCCCGAGGGGGACACTTTCTCCACCTCGAAGTTCGAGCTGTAGAGATGCGTGGGACTGAGGATACGGCGAATCTCCAGTTCCTTGCCGATGATGACGGAGCGCTTAGTGCCCACTATCTGCAGGCGCCAGATGCGGCCGCTCTTGCCACGACTCAGGGGTATGAGGTCGGTGACGGTGCCAAGGTCGGCCTGCAACTTGTCATTGACCAGCGCCGTCAGCTCTTCGGTGGTGTACTCCACTGTCCAGTCGTGGAAGTCGGTGGTCTCCTGGTCGTAGTCGTTGAGCACCTGGCGCAGGATGTCCTTGTCCTTCGTATTGCACCAATGGCACTCCACGCTCTGCAAATAGGGCTTCGGAGTGTCTTCCCAGCAATACTGGAACTCCTCCGTGCGGCCACCGCAGCATTTGTAGAAGCGGGTGTCGCACAGTTCGCCGTCGTACATGAGCACCTGACCACGAGTCTGTCGCACGGCATCCTGTGGAAGTGACAACTGATGAGTGATGAGTGAAGTGATGCCCTGATAACGCTGGCAGTGGTCGTCGGCACATACATCGAAGAGTGCATGGTCCTCACGATTATACCAGCGAATAAGCTCATCGTCCTTGGGAAGGTCTTTCTCCGTTTCTTCAGAGGCGTTGAGGGGCGCTTTCTTCTGATAGAGCAGCCACGAGCGGCTGATGACGGCATGTGCCTTGAGAAGCTCAAGCGACGAGGTGGCACTCATCTCGCTGGTGATGACGCTCTCTAAGTAATCCTCCACAGGCAGTTCGTTGATGGTCTGTATCTTTTCGCCATCAACAATCAGGCGCAGCGAGCCAAGGAAGGTCTGCTGCTGCCGTCGCTCCCAGTGGAAGCCATTGCCGATGGTCACATCGTTCAGGGTGAAAGACTGTGGAGGGATTGAGGATTTGACGCCATCACTCAACGATGGGCTCCCAACACTAAACAACAATTCGCGGTATGGCTGTCCTTGCCAACGCAAGGCCCCGTCAATCAGCTCCACTGTCTGCGGCCCGCTGACGGTCTTGTTCTCAACCAGATATTCGCCGTTCAGGCAGAAGTCAATGCGCTGTGCACTGACGATGCCCACGGTCACCAATGGTATGCTGCTCTTGCTCATTGCTCGATGATGATTTGTGTACTGTCAAGACTGCACTCCTGGAGGATGGCCACAGCCTTCTCAGCATTCAGCTTGAGGAAGTCCTCCTCGCGTGGCGTGATGATCAGCCCGCCCATATCCAAGGCTCCCGGGCTCACCAGCAACTGCTCGTCACCCTCTTTGTAGTAGCAGTCGGGACGATGCTTTTTTCGCGGGAAGACGACGATGAGGAAATCATCATGGTTGCGCCAGCAGACGACATTCATCATCGGCTCCTCCTCGCCCTCCATGATGGGCAGCGAGTCGTAGAGCTGCATGAAGAGTGGCTCGGCAGCTGCGGCGTCCTTCGTGCGGATGACGATGGCGGTGCAGGGATAGTCCTCAACAAGAGCCATCAGCGTGTCATCATCTGGCTGCGCGATAGGCTTCAGATGCTTTGCCAGCTGTGCCCATTCTTTTTGCAAAGGCAGCACGCCCGTGGTGCCCGCCTGCAAATGGGCATGGTCGGGTGCCGATGCTCCACACCTCGGGCCGTTGTAGAAGACGGTCATGTCAGGATGTTTCTGTACGAACATCATCATCTGTCCGAAGAGTGGCTTGATGCGCTGCGGCAAGTGCTCAACCGTGGGCATCGTGAAGTGCATGGGCAGGATGGGGAAGGGATTGACGAGTAAGACAGAAGCCCCCCTTTCATCCCCAGAAGCCCCCCCTACGGCCCCCGAGGGGGCTTCATTTGTTTTGTTAGTGGGCTTGCCAGCATTTGTGTCCCCCTCGGGGGATGAAAGGGGGGCTTCTGGGAACGACAGGGGGGCAGCAATTTGTTCCTTCGGTCTGTTCTCCTTGCACAGGAAGCAGGGACGCTCAGCCAGGGCCTGTTTCGTGATGCTGGCGCCGGTAGAGCGGATGCGTGCCGGATTGTATTGGGCAGCAAATGTCAGCTGCCCCATGTGCAGCTCCTTCGTCTGCACGTCTGTCAGGTCGCGGTAACGCTGCAAAGCCTCCGGCCACTGACGCAACTGAAGGTCAAAGAAACGCTGAAGGGACCCACTTTCTTCTTTCCACTTTTCTCTTTCCTCTTTCCTCTTTCCACTTTCCTCCTTATTCATCCGCTGGCGGGCCAGAATCTCTATCGTGCGCAGGCGGTCCTTGTAAAGGTTATTGGCGTTGACGCGCTCTACGCTCAGAGCGGCGTCGCTGTTGCCTTCCCATCGGCGACACAGGTACAGCTCGTCGAAGATGCGCCCGATGCGGTAGCTGCGGCTGAAGGCCAGCCCCATAGCGTAATCCTCGCCATAGCTGGTGTTAGGCAGCTGGAACTGTCGCAGCACAGGCGTGAAGAAAGCTCTTGGAGCACCGAGGCCGTTGATGCGGAGGGCGTTGTTCGGCCCGTTCTCATCCGTCCACTCGCGATGGTCGATGAGGCCCGGCGGCAACGTCTCCAACTGGAAGTTACAGATGCGGTAAGAGCCGACTATCATGGCAGCCTTCTGTTCGTGGAAGGCATCGACGATGCGCTGCAGGGTGTGTACGGAGGAGTAGAGGTCGTCGCTGTCAAGCTGTACGGCAAAGCGTCCGCAGCGTGGGTCGTTGACGGCCATGTTCCAACAGCCGCCAATGCCGAGGTCGGTGCGCTCAGAGTTGATGATGACCAAGGAGCTGCCATAGTGTGGCAGCATGTCCGACAGGATGGCGGCGGTGCCGTCGGTGCTGTGGTTGTCGACCACGATGACGTTGAAGGGGAAGGTGGTCGTCTGCGAGAGGGCGCTCTCTACGGCATCCTTGATGGTGCGCGCACGGTTGTAGACGGGAATGATGACAGATGCCTCCACAGGGAATGTCTGCTCGTCGAGGTCGATGTCGGCGTAGGCCGAGGTGTCTACCAAGGCACCGATGGCTTTCAGGTGACGGGTGGCCACCTGTTCGCGTTCTATCTGCACCTGGCGGTTGGCTGGATTGACATAGTCGAACTGATTAGGAGCCCCACCTACGGCCCCCGACGGGGCTTTCTGTGACTTGTTTGCGGGCTTGCCAGCATTTGCGGCCCCCTCGGGGGACGGAAGGGGGGCTTCTGTATACAAGAATTCATTCAGATGCAGCAGCTCGCCGTGACGGCTCAGCCAGAGGCGCAGGTCATAGAGGCCGCTATATATAAATAATGTGTCGGCGGCCTCCTGCGCCCACTGTTTCAGCAGCTCGGTGCGGATGAGCAACAGCGGGCCGAAGTCGAAGTCATCGCGAATGGCGCCCAGCTGGTAGTCGATGGTGGGGTGTTTCTCCACTTTCCATTCGGCGGAGGCGGTGCCTCCGCTTACGCCAAGCTTTTCTGCTGTCTTGCGCACATAGCGGTCGGCATAGACCATGGCGGCACCGCTATAGGCAGCAGCCTGTGCCAGGCGCTCCAAAGCGCCTTCTCCAAAGACCAGCGCTGTGGCCTTGGTCAGGATGACGGTGAACTCCGCCTTGGCCTTGGCAGCAATGTCGCACAGCGTGGCACTGCTAAGCTGGCTCTCCATAGGCTGCCGGAAACAGGCCCTGACGATGGGCCTTGGCGTCAGTTGCTTGATGATATCGGATGCCGTCTGCTCATCGGCAGAGGGTAGGAAAAAGTCTATCTTTCTGTTCATATTCGCAAATTTCTTGCAAAAGTAAGCATTTTCGATGGATTAAACGAAGGATTCTTTACATTTTTTCTGATTCTTTCTTGCTCATTCAGCGAGAAATGCGTACTTTTGCAGACATGAACTATCAATATCACATTTTTTCTCCTTACCGTGTGTGTCCGCTGGGCGCACATGTCGACCACCAGCACGGTCTGGTAACGGGTTTCGCCATCAACAAGGGCGTTGACCTGTGGTTTAATGTCAGAGAAGACAACGTCGTAAAGCTTTCGTCGAGGACTTTTGAGGGTGACGTAGAATTTCTCGTCAACAGTCCCTCGCAGGTGAAGGAACGTCACTGGGGCGACTATGCGCGCGGTGCGAAGTATGCGTTGCGCAAGCGCTTTGAGTTGCGCTACGGCATCGAGGGTGTCATCCAAGGGTCGCTGCCCGTTGGCGGTCTGTCGAGCAGCGCCGCCGTGCTCGTGGCATACGTCATGGCACTGGCTAAAGCCAACGACATCACCCTGCAGCCTTTCGAGGTGGTGAAGATTGCTTCCGAGGCCGAGCGTGAGTACATCGGCCTGAACAACGGTTTGCTCGACCAGGCGTGCATCGCCTTAGGCAGCAAGGACGGTCTGCTCTTCCTCGACTGCGACAGCAACGAATACCGCATCATCAAGCGCCACCCCGACATGCCCGACTTCGAGATAGGCATCTTCTTCTCGGGCCTGACGCGCTCGTTGGTGAACAGCGACTACAACCTGCGCGTCTATGAGTGCAAGACGGCAGCATGGAATATGCTGGCCTACACCGATCAGCCGCTGAAGACCTTCGACAAGACCTTCCTACGCGACATTCCCAAGACTACGTTCGAGAAGACACGCATCGCCATGCCTGCCCGCTTTGCTCGTCGTGCCGAGCATTTCTACAGCGAGTACCGCCGTGTGCGTCAAGGCGTAACTGCATGGGAGACAGGCAACATGAAGCTGTTCGGTAAACTTTCATTTGACTCCTGTGAAAGCTCTATCCACAACTACGAATGTGGCAGCGCCGAGCTCATCGCCATCTACGAGGCCATGCGCCAGCTGCCCGGCGTGTGGGGCGGACGTTTCTCGGGTGCCGGCTTCAAGGGGGCCTGCATCGCACTGGTCGACCCTGCCTATGAGAAGGAGATAGAGACGAAGCTCACAGAGAAATACTTGGCCCAGTTCCCCGAGTATGAGAAGACTTTCCAGGTGTTCTGGGTGAGGCCCGATGACGGTGCTCGGTTTGTTTAGGATAAAGACGAAAATGACTGACTGATGAAGAATATCGTTATTGCAGCGGGGTATGCTACCCGTTTGGGAGAGCTGACGAAGAATTTCCCGAAGCCATTGCTGAAGATCGGCGCGAGCACCATCCTTGGCAGGATGCTCGACGACATCGACACTATTGCTGACATCGATGAACACATCATCGTGACAAACCATAAGTTTGCGCCCATCTTCGAGGAGTGGAAGGAGGCGCAAAGCTATCAGAAGCCCATCACCATCATCGACGACGGCACAGAGACCAACGACACCCGTCTGGGTGCTGTCTGCGACCTGCTGTTTGCCATGGAGAAGCTCAGCATCGACGATGACTTGCTGGTGGTGGCTGCCGACAACATCCTCTACTTCAAGTTCCAGGAGTTTGTCGACTTCTTCAAGCAGAAGCAAACGTCGTGCATCATGTGCCACGAACAGCCGTCAATAGAGAAGCTCCAGCGCACGGGCGTCATCGTGGTCGACGACGACTGGAGCGTGCTGAACATGGAGGAGAAGCCCCAAGAGCCGAAGAGTCACTGGGCCGTGCCGCCCTTCTACATCTACCGCAAAGAAGACCTCGACCTCGTGCGTCATTCCGTGGAGAACGGCTGCGGCAAGGATGCGCCCGGCAATCTGGCCCACTACATGGTGGAGCACGCCGTGATGCACGCCTGGCCTATGAGCGCAGGCCGTTTTGACATCGGTTCACTGGACACTTACTACGAGGCGCAACGGCTCTTCGGATAATCTCTGCGAGACCTCACGCTTCTTTGGATAAACACTTTCGCAAGTTTTGGAGGTAAAGGAGTTAAGGGAGTTAAAGGAGTTAAAGGAGTTAAAGGAGTTAAAGGAGTTAAAGGAGTTAAAGACAATAGCTTAGCTATAGATTACAACCCAGAGACAATGGCTTTTCAGGGAGAGTCATTTGTCTTTAACTCCTTTAACTCCTTTAACTCCTAAAAGTTCTTCGCAGAGCGAATGCGAAACTTGAATAAACAATAAGCGCCGACAGTTTTGCCGGCGCTTATTGTTTCTATTGTTTTAGTTGTGGAAGACGAGGCCGTCGCCGAACTCGTCGATGATGATGGGCCGCTCGCGGCTGATCTCGTCGGCCAGCAGTTTCTTCGACAGGTCGTTGAGGACATAGTGCTGGATGGCGCGCTTCACGGGCCGTGCACCCATATCGGGGTCGAAGCCCTCCTGTGCCAGCCAATTCACGGCATGGTCGCTGACCTGCAGCTGGAATCCCTGCGGCTCCAACATCTTCTGTACGCGAGTAAGTTGCAGGCGCACAACCTGTTCTATCTCTTCGCGAGACAATTGCTTGAAGGTAATAATCTCGTCGATACGGTTGAGGAACTCCGGCCTCATCACCATGCGCAACTGCTCGCGTGTGGCATTGCTGGTCATAATGATGATGGTGTTCTTGAAGTCGGCCGTGCGTCCCTTGTTGTCCGTCAGGCGGCCATCGTCCAGTACCTGCAAGAGGATGTTGAAGACATCGGGATGGGCCTTCTCTATCTCGTCGAAGAGCACCACGCTGTAGGGCTTGCGCCTGACGGCCTCGGTCAGCTGTCCACCCTCGTCATAGCCTACGTAGCCCGGAGGGGCACCGATGAGCCTTGACACGGTGTGCTTCTCCTGATACTCACTCATGTCGATGCGCGTCATCATGGTCTCATCGTTGAAGAGATACTCTGCCAGAGCCTTTGCCAGCTCCGTCTTACCGACGCCCGTCGTACCCATGAAGATGAACGAGGCGATAGGCCGCTTGGGGTCTTGCAGTCCGGCGCGGCTGCGGCGCACGGCGTCGCTGACGGCGGTGATGGCTTCGTCCTGACCGATGACGCGGCGATGCAGCTCCTCCTCCAGATGGAGCAGTTTTTCGCGTTCACTCTGCATCATGCGGCTGACGGGAATGCCTGTCCAACGAGAGACGACCTCGGCGATGTCGTCGGCAGTGACGGCCCCCTCCAAACCTCCGCGAGGGGAGGCTTTTAGCTGCGCCTGCAAGTCGTTCAACTGACTTTCTTTCTGTTTCAGCAAACCATAGCGTATCTCAGCCACACGGCCATAGTTGCCTTCACGCTCAGCCTGTTCTGCCTCGAAACGCAGTCGTTCCATCTCCTCTTTCACCTGCTGGAACTTTTCAGACAGCCCTTTCTCGCTTTCCCATTGGGCACGCATCTCAGCCTCCTGATCCTTGAGTTCAGCTATCTGCTTCTCCATCTGCTGTAGCTTCTGATTAGGGGCTATCGTGTCCCCCTCGGGGGACGAAAGGGGGGCTTGCACCTCTCTCCTGATGCTTTCACGTTCTATCTCCAACTGCGCACGCTTCCTGATGATCTCATCCAGTTCCTCGGGCACCGAGTCGCGCTCCATGCGCAGCTTGGCGGCCGCCTCGTCCATCAGGTCAATGGCCTTGTCGGGCAAGAAGCGCTCGGTGATATAGCGTTCAGAGAGTTTCACGGCGGCGATACAAGCATCGTCCTGAATACGCACCTTGTGGTGATTCTCATAGCGCTCCTTCAATCCACGCAGGATGGAAATAGCTGAAAGCTCATCGGGCTCATCGACCATAACAGTCTGGAAACGACGCTCTAACGCCTTATCCTTCTCGAAATACTTCTGGTATTCATTCAGCGTCGTAGCGCCGATGGCACGCAGCTCGCCACGGGCCAAAGCAGGCTTGAGGATATTGGCGGCGTCCATAGCGCCCTCTCCCCCACCCGCTCCCACGAGTGTGTGAATCTCGTCGATGAAAAGGATGATGCGGCCCTCGCTGCGCGTCACCTCGCCGATGACGCTCTTCAGGCGCTCCTCAAACTCACCCTTGTACTTTGCACCGGCCACCAGCGCACCCATGTCGAGCGAATAGACCTGCTTGTCCTTCAGGTTCTCGGGCACGTCGCCACGGACGATGCGCCCAGCCAGTCCCTCGACGATGGCCGTCTTACCAGTACCCGGCTCACCGATGAGGATGGGGTTGTTCTTCGTGCGGCGTGAAAGAATCTGCAACAAGCGGCGAATCTCGTCATCACGGCCGATGACAGGGTCGAGCTTGCCGGCACGCGCCAGACTGACCAGGTTCTTCGCATACTTCTCCAGCGATTGGTAGTTGTCGTCGGCACTCTGGCTCTGCACCTTCTGTCCCTGCCTCAGCTCGAGCACTGCCTGCTTCATGTCACGCTGGTTCACACCGGCATCCTTCAGGATTCGGCTCACGGTAGAGTTCACTTCCAGCAGGGCCAATAATATCGGCTCGCACGAAACGAACTCGTCGCCCAGCTGTTGCGAGATGTCCTGGGCCTTCATCAGCACTTTGTTGCTGTCGCTCGACAGATAGGGCTCTCCGCCCTGCACACGTGCCAGATGCTGCAGGTCCTGCTGACAGAGCATCTGTATCTGCCCCATGTTCACGCCCATTTTCTGGAAGACGAAGCCCACCACATCGCGGGCCTTGTCGATCAATGCCAGCATCAGGTGCACGGGCTCAATGCTCTGCTGTCCGTTCTGGCGGGCCAGGTGGACGGCCTGTTGCACCGTCTCCTGCGCCTTGATGGTAAATTTGTCTAATGTCATCATGTTCTCCTTTCTTTTTTAGTTTTTCTACCCAAAGCGCATCAAACGCTATGCCGCCCTTTTGTTTTCTGACATATAGGCAGATTTGGTGACACATTGACATATACCAATGGTCGGTCATTTGCTTGGCCGAGGGACGGGCTGGTCTTCTCCCTCCCCCAAAGGAGGGACGGGATGGGACCGAGGTCACTCTATATTTTTCCGTGTGATGAAGAGCACCACTTCCTTGAAAATAGTGGAGCGCAGCAGCCATAGCGCCGCACAATAGACGACGGCGACGAGCAGTGCCTTGAGCACCAGCGACAGGTAGATGTTGGTGATGCTGCCTGTTGCGAAATAGACTCCTGTCACTATGACTGCGGAGAGCAGGGCGTAGGGCGCTACGTCGCCGACGGCCTCGCGGATGCTCAGCCCTATCTTACGTCGGGCAAGGAGAAACCACACGCCCACCCACACGATGTTGACAGCGACAAAGACCGTCACCATGATGCTGATGCCGAAGGGCACACAGAGGCTCACACCCGCCAGCTGGGCCAGGCACAGGGCTATGGAGCACCACATGTACTGACCAGAATAGCCGCGACTGATGAGCAGGTTGGAGAAGAGATAGCTGACGGGCATCACGGCACCGGCCAGGCAGAGCACGCGCAGGATGTGAGCACTGGCGAGCCACTTCTCGGTGATGAGGATGACGATGAACTCCTCGCTGACCAGCGCCAGGGTGAGCATCAGGGGGAAGGCGACGAAGGCGGTGAAGCGCAGCAGCTTGCGGAACACATGCTTCTGCCGCTCGCGGTCGTCCTGGGTCTTGGTGAGCACGGGCTGGGCAATGCTGTAGAGCGTGCTGGTGATGAGCGAATGGCCCATCGTGTTCCATTTGTTGGCCTGTGTGAAGTCGCCCACCTCCGTAGCTGTGTAGAACTTGCCCAAGAGCACAGAGAGCAGGTTGGTGTTGGCTGCAGTGACGATGTTGGTCACAATGAGGCGGCTGCTGAAGCCGATAATCTCCCTGATGGGCCGCAGGTCGATGCACAAGGAGGGTCGCCAGCCCGAGAACCAGTAGTTGAGCACGCTGACCGAGAGCGTGAAGACGATGTTCTGCGTGGCCAGGCCCCAGTAGGCGTAGCCCAGATAGGCCATGACGATGCCCACGACGCCCGACAGTGCCATCGACGCGAGGGCGATGATGCTGCTCTGGCGCACCATCATGTTGCGGAAGATGTAGGCACGCGGGGCAATGCTGAAACTGACGAAGAGGAAGCTGAGGAACGAATAGCGTGCCAGGGCCGTGAGGCGTGGCTCGCCATAGAAACGGGCGATGAGCGGAGCAGTGAAAAAGAAGAGCAGATAGAAGAAGAGGCTGACGAAGATGCTGGTCCAGAACACAGCGTTGTAGTCGCGCTGCGTCACCTCCTTCTTGCGGTTGAGGGCTGCGATGAAGCCTCCCTCCTGCATACAGGCAGCAATGGCTGAGAAGATGGCGAGCATGCCCACCAGGCCATAGTCGGCCTGCGACAGCTTACGGGCCAGGATGATGCCGAACACCAGGCCCAGCACTTGCTGCAGCCCTGTGCTCATGCCGCCCCACAGCAGCCCTTTCGCCGTTTTCTGCTTTAATGTTTCTTTCTCGGGCATGTCAGTCTTGTCAGTTGGTTCCACACGGCCAGCCGCACCTTGTCAATGAAGATGGAGCCGAAGAATACGGCCAGGATGAAGGGCACGACGTGCAGGATGAAGTCAAGGCGGGGCAGCGTGGCGTGCCATTGGCGTATGTAGAAGTCGTAATACTGTCCCAAGGGCGTGTGGCTGTGGGTGAGATAGACAGCGAGTGCCGAGATGGCCAGCCAGTTCACCACACGGCTGTGGAGCGTCAGCTTGCTGAAGAACAGCAGAAGGAACGTGGAGGCGGCGATGGTGGTGGGCGAGTTGTAGAACCACAGCAGTCCGCCCAGGTTGAAATGACGCTTGAGGAAGAAGTAGGCCAACGTGACCGTCAGGCATACGGCGAGATAGGCACAGAGATCGGTGCGCGGACGCCACCGGGTGAACGGCGGACGGTAGACGTTCAGATAGCGTGCGAGCAGATAGAGGCATGCAAACGACGGCAGGCTATAGCCGGCACGCAGCCATGTGGTGGCTTCGAACAGCCACCCATAGACCCACTGGAAGGCGAAGAGCGAGACGAGCGTGATGGCCATCTGCCGCTGCGTGGCCGTCTGCACAAAGGCATTGAGCACAGGCGAGAGGAGATAGAGGGCGAGGTAGGTCTTCACAAACCAATAGTCGCCTTCATGCAGCATCAGGATGCTGAGGTAGGGCGAAGGAGGCAGACCGCCCGTCAGGGCATAGTAGACACCCATGCACAGTATGGCGAAGAATGCCACCTGAAACAGCAGCTCTATGAGTCGCGACCAGCGCAGGCGGATGCCATACCAGCCCGAGAGCATGACGAACACATTGACGCCCACCACCGAGAAGCTCTCCACGGCTATCTGCAGGAACATGGACACGGGGTCGTTGGCAATGCCCTCCTGCGTGGGCGGGGGCAAAGCCCTGTAGCTGGCATGCACCGTCATCACCAGGAGCATGGCCACCAGGCGGAGCAGCTCCATGTTGCTGTCGCGAGTCTTGCGCTCTGTCATATCCTATTGTTCTAAGTTCAAGCTTTCAACGATGTCGTCCACCACGTTCTGAGCCACGCTCTTACCCCCCGGCGGCAGCAGGTAGTCGCGGAAGAACTGTTCGCGCTGAGGCCGCATGGGGTCGTGGTCCTGCAGCACCACCTCGTCGATGAAGCGGCGGATGTCAGCCTCAGAGGCTCCTATATAATGAATGTTGTGAGCCTCTTTGCCAAAGTCGGTCAGCGACTCAAGGATGGGTCTCATGTCCTTGGAGACGAACATGGCGGGATTCTTCGTATAGTGATATTCCACGACAAACGAGCCGCTGTCGTGTATCATGGCGTCGCTGGTCATGAAGAGGTCGATGAACTCGCCCGTCTCCAACTGTGTGTTGGGCATGGTGCGCCACAGGTCGTAGTAGCGGTCGGTGCGCTCCTGTCCCCAGTCGGGGTGCTGGTAGAGCTGGGTGAGCAGGGCGGGGTGAGGCTTGAAGGCTATCTGAATCCTTCCCTCGTATTCCTTCGCCAGTGTCACCATCAGCTCGGCCATCCACAGGAAATTGGAGCGTGGGGGCAAGGTAGAACTGCTGGAAACGATAGAGAAATGTGGTGCCCAGACGATGCGCTTCACGTTACCGGACGGGCGCCAAGGGTCGTCGTGGTGGGGACGCAGAAAGTCGTCGGCATTGGCGTAGCCCACAATGCGCACATTGCGTCCATGATTGGTGGCCACTCGCTGCGCCTCCTTCAGATGCAGGCCGGTGCAATGATAGATGCGCCAGGCACGGTTATGGAAGTGCATGTTGTAGGAGAGCTTGCCCGTGGAAATCCAGAAGCCGTAGGGCATGTAGCATGTCAGGCGGTCGTAGAAGTTGAGGCAGTCGTGCGCCTTGCAGAGCAGATGCTCGTAAGGCTGGGGGAAGAAAACGATGTCGGGGTAAATCTCTTCCCTGACGCAGTAAGGCTCGGCATTGAAATCGTAGTCGACATAGCTGATGCCGCGTGCATCGAAGTATTGGCGCAGCCGCTCCATCTCCTGCTCCTGATGCTCGTGGCCTATGCAGGGTGAGAGCACGATGGTAGGGCGGAAGCGGCTGTCGTTCTGCATCAGCTCATAGACATGCTGGTAGCGCCAGTAGGCCACATCAATGGCCATGAACACCACCTTCAGCGGACGATGTGCCTTCCGCAACTGTTGCACTAAGCGCCGATGCTGCCGCTCGTTGGCCCGATATTGCCACAGGTGCAGCCAGAGGTAGTTGAGGGTCTTTGAGACAAGGTTCATAGCCAGATCTTCTTATCGGGTTTTGTCATGAAGAAACCATCGGAAGAGTCTTGCAGCATCTCATAGATCTTTGCGGCAAAGAACACGTCGTGCAGGGCCAGCCCATAGTTGTAGCTGATGATGCGCTCCTCGTCGCTGACGCGTCCCGGATTCTTGCCCTGCAGCACATGGTGCAGCTCATCGTATTGGCGGAAGCGGCTGAAATACTTGAAGTCCTGAATCTTCCGTGTGTCATCGCCATAGACCTTGTCAAAGAAGAAATCACAATTCTGGAATCCACGCATGTGTACAGGTATGACAGTGATGCCCTTTCTGAACAGGCTGTTATCGGGGAACAACAGCTCTTTTGCCAAAGTGACACAAGAGATGAGTACATCCGAGTGGCTTACAAACTCCTGCTTATCGTCAATGATGCTGAAGCTGACATTATCAAAGTTGCTAAAACGCTCTACGAACTGCTCTGCCTGGTCTTTATATCGCAAGAGCTGTATATTGATGTGGCGATGGCTGTTGACGGCGATCAGGCAGAGTGCTACCGCACGGGCAATATTGCCGAGGCCCATCATGGAATAATTGTCGGTGCCAGTGGTCTGAAATGTTTCTGCTGCCAGTGCAGCCACTGCCCCAGTGCGCATGGCTGTTATCCAGTTGCCGTCGATGATGGCAAGCTGCTTGCCCGTAGCAGCATCATAAAGGGAGATATTGCTGTTGATGATGGGCATCTGGCCTTCTATACGGCTTACAATCTTGACACCAAAGTATTGCCTTCCATGATGCGCAGGCAGCAGGCAGGGCATGGTAGTGATAAAGTCTTCACCCTGTGGATGAACGCTCAACTTGGCAGGCATCTGTGCCTCGTCCTTCTGAAGGAAAGCTCCCCTCGCCCACTCCACACACAGGGCTGGGCTGATGGCTAATCCCTCAATATCACTGTGCTGTATGACTTTTATTTTATGATTCTCCATAGTTCATTGTTTTCAAAGCCTTCACCAACCGTGTGTTGTCGTCGTGGTTGCGCACGGCAATGCGCATATACTGCTTATCGGGGTCGAGGCCTGGCTTGAGGCTGCAGTCGCGGGTCAGAATATTATGACGCTTCAGCATATAGACAACAATCTCGCTGGCCTTATAGGGCGGCAGCACCTCGCAGAGGAAGTAGTTGGCCTGCGAGGGCATGACGCGCAGAAAGGGGACGGTCTTCAGCTGGCACTCGAAGTCGGCGCGTTCCTTCACGAACTTGGCACAAGCCCGCTGATAGTCCTTCTCGTGCTTGTTGTATATCTGCATGAAGAACTCGGCAAAGGAGTTCAGATTCCAGATGCTCACCTCTTTCTTGATGCGAGCAATCAGCTCCTTGTCGGCCGAAGCGAGGATACCCAGTCGGAGGCCCGGCACGCCGAAGCTCTTTGAGATGCTCTTCATCACGGCCATGTGAGGGAAAGCCTCCAAGGTGGCATCGCTCAACAGGGAATTGCTGGCGTAATCCTCGCTGAAGTCTACGAAGCTCTCGTCGGCAATCAGGCGAATGGCACGCTCCTCACACCACTTAGCCAACCGTAGCACGTCTTCCTTGGGGATGAAGTTGCCCGATGGATTGTCGGGATTGATGAGCATGAGCTGGCGGATGTCCTTATCGGCAAAGAAGGCCATCAGGTCGTCGGCGGTGTAGCGATAGTCAGCGTTCTGAGGTACAAAGGTCACCTGACGGTCCTTGTCGTAGCGATTAGGATATTCCTCGAAGGTGGGACGGATGAACCCTACCCTGCCCTGCGATGCTTCCATCAGAATCTTGATCAGTTCGGCGGCGCCATTGCCCGGCACGATGCAGTCTTCGCTGACGCCGAAGCACTTGCTGGCAATGAGCGTGTTGACCTTCATGCCCGAAGGATACTCCGTAAGCAGTGTGTCGAAGTTGGCACGCAGTTCGTCTTTCATCCGCTGCGAGGGGAAGTAGGGATTGACCAGATAGCAGAAGTCGAGCATCTGGGGGAAGCGCCAGAAACCGCCATAGCGGCCGTAGTATTTACGCAGCACATCCTTCTCGTCGGCAAACAATGCCTCGGCGATGTCAAGGTCCTGCTTGTCGTCTATCTCATACCACTTCTCACTGCCGATGGGCAACGCCTTCATATCGTGGCTGTTGAGCAATGAAATGATGCGCAACACATTCTCATAATACTCATTGTTGCCTACGGCTTTGGTGTAGGCATCAAGGAAAGGCACGTATTTGTTCAGCGAGAAATCACGGCTCAGTTTGTAGATGTTGACGGTCTTGTAATAGGAGTCAGCATCGCTGTAGTCGAAGGCATCCTTGGAAATGAAATTGACGATATTCTGCTCATGGTCTATGCGCACCATCGTGCCATCCATCCATGACTCATATTTTGCCACAAGAGCCAAGTTGGGATAGGGATTCTCCACAATCATGGGAATCAGCCTGTCGCTGAAGATAAGGTCGCTCTCCACCAGCAGCGTGTCGTCTTCCTGCAGCTGTTTCTTGGCCAGTGCCAGCGAATAGATGTTGTTCGTCTTGTCGTAGACCGGATTCTCAATGTACATGATCTTCAGTCTGTCGTCGTAGCGGTGGCCTAAGTAATCTTTCAGCTCCTGCCCTTTGTAGCCGACCACGATGATGATGCGCTGTAGCGACAGTCTCGACAGCTGTTCCAGCAGGCGGTCGATGAGCGGCACACCATTGACTGGCACCATGCACTTCGTGTTATCCTTGGTATATTCTCCAAGTCTGCGGCCCATTCCAGCCGCCAATATCATTGCTTGCATATCTCGCTTATTATTTGATTGTCTCCCAGCACTCTATGGCACGGCTGATGGCCTGATCCATGTCGTAATAGCGGTATTCTGCCATGCGGCCTCCGAAGAGGACACCGGGCTGCTGGCGGGCCATTTCACGGTATTGCTCGGCCAGACGGTTGTTGCGCTCGTCGTTGACGGTATAGAACGGCTCGGCGCCCTGCGTCCACTCGCGGCTGTACTCGCGGCTGATGACGGTGAACGGCTGCTGGCCAAACTCGAAGTGCTTGTGCTCAATGATGCGGGTGTAGGGCGTCTCGGCATCAGTGAAGTTCATCACAGCATTGCCCTGATAGTCGGGAATGTCAAGGCGCTCATGCTCGAAACGCAGGGTGCGCCAGTCTAAATGACCGAGACTGTAGTCGAAGAAAGCATCGATGGCGCCGCTGTACACCACCGTCGTGGCCTGCTCGCTCAGCTCTGAACGATGTTGCAGGAAATCGGTGTCCAAACGTACTTCGGAACCTTCTAAAAGTTTGTCGATGATGACGTTGTAGCCGCCGATGGGGATGCCCTGATAGGGGTCGTTGAAATAATTGTTGTCGAAGGTGAGGCGCACAGGCAGCCGTCGGATGATGAAGGCCGGCAGATCGGTACATTTGCGGCCCCACTGCTTCTCGGTGTAGTCCTTGATAAGGATTTCGTAGATGTCGCGCCCCACCAGCGAGATGGCCTGCTCCTCCAGGTTGCGGGGCTGGCGTCCGGCCATCTCCTGGCGCTGCTCGTCAATCTTTGCCCTGGCCTCCTGAGGCGTGCGCACCCCCCACAGCTGGTAGAAGGTGTTCATGTTGAAGGGCAGGTTGTAGAGGCGCCCCTTGTAGTTGGCGATGGGCGAGTTGGTGTAGCGGTTGAAAGTGGCCAGCTCGTTCACGAGGCCCCACACCGGCTTGTTCTTGGTGTGAAAGATGTGAGCGCCGTAGAGGTGGACGTGTATTCCGTCCACGTCCTTGCAGTAGGCATTGCCGCCCGTATGGCTTCGCCTGTCCACGACGAGGCAGCGCTTGCCGGCCTTCGTGGCCAGGTAGGCGAAGGTGGCGCCGAAGAAACCGGCTCCAACAATCAGAAAGTCGTATGGTTTCATTTAGAACACACAGGGTAGGGTTAATAATTGGTACATCAGCGTTCGTGCCAGGCGCTGGTGTCCTTGGTCATTGGGATGCAGCAGGTCGGTGCCGCCCTTGTAATACTGCTCATGCTCCTTCAGCAGGGGGAACAGTCCGCCGCTGGCGTTCCAGTCGATGACCGGCACAGCCCACACGTTGCCGGCCTCTTTCACGGCTTCGATGTAGGCATCGAGGTACTCGCCGCACTGGTTGGTGTAGGACTCGTCGCACTGCCAGTTCTTCTCGTTGGCATGGAAATCGCTGCGGTGGATAGGCGTCAGCAGCACAATCTGCTTGGTGGGAAAGGTACGCTTCAGCGAGTCAAGGGCGATGTTGATGCGGCCCTTGAAGGTGGTGGCATCCATCGAAGGCGTGCGCTGGCGGCGTGTCACCATGGTCTTCGGCTGACCGTGGCCATACTCCACCTGCGCCACTCGCTCGTCCCACCACTGGCCGATGGGCACACCGTTGTTGTAGTCGTTGGTGCCCATGAAGATGATGATGGCATCCACGTCCTGTCCATGGTCCTGCTTCAGCTGGTCGGTCTGGCGAGGAATGTCGTTCCACTGCCGTCCGCTGACGCCATAGACGTAAGGGGTGATGTTGAGCCACTCTTGCAGGAACGTCCAGAACTTTTTCTTCGATGCGCTGTTACGCGGGTCGGTGATGCTGTCGCCGAGGTAGGCCACGCGCTTTCCCTTCCAGGGGTGCACCACTGCTTCTTGCGGTACTGCAGGCAGCACCAGAAGCAAGCAGACCAAAACACAAAAATATTTCTTCATCTTTTTAAGGAGCTTTTTAAAGGAGTGAAAGGAGTTTTTTTAAAGGAGTAAAGGAGTTGAGGGAGTGAGGAGTTAAAGGAGTTAAAGACAAATGTCTCTCCATGAAAAGCCTTCTATTTATAGTAAAAGTCACCATCATTTCGTCAATTGAGCGGCCTGAGAGGCCGCCACCGCCTCTGAAAGGCAGGCATAGCATCGCTTACTTTATCTCCTTCAGCCCCACAACTCTCGAAAATCATCATTCTCTTATATGTTCTTTCTTCCCTTGCTGATGCGCAGCCCCTTGCCTGTAGCGGGGCGCCCGCCAAGGTCAAACTCTTCGACGGGAAATGCCGACGGCAGCGTCAGGGTGGATACCGCGGTGGCCTGCCCGATGTATTCATCGACACTGCTGACGAAGTTGATGTCGTAGATGTCGCTGATGCCTGTCGTAGAGGTGAGTCCGAAGATGGTCTGTCCCATGCAGACGCTGGGGCGGTCGCCTGAGAAGTTGTCATAGAGGCCGCTGGTCTTCATGTTGAAGGCCACCACCTGCTGCTGCTCGCCGCTGACGGTGATGGTCTTCGAGGTGGCAGGCGCCACCTGCGTGCCACGGTTGGAGCCGTTGAGCCACCACAGATAGCTGGCGCCTGAGGTCGTCTTCAGGTTAGAGCCTCTCACAACGAGGAAGATCTGCGACTTGTCGATGTCGTAGTCCAGCTCTTCGTATCTCATCATCAAGGCCACGTTGTTGGCTCCGGTGCCGGCGTTCACATGAATAAGGTTGTTCTCGGTGTCATAGCTGATCTTGTTGGCTGCCACTCGGTTAGGGTCGCCTGTTGTCCAGTCGGTGCAGCGGAACTGGTAGGCGTTGGCCTCGGCGTTGTAGTCCTTCATCAGGCGCACATAGTAAATGCCAGGGCATAGCGTCGTGCTGCTGGCCGTGAGGCGCACCACCAGCTTCTTCTTTCCTTTGGCCAAAGCAGCGGGAATGGCATACTCCACATTGTAGAAGCCGTTGTTGTCGCTGCCCTTGAAGCTGCTGGGTATGGTGATGTCGGCTATTTTCGTACCGTCGACGGTGAGTGTGCCCATGCGTCCCCTGTCGGCCAGGTTGAAGCGCATCATCACACTGAGGTTCTCCTCTATGCCACTATTATTATATAATGTATACTGTATGAAGCCATTGGCGCGGGCATCGCGGTAGCGCTCGCTGTTGTACATGCCTGTCGACGAGTCGCCGCTGTACTGCACGTCATGTCCTGCCTCGCTCTGCTGCTCGCCGGGAGCCACAAAGTCGAGGGTGCGCTGCTCCAGTGCTTCCCGCTCTGCCTCGGTCTGCGCCATCGTGCTGTTGGCAAAGTTCTCGGCGGTCTGCTGATACCAGTAGCACATGTAGCGCTGGTGGTGAATCTTGTAGAAGGGCACCAGCTTCAGCGTGCTCCATTTGTAGGAGCTGACGTCAGGACGGCTGGCGTCGATGACAAAGCTGAGGTCTATGCTGCGCAGGCGCTCTATGCGGCTGAGCACGTCGGACCGGTTGCCAATGAGCAGCGGGGCGTCGATGAGGCTCTTCGATGTGGCACGGCTGCCGGGGGCATGGTCCATGCGCCCCTCGCCGCCATACTCATTCTGCAGCCGCTCATAGGGCAGGCCGCTGTCGTCGCCGCTGGTAAGAGCAGTAGTGGCAGCGCCAAGCAGGATGGGGCCGTACTTGAAAGCGATGTAGTCGGTGTAGTTGGGGCACTCCTCATAGCGCAGCTGCATGTCGAGGTTGACGGTGATCTTGTCGCCCTTCTTCCAGTCGCGTGTCTCGGTGACATAGCTGGCCTTGCCGCTCTCCACGGAGAGGCCGTTGAGCGCAGTGCCGTTGATGTCGATGCTGTAGTTCTTGCCCGACCACTCGGGATGCCGTATGGCTATGGCGTAATGACCGTCCTTGCCGATGGTGAGCTCAGTGATGCTGCTGTTGGGGAAGGTGGTCTCTTGGGTGAGGACAAAGGCGTCACATTCCAGCCGCGAGGGGATGAAGAGGTTGACGAAGAGGGTGGATGCTCCGTCGTGGGTATAGATGAAATGGCCATACTTCGAGTGGTTCTCCATGCCTGTGCCTACGCAGCACCACATGCCCTGGTTGGGCTGCGAGTAGATGCGGTAGCCCTGGGGCCGCAGCGTGGTGAAGTAGACATAGCCGCCTGTCGTGGGGTCTTGCGTCGAGAGGATGTGGTTCCACAGCGTGCCCTCGTAGAAGTCGGCGTACTTCGCATCGCCTGTGCGGTCGGCCAGCATCTCCGAGAACTTCAGCATGTTGTTCGAGTTACAACTCTCTGGGCCGTCCAGATGGTCGATGTAGCGGTTGCTGTTGGCCGCCGAGAGGAAGTGCTCGCCCACCGAGTTGCCACCGATGCAGACGGTGCGGTTCTTGGCCACGTCCTGCCAGAAGTTCTCGGCGGCTTTCCTGTACGCCGTAGCTGTTGCGCTGTTCTCGAAGATGCGCTCCATGCCTATGAACTTCGGCACCTGTGTGTTGGCGTGCTTGCCGTCGAGGAATGTTGTGTTCAGCGTCTGCATGCCGTTGAGCATGGCCTTGTGGGTGTATTTCTTCGCTGCGTTGAGATATTTCTGGTCGCCGAAGAGCTGGTAGGCATCGAGCATCGACTCGTTCATGCCTCCATGCTCGCAGTTGAGGAAGCCCTCGAAGTCGTTGTCGTTCACCTTGGCTATGAGGTTCACGCTCCAGTCGGCCATTTTTCGAAACATCTCCTTCGCCATGTCACTGTTGGCGTAGAGATAGGCATCACGCAGTCCGGCCAGAATCTTGTGCTGCACATAGAACGGCACCCATCCCCAGTTGGCCTGAATCTTCGAGAGGTCGCCGCGATAGAGCGCCTTCCATGAGTCGTTGATGGGCTGACCGCCTATGAAGCCGTAGAGTCCTTCGGTGTTCTCATCGTAGGCATCCTGACAGTCCTTCATCACCTGCAGCATGTAGTCCAGGCGCTGCTTCAGCTGTCGACGCATCGCCTCGTCGTGGCAGGCGGCATAGGCCAGGGCGAGGGCCGACAGATAGTGCCCTCCCACATGTCCGCTCAGGTCGAAGCCGGCATCGCCGCCCCAGTTCTTGAAGTTAGGGTGGCGCGTCTCCCATTGGTAGTAGGGCGACGTGGTGTCGGTGGTCTTCGAGAGGCCCGCCTGACGGACGAAGGGCGTCAGCAGGCGGTCGGTGTCATACTGCAGCAGGTGCTGCACGTTCTTGTCCATTGCCGTCTTCATCGGGCCGTCGAGCAGTGTCACCTGCTCTAAGTCGAAATGACGGGGATAGAGTTCGCTCTGTGCTGTAGTCGTTTGCGCGACCAGCAATGCCAAAAGGCACGAAAGGATTAGCTTCGTTTTCATCGTCGAATAATTTGTTATCTGCATTTTGACTGCAAAGTTACGAAAAGTCGAGAGAAATGCAAAAGGAAAACTTGTTTTTCTTTTCATTTCTGAGACAGAGTAACTTCGGCAAAGCCAAAGTTACGAAAAGTCGAGAGAAATGCGAAAGGAAAACTTGTTTTTCTTTTCATTTCTGAGACAGAGTAACTTCGGCGAAGCCAAAGTTACGAAAAGTCGAGAGAAAAGCAAAGCAACTTGTTTCTTTTTTTTTTCCGGGTAACGAATTTTTCAGGGCCCAAAATGAAG
>JAEEPZ010000072.1 GCA_016285055.1 Prevotella sp.
AAAAGTTTCCTGGCGAGAAACCTTTGGTTTCCTGCCGAGAAACCGATGGTTTCTCGGCAGGAAACTTTTAAAACCCATGCTGCCTTGAAACTGCAGGATTCTCACATGGGTGGAAATCCCCAGAAAAGCTATTGCCTTTAACTCCAAAACTTGCGAAAGTTGAATCTGTAATATTATATCAGCGAAGAAGAGGCAGCGAAGAAGAGGCAGCGAATAAATTCTTGCCCTGCAAGCGGCATAGCCGAGTCCTGACCCCAACCCTGCCCCTCCAGGGGAGGGCCTCACGGGATCCCTGTGGCGGGCAAGGCGATAACCTTTTTCCAAAATTGTTTTTCTTGTTTTTATTTGTTTTTATTGGTTTTTTCTCAGGCCGCTTCGCGGTATCAACTCACACAATTAACGGCGAAAGTCGGCCAGTTGGTTCTGCTAAGCGGACTAATAAAGAACAAATAAAACGGGAAAAACAAAAGAAGCTCCCCGCATTTTTCCTATTGCCAGGAAAAACGCGGGGAGCATGTCTGTTGGCTTTGCGGAATCAGCTGTTGTACTCCTGCCAGCTCTTGATCTTGATGTCGTCCTCGCTCATGGCGGTGAAGGCCTCGATGAAAGCCTTGGCCAGACGCACGTTGGTCATCAGGGGGATGTTGTGGTCGATGGCTCCGCGGCGTATGCGGTAGCCATTGGTCAGCTCACGCTTGGTGTGGTTCTTCGGCACGTTGACAATGAGGTCGAACTTGTGTGCGGCTATCATATCCATCACGTTGTTGTCTCCCTCTTCGTCGGGCCAGCTCACAGGCGTGGCTTTGACACCGTTGCTGTTGAAGAACTGTGCCGTGCCGCCCGTGGCATACACCTGGTAGCCCTTCTTCACCAGTTCCTGGACAGGCTCCAGCAGGCTTACCTTACCCTTGGCGCCACCACTTGAGATGAGGATGGAGCTGCCGGGCTTCGGCAGACGGTAGCCCGTGGCGATGAGCGAATTGAGCATGGCCTCGTTGAGGTCGTCGCCCAGGCAGCCCACCTCGCCGGTAGAGCTCATGTCGACGCCCAGCACGGGGTCGGCGTTCTGCAAGCGTGCGAAGGAGAACTGGCTGGCCTTCACGCCGATGCGGTCGATGTCGAACTCTGAGCGGTCGGGCTTCGAGTAGGGAGCGTCGAGCATGATCTTCGTAGCTGTCTCGATTAAGTTGCGCTTCAGTATCTTCGACACGAAGGGGAAGGAGCGGCTGGCGCGCAGGTTGCACTCGATGACCTTCACCTCGCGGTTCTTGGCCAGGAACTGTATGTTGAACGGTCCGCTGATGTTCAGCTCCTTCGCAATGGCGCGGCTGATGTGCTTGATCTGGCGGATGGTGCTGTAGTAGATGTGCTGTGCGGGGAACACCATCGTGGCGTCGCCTGAGTGCACGCCGGCATACTCCACATGCTCAGAGATGGCATACTCCACGACCTCGCCCTTGTCGGCCACGGCGTCGAACTCTATCTCCTTGGTCTCGGTCATAAACTTCGAGATGACCACGGGGAACTCCTTGCTCACCTCTGTTGCCATGTTGAGGAATCGGTGCAGCTCCTCCTCATCGTAGCACACGTTCATGGCAGCGCCAGAGAGCACGTATGAGGGACGGACGAGGACGGGATAGCCCACCTCTTCCACAAACTGCTTCACATCGTCGAAGCTGGTCAAGGCACGCCATGCGGGCTGGTCGATGCCAAGTTTGTCGAGCATGGCCGAGAACTTGTCGCGGTTCTCAGCGCGGTCGATGTTCACGGGGCTGGTGCCAAGTACGGGCACGCCCTGACGGTGCAGCTTCATGGCCAGGTTGTTGGGTATCTGTCCGCCCACGCTGACGATGACGCCACGCGGAGCCTCGAGGTCGATGACGTCGAGCACCCTTTCGAGGCTGAGCTCATCGAAGTACAGGCGGTCGCACATGTCGTAGTCGGTCGACACGGTCTCAGGGTTGTAGTTGATCATGATCGACTTGTAGCCCAGCTTCCTGGCCGTATTGATGGCGTTGACCGAGCACCAGTCGAACTCCACGCTGGAGCCGATGCGGTAGGCACCGGAGCCAAGCACCACGACCGACTTCTCATTACTATAATAATTAATGTCGTGCTTGGCCTTGTACTGCTCGCCCTGCGCGTTGCCGAAGGCAGGCACGTGGGTATAGGTGAAGTAGAGGTAGTTGGTCAGCTCGGGATGCTCTGATGCCACGGTGGGTATGCGCTTCACCGAAGGCAGGATGCCGCGCTCCTTGCGATACTGGCGCACGGCCAGGTTCTCCTTCTCCATGTTGCCGCCCTGTGGTTTCAGCACGAAGCGGGCAATCTGGAAGTCGCTGAACCCGCAGCGCTTCAGCTCCAAGAGGAACTGGTCGGGAAGGTCCTCCAGCTTGTTATACTGCTGCAGCTCATGCTTCAGATCCACGATGTGCTTCAGACGCTCCAGGAACCACACGTCAATCTTTGTGAGCTCCTCGATGCGCTCCACGGTGTAGCCCTCTTCCAGTGCCTGAGCGATGGCGAAGATACGCAGGTCGGTGGGGTTCTGCAGGGCATCGTCGAGGTCGGTGAACTTCGTGTGGTCGTTGCCCACGAAGCCATGCATGCCCTGCCCTATCATGCGCAGGCCCTTCTGAATCATCTCCTCGAAACTGCGGCCTATGCTCATGATCTCGCCCACGGACTTCATGCTGGAGCCTATCTGACGGCTGACGCCCACAAACTTCGTCAGGTCCCAGCGCGGAATCTTGCAAATCATGTAGTCGAGGCTCGGTGCCACGTAGGCACTGCTCGTTGTTCCCATCTCGCCTATCTGGTCGAGGGTATAGCCGAGGGCTATCTTGGCAGCAACGAAAGCCAAGGGATAGCCTGTAGCCTTCGATGCGAGGGCCGACGAGCGGCTCAGGCGTGCGTTGATCTCGATGATGCGGTAGTCGTTGGTCACGGCGTTGAAGGCGAACTGGATGTTGCACTCGCCTACGATGCCCAAGTGGCGGACGCAGCGGATGGTGATGTCCTGCAGCATCTTCACCTGTTCCTCACGGAGCGAGCAGGTGGGCGCCACGACGATGCTCTCGCCGGTGTGGATGCCGAGGGGGTCGAAGTTCTCCATCGAGGCGACGGTGAAGCAGTGGTCGTTGGCGTCGCGGATGCACTCGAACTCTATCTCCTTCCATCCTTTCAGGCTCTCCTCCACCAGGATCTGCGGAGCAAAGGTAAAGGCGCTCTCGGCCAGTTCCACAAAAGCCTTCTCGTCGGGACAGATGCCTGAGCCCAGTCCGCCCAGTGCGTAGGCCGAGCGAATCATGATGGGGAAGCCAATCTCGCGGGCGGCTTTCAGCGCGTCGTCCATGTTCTCCACGGCGTGCGAGACGGGCACCTTCAGCTCAATCTCAGCCAGTTTCTTGACGAAGAGGTCGCGGTCCTCGGTGTTCATGATGGCCTCGACGCTGGTGCCCAAGACCTCGACGCCATACTCCTTGAGGATGCCTTTCTGATAGAGCTCTGTACCGCAGTTCAGGGCTGTCTGTCCGCCAAAGGCGAGAAGGATGCCGTCGGGGCGTTCCTTCTTGATAATCTCTGTAACGAAGTGTGTGGTGACGGGCTGGAAATACACCGTGTCGGCAATGCCCTCGCTGGTCTGGATGGTGGCGATGTTTGGGTTGACCAGCACACTCTTGATGCCTTCTTCGCGCAGCGCCTTCAGTGCTTGCGAACCAGAATAGTCAAACTCGCCGGCCTGGCCGATCTTCAATGCGCCCGAGCCTAAGACGAGCACCTTCTTTAGCTTCTTTTGTGTCATTGTTTGTTTGATATGTGTTTATGTAACGTGATTACTTGTTGAGGGGCGGCGGTGTCAGTGCCACGATGCGCAGCACTGCAGGCACCTGACTGACAGGCTGCCACTGCGCCATGCCGGGCAGCCAGCAGAGCGTGTCCTTCGTGACCTGCTTGTCATAGATGAGACGGGCCAGCTCCTTCTCGTCCAATGGACCGTTGGGCTGGCCGTCGATAGCTACATAATAAACGCCGGGCTGGGGCTGCGGCATGGTCATCATGCTGCCAGGATATTGCATCTGCTGCATCTGCTGATTCATGCTGCTCACCATCTGCTGGGCGATGGCGGCGCTCATGCCGAACTCTACGAGCCGGTCGAGCGAGAAGAAATTATTGTCGTCAAGCATATTATCTATTGTATTTTGCATTTAAAAGGGGAAGCCAACCTGAATTATTCATGGCAATTAAACTATATGCCGTTAACTCTTTCTTTTTCACACGAATGACCATGAATTAAACACGAATTATTCATAAATATAAATTTTTGGTTAATTCTTGCGTCCCTTTCGGTTCTTTCAGTCGCTACGCTTGGTGAAAGCGGCAAAGCCGAGCGGCAAGCGGCAGAGCCGAGCGCGTGATAAATTATTGAAAATAACCATGAATAATGTAGGCTAAGCACATAACTCCCATTTTTACTTCCTATTTAACTCCCTATTTAACTTTCACTTTAACTCCCATTTCCTAAAAGTCACGGTATTGGCGGCGGCACAGGAGTCCCTGTGGGAGGTGCCGGCGGCTGTGGGACGAAGGCGAAGGCTATCTCCGGCATGTCGACGGCCAACTGCCACTGCGCCATGCCCTGCCGCCAGACGTAGGTCTGCGGCGTGAGGCTGCCGTTCTGCACCAGCTGCGGCAACTGCTGTGCTGCGAAGGGACCGGCCTGCTGCCCATTGATGACGACGAAGTATTGCGCGTTGGGCATGGGCGACGTGGCCATACCCGGTGTGGGCGGAGGCGTGGCCTGCATGTTCTGCTGCGTCTGCTGCATTCCCTGCTGCATATACTGGCCCATATTGTTCATCATGCCTGCCATCTGCTGCCCCATGGCGCCGCCCATCATCATGCCTGTCATCAGCCCGGCAGCGTTCATGCCGCCACCGCCGCCTTCGCCGCCGCCCATCTGGCCCATCTGGCCCAGACTCTCGGCACCGGCACGCAGCACACCGGCCTGCTGGTCCAGTGCGTGGGCACCCATGAACTGCGTCTCGGTCTGCAGGCGCTGGGCACGCTGTGCCTCTTCGCGCTGTATGCGCATGGTCTCCTCCATATTCTGGCGGTTCAGCTCCTGCGTGTCCTTCAGGTTCTTGATGTTCACATCGGCCTGTGCCTCCATGGTCTTGGCCTGCAAGCCGGCAGTGAGGCGGTACACCTGCTGATAGTAGGGGCTGGTCTTGTCTATCTCCAGGTCGCTGATGTCAAGGGCTTTCAGGTTCACGCCGAAGTCCTCACAAAGCCGCTCTCCGAGCTTCGCAGCCACGCTTTTGTTGACGGTGTCGATGTTACGCTCAAGCTGGATGGCGGGGATGCCGGCATCTGAAGGCAGGTTGGTCACCACCTGCCGCACATAGCGGGCTATGGCGGCGTTGATCTGGCGCTTGAAGTCATCATGGTCGAACTGCTGCAGCCGGTTCAGCTTGATGAACCCCATGTAGTCGGTGATGTTGAAGGTGATGGTTCCCCTGACGGCCACGGGTATGCCCTGGTCGGGCAGGCGTGGGTCGAAGACATCGAAGTAGGGCACTCCGAAGCGCAGCTGGTTGTTGCGCTGCAGGTTGATGAAGTACACCTCTGCCTGGAAGGGGCTGTCGCCTCCCCACAATGCGCCCACGATGTTGGCCAGCACGGGCAGGTTGGCCGTCTTCAGCATGACGTCGCACGGGCCTTCGATGCAGTCCTGCATGGGGCCGTCTTTACGGTTATATACAAAGACAGCCACTTCGCCGTCCTTCACGCGAAGCGAGCTGTTCCACCTGATGGCGTTCTCACGGCTGGTGGTGTTGACATCCTGCCCGCTGGGGCGCCATTTCCAGATGATGTATTCCTCCTGGTCGCAGCGTATGACGTTCATCAGTCCGCCGCCTTTGCCTCTGCCGAATAGTCCCATAGTAGTAGTGCTTTTCTATTATGATGTGTAGTTATTTCTTGGGGTCTTTATTTCTCCATGCTATCCTTTATCTGCCTTTTACCTGCCGCTCCAGTTCGTCAAGCTGTGCAATGTCCTGGCTCGAGTGCAGCGTGATGCGTGCCTTGCTCATCACCTGTTCGAACTTCGCTTTCCACACGCTACGCATCTCGTTGTGAACCTTTATTTCCTTGTTGCCGCCTTTCTTGGCATATCGTAAGGCGAAAAAGCCACCAAGGAGCAGTGCCACGAAGGCGTCAAGACCTATCTGGTCGGACAGGGCTTGTCCGTAAAATTTGCTTTCGGGATCATTGATGGTATGCATGCTGAAGAGGATGAACACTATCCACAGCGGTATGATGATGAGGAGGAACCGCCACAGGGCCGTATCGGTGAAGTTGCCCATTCTCTTCGCATTGGCAGCGCTAAGGGCAAGAAACTCAAGGAGGTCCTCACGGGTGTTGGGCACAGGAAAACTGGTGATGATGCTGCGGCGCTGGTTCAGGTCGGTGACGTTCTTCAATCTGGCGTCCAATTCTTTGATGCTCGACACGGTACGTGTCTGACGTACTTCCTCGCCACAGGCAGGGCACCGCGTACTGAAAGACTCGAGCACTGCGCCACAATGGGGGCAGATGCGCTGTTCAGCTTTCTTTTCCCTATTTAACTCCTGGATTCTTGCATCTAGCAACACGTCGACGGTGTCTTCGTCAATGCCCTCGGCTGCAGCCAGGCGCTTGATGACTTGTCGCTCCTTCTCAGTTATCATGCCATCAGTGAGCGATGCCTTGATGACTTCTTCAATCTTAGCAGAAAACATAAGTCATTTTTCCGTTTGTTAGGATTTCGGCTGCAAAGGTAAGAAAAAAAAAGAAAAAACATACTTTCTTTTGGAAAAAAGTAGGTTTTTGGTGAAATAAACTGATTCAATTTTGTACCTTTGCAGCCAATCTTTTCACAACACGCATGATGAACGTTGAAGAATTACGCGACAAGCGCATCGCGGTGCTGCTCTCCGGCGGCGTCGACAGCTCGGTGGTGGTTTACGAACTGGTGCGTCAGGGGCTGCAGCCTGACTGCTTCTACATCAAGATAGGAGCGGACGAGAAAGAGGAGTGGGACTGCTCGATGGAGGAGGACATGGAGATGGCCACCGCCGTGGCGCACAAGTATGGCTGCCCGCTGGAGGTGGTGGACTGTCACCGTGAATACTGGAATCAGGTGACGGCCTATACAATGGATAAGGTACGCGCGGGGCTGACGCCCAACCCCGACGTGATGTGCAACCGCCTCATCAAGTTCGGTGCCTTCCACGAGAAGCGCGGCCACGACTACGACCTCATCGCCACTGGCCACTACGCCCAGACGGAGGTGACTCCCCTCACGTTCCCCCAAGGGGGGAAGGCCTGCCGCGATGAATCATCCTCCCCAAAGGGGGCAGAAGGGGGGCTGAAGTGGCTCTGCACCGCGCCCGACCCTGTGAAGGATCAGACCGACTTCCTGGCTCAGATCACTGACTGGCAGCTGCAGAAGGCCATCTTCCCCATCGGCCATTACGTGAAGGACGAAGTGAGGCAGATAGCCGAGCGTGAGCACTTAGTCAGTGCGAAGCGGAAAGACTCGCAGGGCATCTGCTTCTTGGGCAAGATAGACTATAACGAGTATGTGCGTCGCTTCTTGGGCGAGCTTCCCGGCGATGTCGTCGAGTTAGAGACGGGCAAGAAGATTGGCACGCACCAGGGGCACTGGTTCCACACCATCGGCCAGCGCAAGGGGCTGGGTTTAGGCGGCGGCCCGTGGTTTGTGGTGAAGAAAGACGTAGCCCAGAACATTCTCTACGTCTCGCATGGCTACAACCCTGAGACGGCTTACAAGCAAGACTTCTCCATCTGTGATTTCCACAGTCTGAACGGTGAGCTTCCTCCGGCCGACGTGACATTCAAGATACGCCACACGCCTGAGTTCTACCCTGCCAGGCTGGAGCCTAAGTCCTATGGGGCCTATGAGTCGTATGAGACCTATAAGCCCCATGAGCCAGCAGCCGCTCACTCCTCCCTCGGTTACACGGTTCATTCTGCCGTGCCTATCCATGGCGTGGCGCCCGGCCAGTTCTGCGTCATCTATGATGCGCAGCACCACCGCTGTTACGGCTCAGGAGAAATCTGCATCTGATTTGGCCGCCGGCGGCGTCTCGCCCGACTGCTCGATAAACTCGCGTGGCGAAACACCGTAGTGCTTGCGGAAGACGGCCGAGAAATAAGGCAGCGAGGAATAGCCCACAGAATAGGCTACCTGCGAGATGTTCACCTTCTGTTCGCGCAGCAGACGGGCAGCCTGCTCCATGCGGATGTTGCGTATGAACTCTGAGACGGAGATGCCCGTCATGTCCTTCATCTTCCGGTGCAGGTGCGCACGGCTGATGCCGGCCTCGTTGCAGAGCACGTCGATGTTGAAGTCGCTGTCGCTCATGTGTTCGTTGATGCTCTTGATGACACGTTCCATCAGCGCATCATCGTTGCTCTTCAGCTCTATCTTCTCTATCTTCTCCATAGGCTGCTGCTTGCCAGTGTACTTGCCGCGCAGCTTCTGCCTGATATTGATGAGGTTGTCGATGGTGGCATGCAGCTCGTCGATGATGAAGGGCTTGGTGAGGTAGGCGTCGGCGCCCTTCTCCAGTCCTTCGAGACGGTTGCCTATGTCGCCCTTCGATGTGAGCATGATGACAGGCAGGTGGGCGATGTTGACATTGCCCCTGAGCATGTGGAGCATGGTGAAGCCGTCCATCTCGGGCATCATCACATCGGAGATGACGAGGTCGTAGGTCTGGTCGGCCGCGATGGCTGTAGGCGAGAGCAGCTCTTTCAGTGCATCCTTACCGTTGTGGCAGGTGGTGAAGTGATAGTAGGGGCTCAGCTCGTCGGCTATGTAGCGTGGTATCTCCTCGTCGTCGTCGGCAATGAGGATGTGCAGGTGGCTGGTGGGTTGGCGTTTCCCTGCGATGCGCTGCGCCGTGGGTTCGTCGGTGCTGTTGTCTATCTCGTCGGGGCTGAGGTGATCGTTGCCCAACGGCAGCCGGACGGTGAAGACGGAGCCTTTCTGCCCGTCGTCGCGGTTGCGCCCGCTGATGGTGCCGTGGTGCATGTCGACAATCATCTTGCAGAGGTTGAGGCCGATGCCCGTCCCCACCACATTACCGCTCTTCTCGCCACGCCCCTGGAAGAATCGCTCGAAGAGGTGCTCGACGGTTTCATTGCGCATGCCCACGCCGTCGTCGGTGATGCTGATTTCCACATAGTCCTTGATGGCGGCGTGGCTGTCGTCATCGTGGCCTTGCGAGAGGTCGATGCTGATGCTGCCGTGGTCGAAGCTGTACTTGAAAGCATTGGAGAGCAGGTTGGACAGCACCTTGTCAAACTGTGTGCGGTCGATCCATGCCATGATATGTGGCTCTGACGGCGGCGTGACGGTGAAGTTGATGTTGCGCTCGCGGGCATAATACTCATAGACCTTGTAGATGGACAGCACAAACTGGTTCATGTCGGTGTTCTGACAGTGCAGGTGCATCTGCTGCTTGTCTATTTTTCTGATGTCGAGTATCTGGTTCACCAGCGTGAGGATGCGCTGTGCATTGCGGTCGATGGCGTTCACTGAAGCGTTGTCGGCCTCTTTCTGTTTCAGTTTCTTCAGTGCTCCCATGATGAGTGTCAGTGGCGAGCGGATGTCGTGAGTGGCGTTGATGAGGAATTTCATCTTGTCCTCATCATGGCGCAGCTTCATGCGACGCCGCCACGTCACCACGGTGAAGAACACCAGGGCCAGCAGGGCCAGGGCGTAGATGCAGTAGGCCAGGGCTGAGCGGTACCAGGGCGGACGCACCACGATGGTGATGGTCATGGGTTCCGAGACGACGCCGTTGTCGATGGCACGCACCTCGATGTTATAGAATCCGCTGTAGAGGTGCGACAGGCTGATGGCGTTCTTTCCTGCCTCGTTGGCCGTCCACAGGTTGCTGCCGCTCATGCGGTGTTCCAGAATGGTGTTGGCGGCATTGTCATAGTTCAGCAGCGAGAACTCCAGCTGTATGGAGTTGTCCAGATAGCTGACCGTGAAATAGGTGCTTTCGTCCACGGTTTTCTCTGTCACCCGCTTTCCTCCCGACTCTGTGAGCGAGTTCACGGGATGGCCTTCGATGTAGAATCCTGTGAGCAACAGCTTCCCGGGTGTGGTTTGCACGCTGCTCACCTGTTGCGGTGTGAAGGTGGTAAGGCCGTCGGCAGTAGCGAAGAAGATGCGGTCGTCGTCGTTGTGCATGCCTACGCTGGGGATGTACTCACGCCCGGTAAGGCCCGACCCGCTGATGAAGGCGCGCCACTGGTTCGCTTTGTGCTGGTATTGCCAGATGCCGTTGATGGTGCTGCACCAGATGTCGCCCTCGTTGTCCTGCACGATGTAGCTGATGGACATGCTCTGCAGGGGTGTGTCCTTCGCCGGAAACTCTTCCAGCGTGTTGGCCTCGCGTCGCCAGATGCACAGGCCCTGCTCCAAGCCGATGAGTATGTCGCCCTCTTTGGTCTCGCAGAGTGAGTAGCACATCTTGCCCTCGGCCAGGATGTTCCATCCGAAGGGGCGGAACGAGCTGGTCTGCGGGTCGAAGCAGCTGACGCCATGCGAGGTGCCTATCCAGATGCGCCCCTCGTGGTCGGGCATCAGCGTCATCACCCAGTCGTTGGGCAGGCGGCCACGCTCAGGGTCGTCGTCGTCATTCATCGAGTAATGGTGGAGGGCCGACGTGTTTCTGTCGTAGACAAGGATGCCCTTGGCAAAGGCCGAGAACACCAGGGTGCCCCTGCCGTTGTCGGTCATGTCGTTGAACTTGTCGCAGTCGAAGTCGGTGAGCAGTTCGCGGCTGCCCGTCGTTGGGTTGAAGGTAAACACAGCGTGGCTTGTGCCCAGCCAGTATTGGTGCTTCTTGTCGCGGTAGATGAACTCTACGTCATGGGGGGTGTCGGGATGGCTGACGAGGTGGCCCTCACGGTTGAAGCCGTAGACGCCCTTGTTCTGCACCGTGCACCACGTGATGCCGTTGAAGCCCTCAGACACTGACGACACCAGCGTGCCTATCTCCACGCGCTGGGCAGCGAAGTTCCACGACTCAAACTGAGCATTGCGCTCAGGTATCATCAGCAGGCCTTTCTGCTGACAGCCCACCCAGACGTTTCCTTGCCGGTCTTCCGTCAGGGCCCATATCTTCGAGGCGTTCAGGTCGTAGCCTTGCACGCTGACGGGATAGCGCTGCAGGCGTGTCGCTCCGGCAGGCAGCCAGAAGAGTCCGTTGCCGCGTGTGCCGAAGAAGATGTTGCCATCCTTGTCCTTGATGGCCGTGCGGAAGCCGGGGTTAGGGCCAGCCTCGCTCGTGTCGAAGGGCACGTTGCTCAGCTCGCCGTCGTTGTAGGCCAGCAGGCCGTCGCGGCAGATGATGAGGGTCATGCCCTGATATTCCATGAAGTCGGTGGGCACGCCGTAGGGACAATTTTCAAACAGCTGCACAGCCCCTCCCTTTGGCTGATAGCTGTAATTGCTGGCACTGCCTCGCCACAGGCCGCCTCTGCTGTCCTCATAGACATAGAGGAAGAAAGAATCGTTTTCGCTGGCCTTGGCCTCGGCCATCTCTGTCAGCTGCTGCGACCTTTCGTTGAGGGTGTACAGCCCATAGCCCGACGTTCCGATGAGCAGCCGGCCGTCGTTGGTCTCGAAGAGGTCGCTGACACGAGGCTTCACCCCTTCGGGGAAGGGATAGGTGATGAAGGTGCCCGTGGCGTCATCGTATCGCTGCAGGCCCTTGCTGGTGCCCACCCAGAGGCGGTTCTTGCTGTCGCAGGTGATGCAGCACACCACATTGTAGCAAAGTGATGTGGAGTCGTCGGGCTGATTGAGAAACGGTGTGAAGCGATAGCCGTCGAAGCGGTTCAAGCCGTATTCGGTGGCTATCCATATATACCCTTTCTGGTCTTGGCAGATGCCGTTGATGACTGAGTTCGACAGCTTGTCGCTTGAATAGAAAAGGCTGGGTTGCGCATAGCCGCACAAAACGCCTGCCAGTAGCAGTACAATGGTAGAGAAATATCTCATGTATAGTAGTAATTCGTCTGTTTAAGTGGTGCAAAGGTAAGAAAAAACATGTAAACAAAAAAAGAAAACGGAACTTTTTTTTACATTTTATGCTGGGCGGAGGGAATAAGACATCGTTACGTAGCTCATTACCTCATGCCTCTGCCAACGGAGTTGGCTTGCTTCTATTTTTGGTAGCTTATTGCCTGGCTATAGCGGCCAATCATACCATTTTAAAATTGTCCGTAATTTTTCTTTACATTTCGGACTGTCAGTCCGAAGCCTTCGGACGACCAGTCCGAAGCCTTCGGACAAAGCGTCCGAAGCCTTCGGACTTTTTTAGGGCAGCCTCCTTTTTCCCGCAACTCGCCTGGCCGCCATAAAAACTGAGCTGATTTTCAACAAAAAAAGGCCAGAAAAAGATGTAGAATGGAACTTTTTCTGTAATTTTGCAAGCAAATGCCAATAAAAACAACTTTCAACAGATGAAAAAGCTATTTTATTCCGTGCTGACGACCCTGCTTTTCCTCATGGCAGGCGTCAGCGCCCACGCCGACGACTGGGTGGGCACATGGGCCACAGCGCCCGAGTTTACAGGTCCTGGCGACATGCCCCAGCACGCTGTGCTGACAGACAATGCCATCCGCCAGATAGTTCACGTGAGCATCGGCGGCGACATGCTGCGCCTGCAGCTGAGCAATGAGTTCAGCCGCGAGCCGGTGGAGATACGCTCCATCTACATCGCCAACACACAAGACAGCACCGCCATCGATGTGAAGAGTGTGCGATACCTCACCTTCAACGGCAAGCGCAACGTCACCATTGAGGGCGGCAAGGCCCTGTTCAGTGACGAGCTGCGCTATGCCCTGAAGCCCCTGCAGCGCCTCACCATCACCATCAACTACGGCCAGACGCCGCAGAACGCCACGTCGCACCGCGGCTCGCGCACCACATCGTATATCATGAAGGGCGAGTCGAAGCCGAAGAAGGCTTTCGTCGTAGAAGAGGCGCTGGACCACTGGTACAACATTGCTGCCATCGATGTGAAGGCCGACCATCCTACCTGCTGGGCCGTCATAGGCAACAGCATCACCGACGGGCGCGGCACCACCACCAACCTGCAGAACCGCTGGACGGACGTGTGCGCCGAGGCGATGGACGGCAAGGTGAGCATCCTCAACCTGGGCATCGGCGGCAACTGCGTGCTGCGCGGCGGTCTGAGCGAGCCTGCCTTGAAGCGATTCGACCGCGACATCATGGGACAGCGCGGCACGACGGGCATCGTCATCTATGAGGGCATCAACGACATCGGCGGCAGCCGCAGCGTGGAGAAGACCGAGAAGGAACTCATAGAGGCCTACGAGCTGTTCATCGGCAAGGCCCGCGCCGCCGGACTGAAGGTCGTGGGAGCCACCATCACCCCCATAGGGAACACCATGTACTGGTCGCACTATCACGAAGCCCTGCGCCAGACCATCAACGAATGGATACGTACCAGCGGGAAGTTTGATGCCGTGATAGACTTCGACAAGGTGCTCAGCGACCCGCAGCGCCCCACGTGGATGCGTGCCGACTTCCAGTACGACTGGCTGCACCCCAACGCCGCCGGCTACAAGGCGATGGGCCTGAAGGCCGCTGAGGTGTTGAGTGATAAGAGTTTAGTGTTGAGTGACAAATGATAGAGTGACAGAAAAGTCATTAAACAATAGACTATCAACAATGAGCAAGAGCCAGCGACTTCTCTCACTCGACGTGCTGCGCGGACTGACCGTGGCTGGCATGATACTGGTGAACAACGGCTACGGAGAAAGCTTCGAGATGCTCCGCCACTCACGGTGGAACGGCATGACACCCTGCGACTTGGTGTTCCCGTTCTTCCTCTTCATCGTGGGCATCGCGTGCTACCTGTCGCTGTCGAAGAACAACTTCACGCCTACGCCACAGGTGCTGCGCCGCGTGGTGAAGCGCACCATCCTGCTCTTTGCCATCGGTCTGGCCATCAACTGGTTTGACCATGCCATCGAGGGCGACCTGCTGTGCTTCGGCCATCTGCGTATCTGGGCCGTCATGCAGCGCATCGCCCTGTGCTACTTCTTCGCGTCGCTCTTCGCACTCTATGCCAACCACCGCTACACCATCCCGACCATCATTTTCCTGCTGGCCGCCTATACATTATTATTAATAATAGGCGACGGCTATGCCGAGGATGCTTCCACCAATATCCTGGCACAGGCAGACCTGCAGCTGTTCGGCTACGACCACCTCTACCACAAGAGTCCCGTCGACCCCGAAGGCTTGCTGGGCACCATCAGCGGCGTGGCCCACGTGCTGATAGGCTTCTACTGCGGTCAGCTCATCAAGCAGAAGGAGACGATAGAGCAGAAGGCGCTGGCCGTCTTCGCCGTGGGCACGGTGTGCGTCATTGCCGGCTATCTGCTGACCTACGGCCTGCCGCTGAACAAGCGCATCTGGAGCCCCAGCTACGTGCTGGTCACCTGCGGGCTGGCCGCCCTGCTGCAGGCGCTGCTGATAAAGAGAGAAGCCAAAGCCCCCCTGTCGTCCCCCGAGAGAGGCGAAGCCCCCCTGTCGTCCCCCGAGAGAGGCGAAGCCCCCCTGTCGTCCCCCGGGGGGGACACTAATGCTGGCAAGCCCTGCAACAAGTCAAATGAAGCCCCCTCGGGGGCCGTAGGGGGGGCTTGCGCTGGGGCTTTAGGCCGGGCTTTTGTCGTTTTTGGCGTCAACGCCCTGGCACTCTATGTGGCAAGCGAGCTGCTGGCCATCCTCTTCGGACACTTCGGCATCAGCGACGCCATCTACAACGTGCTGCACAGCGTCATACCATGGGACAAGTGGGCATCGCTGGCCTACGCACTCACCTTCGTAGCCATCAACTATGCCATAGGCTACGGGCTGTGGAAACGCAAAATATTCATCAAACTATAGAACATGAAAAAGAAACTATTTCTATTGACCCTTGCTGCCGGCATCGTGCTGGCAATGGGTAGCTGTAAGAACGGCAAGAGCCATCAAAGCAGCGATGACAACGAAGACGAGGTGACTGCCGTCGATGACAACGAGGCGGATGAGGACGACTCTCAGTCGGCCGACAGTCAGGCGGAGCGCTCCGACTTCAAGTTTAAGGCCAAGGTTGTGACCGACGATGAGGGCGTGGCCGAAAAGATTATTGTAAAGATCATCAACACCGCCTCCGGCACGACGAAAGAGGCGGAAGTCGCCGCCGTCAATCTGAATCCTGACCAGTGGAACGGCTTCGGAGAAATCAGAGAGGACGACATCAACTTCGACGGCTATCCCGATTTGCTGGTGTGCTGCGGCCCCTTCAACGCGTATGGAAACTTCACCTACGGCGCCTGGCTATGGGATGAGGAGCAGCACGACTTCAAAGCTGTAGAAGGCTTCGACGAGCTGTTCGACCCGGTCTTCAACGAAGAGGACAAAACCATATCATCCGCTTTCCGCATGGACGACCATGAGGACGACGCCGTGTATAAATGGAAGGGCGACAAGCTGGAAATGGTGAGCAGCGAGACATTCGTTTACGACGAAGAAGAGGAGTGACTGTCAGTTTCACAAGTATCACAGCGATTACGGAACAATGAGACAGATTCTGACCTTTGTGTGCCTGCTGCTGGCCATAGGAACACAGGCACAGACGGGCACTGCCAAGAAAGCGGTGGACGAGATTCGCGAGCAGTATGCCAGCGCCAAGCAGAGAATAGAGTATAACAACAAGTCGGAAGAAACGCGCAACCAGATGACCGTCAACCTCAGCCACATGGTGCCGGGGACGGGACATCAGGAGAAAGTGGTGACGTTCTATTTCACCACCTACTTCGATGAGAATGTCAACGAGTACGTCAGCAAGCCCTACTTCATCACCGCTACTTACAACGTGGCTGCCCGCAAGTGCTACGACGAGTATCTCGTGGACGATAAGGGCAACGTCGTCTTTGCCTATCTCTCCGGCGACAGCTTCGACACCGCCATCGGGCGCGAGGAGGGCCGCTTCTACTGGAAAGGCGGACGGCTGGTGCACAAGCAGGTGAAAGGAACAGACGTGGCCCATGAAAGCGTCGCACTGCAGCAGGGTAAGAACCTAGTGCAGGCCTTCACACTGATGATGACGCAGTAAACGACCTATGACAAATTCAAGTTTCACAAGTTTTGGAGTTAAAGGAGTTAAAGACAATAGCTTTTCGCAAGTTTTGGAGTTAAAGGAGTTAAGGGAGTTAAAGGAGTTAAAGACAATAGCTATGCTATGGATTTCAACCCAGAGACAAAGGCTTTTCATGGAGAGTCATTTGTCTTTAACTCCTTTAACTCCTTTAACTCCTTTAACTCCTAAAAAACTCCTTTAACTCCTAAAAAACTCCTTTAACTCCTTTAACTCCTTTAACTCCTTTAACTCCTGAAAGTTGAGCGAATGCGAAACTTGAATGACAAACCTATCAAAACTATGCTAACAAAACAAATGAAAAAAATTCTGATTTCCTTCACAGCCGCGATGCTGCCCATGACTGCTCTCTTCGCACAGGCCCGTTATGACTACAAGAAGCTGTCGACAGAGCCATTAGACCGCGGCGTCGTGGCTGTGCCCATGAGCGATGGCCGTGTGATGGTGAGCTGGCGCATCCTGAGCGACGATGCGGAGAACCAGGAGTTCAACATCCGCCGCAACGGCGTGGCCATCAACGAGAATCCGCTGAGGCAGGGCGGCACGTGCTTCATCGACGAGCAGCCCCTCAACGGCGGCAGTGACGTGACATACGAAGTGGAGGCGCTGCCCGCCGCCCTCCCGTTTCATCGTAATAATGGGCCCGTGGTGGAACCGCCAGCACCTAAGGGCGGCTCATTCAGCGTCAAGGCCGGCGCACCAGCAGGCTACATACCCGTGCCCTTGCAGAAACCCGACGGCGGACAGACACCCGACGGGCGGCGATTCTCCTATTCGGCCAATGACGCCTCGGTGGCCGACGTCGACGGAGACGGGCAGTATGAGATTATCCTGAAATGGGACCCTACCAATGCTCACGACAATGCACACGCCGGCTACACAGGCCCCACCCTCTTCGACTGCTACCGGCTGGACGGCACGCGGCTGTGGCGCATAGACATGGGACACAACATCCGCTCCGGCGCACACTACGTGCCCTTCATCGTCTACGACCTTGACGGCGACGGCAAAGCAGAGATGATGGTGCGGACCAGCGACGGCACACGCGACGGCACAGGCACCGTCATCGGCGACGCCACCGCCGACCATCGGGAGCAGACAAACCGCAGGACGATAGGCCGCATCCTCACCGGACCTGAGTACATCACCGTGTTCGACGGACTCACGGGCCGCGCACTCTGCACCAAGCCCTACATACCACAGCGCGGGCAGTCGACAGACTGGGGCGACGACAATGCCAACCGCTCCGACCGGTTCCTCGCCGCACTGGGCTACTTCGGAGGCAAGAACGCCAGCGCCGTCTTCTGCCGAGGCTACTACACACGCAGCGTCCTCACAGCCTGGGACTGGGACGGAAAGGAACTGAAAGAGCGCTGGACTTTCGACAGCAACAGTCCCGAGTGGAGCAGCTACGCCGGACAGGGCAACCACAACCTGCGCGTGGCCGACGTCGACGGTGACGGATGGGACGAAATCACCTACGGCGCCATGGCCATCGACCACGACGGCAAGGGGCTCTACAACACCAGGTTCGGGCATGGCGACGCCATCCATCTCGTCGCCGAGCCGAAGACAAACAAGCTCTTCATCTGGGACTGCCATGAGAACAAACGCGACGGCTCAGAGCTGCGCGATGCCGCCACGGGCGAGGTCGTCTTCCAAATCAAGAGCAACAGCGACGTGGGCCGCGCCATGGCTGCCGACATCGACCCCACCAACGAGGGAGTGGAGATGTGGAGCACCGACAGTCACGGCATACGCAGCATGAAGGGCGAGGTGGTGTCGACAGCCAACGACCCCAACGACCCGCAGCACCAGAATTCGCTCATCCTCGGCGGGCGCTACCTGCCCGTCAACTTCGGCATCTGGTGGGACGGCGACCTGCTGCGCGAACTGCTCGACCATGAGACGGTGACGAAATACAACTGGGACGAGAAAGCCATCGACACCGTGCAGCACTTCGACGGCGTGCAGTTCAACAACGGCTCGAAGTCGAACCCATGCCTGCAGGCCGATATCCTCGGCGACTGGCGCGAAGAAGTCATAGTGCGCAACACGGAGTCAACCGAACTGCGCATCTATACCACGACCATTCCCACAGAACACCGCATGGTCTGCCTGATGCAAGACATTCCCTACCGTCTGTCTGTGGCTTATCAGAATGTGGGCTACAATCAGCCCCCTGAGACAGGCTTCTACATCGGCACAGACAGCCGGGATTATTTGAAATAGTTTTTCAAATGTTTCAGATGTTGCCTTTTGATACAAAATCATAACTATTTGCGATAATGGCGAAAAGCCATTATCGCAAAAATTATTATCTTTGCGCTCTGAAAATAGAAACTAACAAAAAATTATCATTATGTCGCAACAAGAATCTAAAGGCTTCTACAAGCTCTCGTGGCTGCAGCGCATCGGCTTCGGTGCCGGCGACCTGGCCCAAAACCTCATCTATCAGACCATCTGCATGTACCTGCTGTTCTTCTACACCGACGTCTATGTGCTCGGTGGCGACGCAGCAAAGTCGGCAGGACTGGCAGGCACCATGTTCCTCGTAGTACGTATCGTCGACGTGCTCTGGGATCCTCTCGTGGGCACCTTCGTAGACAAACACAACCCGAAGCTGGGCAAATACCGCTCCTACCTCATCATGGGCGGCATACCCCTCACCATCCTCGCCATCCTCTGCTTCTGGGACGGCTTCAAGCCCAGCATACTCTATGCTTACATCACCTACGTCGGCATGTCGATGCTCTATACGCTCATCAACGTGCCCTACGGCGCACTGAACTCGTCGCTGACACGCGACACCAACGAGATCACCATCCTCACCTCCGTGCGCATGTTCATGGCCAATGTCGGCGGACTGTGCGTCTCGGCAGGCGTGCCCATCCTCGTGGCCATCCTCGCCGGTGCCAACATTCCCTACGAAATGGCGCTGTTCATGGGCTTGGGCTCGCTGCCCTCGTTCATCTTCATGCCCCTCGTGCCGGCCATCAAGCGCAAGGTGGGCAAGAAGAACATGTTCTACATCTTCCTCTCGGTGGCCATCATCGGCATGGCCCTGCTCTACATCATCAGCAAGATGGGCACAGTGAAGGAGAACATTGTGCTGGTCTATATCGCACAGTTCATCAAGTCTACGGGTGTCATCGTTGCCACGGGCTACATGTGGGCACTCATTCCTGAGGTCATCAGCTACGGCGAATGGAAGACGGGCCGACGCATCAGCGGTATCGTCAACGCACTGACGGGCATCTTCTTCAAGGCAGGCATGGCGCTGGGCGGCGTCATCCCCGGCTGGGTGCTGGCTTGGACAAGCTACAAGGCCAGCGAGGAGGCACAGACGCTGCCGAAGGACTCCAACGCCTGGTTCCTCACCATGCTCATCTTCGCCCTCGTTGGTCTCGGCCTGCTCATCTTCTGCTTCACGCAGACGAAGGAGCGCGTGGTGATGGACGACAAGGAGACGAAGAACGTGAAGGTAAGCGACCTGTGGACAGAGTTCATGCGCAACCGCCCCCTGCGCGTCATCGCCCTCTTCTTCATCACTGCCTTTGCCATGATGTCGGTAGGCAACGCCGCCGGTGCATACTTCATGAACGACCTCGAGCTGCAGTCGCCCACAGCACAGGAGGGCATACGCTGGCTCGTATGCGTCATCCCCGCCATGCTCCTCGTACTCGCCATGTTCATCATCTCGAAGTATGAGCTCAGCGACGAGAAGATAGACCAGATTAATAAGGAGATTGAAGCACGCAACAAATAAATGAAGAAGGTCATCGTTATGGGCATGATGTCGGCAGTGCTGGCAGTCATGCCCACCTTTGCCCAGCAGGGTCTGAAGGACGCCATCGGCAAGTATTGTCTCATCGGCGCTGCCATCAATCAGTGGCAGAGCGACGGCCAGGTGCCGGAGGCCGACGCAGTGATGGACAAGCACTTCAACTGCGCCACCGCCGAGAACTGCATGAAGCCCGAGTCACTGGCTCCCGCCGAGGGCATCTTCGACTTCCGCGTGGCCGACAAGTTTGTGAAATATTGTCAGGATCACAACCTGAAAGTCATCGGCCACTGCCTGGTGTGGCACTCGCAGGCTCCCGACTGGTGGTTTACCAATGGCTACACGGCCAGCCCGGCTTCGAAGGAGGTGCTGAAGGAGCGCCTCATCAAGCACATCAAGACCGTGGTGGGCCACTACAAAGGCCAGGTGCACGGCTGGGACGTGGTGAACGAGGCCATCATGGACGACGGATCCTTCCGCAAGTCGCCCTACTTCAACCTCTTAGGCGAAGAGTTCATCGAGATAGCCTTCCGCACCGCCCATGAGGCCGACCCCGACGCCGAGCTGTATTACAACGACTACTCCATGTCGGGTGCTGCCAAGCGTGATGCCGTCTGCCGGCTGGTGAAGAACCTGAAGGCGAAGGGCCTGCGCATAGACGGTGTGGGCATGCAGAGCCATAACGGTCTGGACTATCCCAACCTTGAAGAGTATGAGAAGAGCATCGACGCTTTCGCTGCCTGTGGCGTAAAGGTGATGATGACCGAGCTCGACATCAACGTGCTGCCCAATCCGCAGGGCTTCGGCGGCGCCGACATCAGTCAGAACTTCGAGCTGCAACAGAAATACAACCCCTACTCCAATGGTCTGCCCGCTGCCAAGCAGAAGGAGCTGGACGACCGCTGGCTGGCGCTGTTCAACATCTACAAGAAGCACAGTGCACAGATTTCGCGCATCACCCTCTGGGGTGTCAGCGACGGCGGCTCATGGCTCAACGGCTGGCCCATCAAGGGGCGCACCAACTATCCGCTGCTCTTCGACCGCCAGTACAAGGCCAAGCCCGTGATCGACCAGATCATCAAGCTCTACCAGTAAGATTCTCATAGATCTTATAAGTCTTATAAGTCCTATGAGTCTTATAAGTCCCATAAGACCCATAAGTCCCATAAGACCCATAAGACCCATAAGTCCCATAAGTCCCATAAGACCCATAACCATAAATAAAAAAACAAAATGAAACCACGTTATCTTTTCCCCAATGACTACATGGCCGACCCTGCGGCCCACGTGTTTAACGGCAAACTGTATATCTACCCCTCGCACGACCGCGAATGTGACAACGTCTTCGACGACGACGGCGGACACTTCCAGATGCGCGACTATCATGTACTCTCTTTCGAAGACATCGAGAACGGCCCTGTCACCGACCACGGCGTCATACTCGACCAGGACCAGGTGGCCTGGGTGGAGAAGCAGATGTGGGACAGCGATGTAGTGGAGAAGGATGGAAAATACTATCTCATCTTCTCAGCCAAGGACTACAACGGCGAGTTCCACCTCGGCGTAGCTATTGCCGACAAGCCTGAAGGCCCGTTTATTCCACAGGAGCACCCCATCCGCGGCGCTTACAGCATCGACCCCTGCGTGTTCAAGGATGACGACGGCCAGATATATTGCTACTACGGCGGCCTGTGGGGCGGACAGCTGCAATGGCATGTACCCCTGAGCGTGCGCCCCGTGCAGCTGCCTGACACCGAAGCCGCTCCCGCCGGACTTGTGGACATCGGCCATGCCTCCGACAAGAAGACCGAGCTTTGGGCACCTGCCGACGTGCCTGCCCTGTCGAGCTATGTGGCACGCATGACCGACGACGTGCTGCAGTTCACCGAGGCTCCGCGGCCGGTGGTCATCATCGACAAGGACGGACAGCCACTGAAGGCTGGCGACCCCCACCGCTTCTTCGAGGCATCATGGATGCACAAGTACAACGGCAAGTATTACTTCAGCTACAGCACCGGCGACAGCCATTTCCTCTGCTATGCCACAGCCGACAACCCCTACGGCCCCTTCACTTATCAGGGCGTCATACTCGACCCCGTCGTGGGCTGGACTACCCATCACTGCATCGTGGAGTTCAAGGGGCAGTGGTACCTGCTCTACCACGACTGCGTACCCTCCAACGACATCACGCACCTGCGTTCGCTGAAGGTGCAGCGCCTGTTCTACAACGCCGACGGCACCATCCAGAAAGTCATCAACGAGTAGCATTGACATCACCATGAATAGGAGCATCCTGCTGTACTTCGTGCACAGCAGGATGCTCTTGTTTTGCAGCACCCCTGTTCATCACGGAGAGCCCTTGCACGTTTCTTTCCGTACTGTGCGGATGGAATTAGACATAGTTACGTCGCTATCTATGTGAGTTGATACCGCGAAGCGGCCTGAGAAAAAACAAATAAAAACAAGAAAAACAATTTGGGATTAAGCTATCACCTTGCCCGCCGCAGGGACCCCGTGAGGCACTCCCCTCCCTTCAAGGGGAGGGGCAGGGGTGGGGTCTGTAACTTATTAGCTGCCTCTTCTTCGCTGTCCCTTCTTCGCTGTCCCTTCTTCG
>JAEEPZ010000193.1 GCA_016285055.1 Prevotella sp.
TTATTAATAAGGATGGGCGCCTCGTTGATGGGCAGCTTCTTGCCGCTGGCATACTGGCCGAAGCGGCTGTCGTCGGCAATGAGGTGCGCCAGGTCTTCGTTGCCCGTCTTTGCAGCCAGCAGGATGGGGCCGTGCATCAAGGCGATGTACTGCGGCTCGTTGGGCAGGTACTTGATGCTGTTGTACATTGGGAAGGTGATGTCGACCACGTCGCCCTTCTTCCACTGACGGTCGATGCTGACGTAGGACGACGGCCCTGTGACGATGCTGACAGGCTTGCCGTTCACCTTCACCTCGAAAGCTCCGGGCTTCACCCAGCCGGGATAGCGCACTTGCAGCGTGAACTGTCCCTTGCCTTGCGCAACGGTGATGCGGCTTGTCTCGGCGTAGGGGAAGAGCGTCTCCTGCCGCAGCACGATGCCCTTCTCGCGCCAGTTCAGCTCTGAGGCCACAAAGAGATTGACGAACAGGGCGTTGCCCACATGCGTATAGGCAAACTGTCCGTACTTGCCGTGGTTCTCCATGCCTGTGCCCACGCAGCACCACATGGCCTCGTTGGGGGCGGAGTAGTTGCGGTAGTGGCGTGGCCGGGCGGGTGTGAAGTAGACGTAGCCGCCGTGCTCGGGATGCTGTGAGGAGAGAATATGGTTGAAGGTGGCCAGCTCGTAGTAGTCGGCATAGCGTGCCTCGGGATTGCGCCGGTGCAGGTCTTCCGTCAGCTTCAGCATGTTGTTGGTGTTGCACGTCTCGGGGCCGTCGATGTCGTTGATGAAGTCCATGCAGGCCTCCTTGCTGGGGAAGTGCTCGCGGCGGCTGTTGCCTCCGAAGGCGAGCGACCGCTCTCCGGTGACGATGTCCCAGAAGAAGTCGGCAGCTTTGTGATAGACCTCGTCGCCGTCAAGCTCTGAGATACGCTCGAAGCCCACCACCTTCGGCACCTGCGTGTTGGCGTGCATGTTGTCTAAGCAGTCCTGGCGCTGCGACATCGGCGTCAGCAGCCGGCGGTGAGAGAAGCGGCGTGCCACGTCGAGATATTTCCTGTCGCCCGTGATGGCGTAGCCGTCGGCCAGCACCTCGTTCATGCCGCCGTGCTCATTGCCCAGCATACGTTCCATCTGCTCGTCGCTGAGGCCGGCGGTGAGGTCGATGGCCCAGTCGCAGAAGCCGAGGAACAGCTTCTTGGCCTGCTCGTTGCCGCAATAGAGCCACGCATCGCGCAGGCCGGCATACATCTTGTGCAGGTTGTAGAAGGGAGCCCATGAGCCGAAGTAGGTGCCAAACTCTCCCCGCTTGAACGTGGTCCAGATGCGCTCGCTGTTGGGCATGCCGCCCACGTAGCCCTTGCCCCAGTCGGGGTGGTTGCGCACATTGGCGTCGGCGCACTCCTGCAGCTCGCTGATCATGTACTCCATGCGCTGCCTACATTCGTCGCTGCCCGTGGCGGCGTTGATGGCCATTGCCGTCAGGTAGTGGCCGCCCACGTGGCCATCCAGCCCGTCCCAGTTGGGATAGGCTTTCGCCTTGGGCGTCAGGCCGGCCTCCTTGCGATAAGGAGCCAGCAAGCGGTCGCAGTCATACTGCAAGAGGGTGCGGACGTTCAGGTCGCGGGCTTTCTTCAGCGGGCCGTCGAGCAGGGTGACGTCACCAAGGGGAAACTCGTTGTTGTAGAGTCGGTCCTGTGCCTCAGCCATCGTGCTGAAGTTCAACAGCATGGAAAGGACAAACGCTTTCCTCATTGTTCTTTTCATCATGGTATTTCGTGTTAGTTCTATCTCATCTTAATCAATCACCACCTTGCGGCCATCCCTGATATAGATGCCCTTGGTCAGTGGCTGTCCGTTATTGAGACGGCGTCCTGAGAGGTCGTATGTGCTGCCCTCCAGCCCTTCCCTGAGGGAGGGGGAGTGGCGGTGGCTGTTCAGGGGAGTGATGCCCGTTGACTCGGCCGGCGCTGTCAGCGGGAAGAGCATCCACTGCCGGTGCGTGGGCGTCGTGTTGTTGTCGGCATACTGCCAGATGTCAACCGTCGTGCCGGCGTTTGACGTTGCGTTGGCAAGGTCGAGGCCGTGGCTGCGTCCGCGGCTGGCCAGTATCTTGAAATAGGGATAGTCCACCTCGTCGATATAGAATGTCTGCTCGCTGCCTTCGTTCTTTGTGGCGGTGAGCGACGAGCTGTTGGAGACGCGATGTGCGGTGAGGCGCAGTCCCAGCGCATTCTGGAAGCTGTAGGTGCCGTTGCCCTTGTCGGCCAGTCGCCAGCGCTGTGCCTCGCCGTAGTCGAGGTCTTCCAGCGTCACCTTGCTTCCTGTAGCCGTGACGGCGCGTGTTGTCTCCTGGCGCGGGATGATGAGATATTCGCGGCCGTCGGCCAGCAGGTCATCGATGCCTGCGCCCTCTGCATGGAGGGGAATGACCAGCGTGGTGATGCTCTGTGCGGGCATGGCCAGGGTGAGGGTGCTGCCGTCCACCTTCACGCTGCTCAGGGCGTTGACCATGCTCTCGCTGGCCGAGGTGCGATAGGCGCGCATGGTGCTGCGTACCGGTGCTTCTGCGAAGAGCGACAGGTCGATGACATGTGTACCGGCCGCTCCTTCGTTGAGGGCCACCAGCACCAGCGTGTCGCGGGCGGCATTGACGGCAGCAAGCGACTGCGGGCAGAGCGACGTGACGATGTCGTAGCCGCGCCTGATGAAGCGTGAGCACTGCTGGCGCACGTAGTAGTTCTTCACCTTTGAGTAGGTCTGGTCGGCAAAGCTGCCGCGGATGGTGCACCACTGGTCGTTGGCTTCCTCCATGTATTGCCAGTCAATCCATGCCTCGGGTTGTATGTAGCGCATGTCGTCGATGAGGCGCTGCGCCATGCTGAGATTGCCGCCGATGCCATTGCCGCCAGAGCCTGTCTCGCTCATCCACAGGTCTTTGCCCGTCTGGTGGGCGAGCTGGCAGAAGCGGGCACGGTCAACGTTGTTGCCCGAGTAGGTGTGGGTGTTCCACTGACCCACCAGCTTGTCGGCGCCCGAGGAGATGAAGCGCTTGAAACCTTCCACAGCCAGCCCCACGTTGGTCTCGTCGGCAGCAGAGATGACCGTGTTGAGGCCTGATGCCCGGAGAATAGGCTCCAGCACACGCACGAACTTAATCTGTGACTCGTAGTCGAAGTGGCAGCCCTCCTGCGGACCGTTGGCATACCAGAAGTTGGTCACCGACTCATTGAACGGCTCCAGCGTCTTGAACTCTATGCCGTATTCGTCCTTATAGTGCTTGCACACATCCACGAGATAGTGGGCAAACTCCTCGTAATATTCCGGTTTGAGATTGTCTTTGCCCCCGTCGGTGTTGCCGCTGACGCATCCGCTGTAGGTCATGTAGTACGGGCAGGAATTGCTGAACGCCTCGAACACGGCATCGGGCCGCTTCTCCTTAATCTTCAGCATGATTTTGCGCTGTGCGGCATCGCGGTCCCAGTGGTACTCGTCGCCGCTGAAGTCCTTGAATCCCTCCATCTCGGCACGCAGGCCCTTGCCGCGCCCCATGTGGTGGGGGTCGCAGTGGCGGTTCTCAGGGTCGTCGCCGCCGCCGATGTTATAGCGGAAATGACTGTAGTTGAGCCCTGTGGGACTGACCAGCCAGGTGATAATCTCGTCAATCTTGCTGTCCGACCATTTGCCGCATTGGCCAGCCCACCAGCAGAGCGACACGCCCCAGCCGTCGAAGTGCTGGCGCACCACTTGCGGCGAGACCATGTAACGGGCGGTATCGGCCGGCGGCGTCTGCTTCACGTTGTCGCTGAAATACCACAGGTGCTTGATGTCGCTGCCGTTCTTGTCGGTGAAGACCTTAGAGTGGCCGTCGTTGCTGTCAGTGCCCAGATACTTGCTGTTGGCCTTACAGCGCACCTTGACAAACTTGCCCGAAGCCTGCTCGATGGAGAACAGCGCCTCGTCGGCCGATGCGTTGGCCGTGAACTTCGAGTTCCACTGGCCGTCGAGGGCGAGGAACAGCTCCTTGTCCTGAGCCTGAATGTTGTAGAAGCCTTGGCCAGTGGGGACGAAGGTCACCATCTGCGGGTTGCTCTTCGTGGGCGACTCTATCCAGCCACCGTTGTCGCTGCCGCACTCTAAGTGGTTGCCGCTGCTGTGCATCAGATACAGGGTGGTGGGCTGGGTGAAGCTGGTCTGTGACCAGGCGGCAACACCCTGTAGGCAGAGCATTGCCAACACCATAAGAATGTGTGTGGATTGTGCTTTCATCAGTTTCATTGTGCAAAGTTACACAATTATTCGCAAATCCGTTCCTATTGGTGGAGTTTTTTTTTCTGGCTGGGCTGTACAAAAAAGTCCGAAGGCTTCGGACTGCTTGTCCGAAGGCTTCGGACTGACTGTCCGAAGGCTTCGGACGAAAAGTCCGAAATGTAAAAAAAATTACGACCTGTGCGGTTGGAATCCGACATAGTTACGTCGCTATTTGTGTGAGTTGGTACCGCGAAGCGGCCTGAGAAAAAACCAATAAAAACAAATAAAAACAAGAAAAACAATTAGGGACAATAGCTATCGCCTTGCTCGCCGCAGGAACTCCGTGAGGCACTCCCCTCCCTTCAAG
>JAEEPZ010000007.1 GCA_016285055.1 Prevotella sp.
GTCGATGAAAGAGGGTGTAATGTCCTTTACTAGAATATCGTCTTTCTTCAATTCTGTCTTAATGTACCGTGTTACATAGTCTTTTGTCACTTCATACTTTGACAATGTAGTTGGAGTGATTAATTTCTGCTTAACTCTTTTGCCAACATTACAGTTATGAATCTCAAACAATTGAAGGAATGTCATTGTACGTTCTTGCTCACCATTACGAAAGACATCAAGCACTGTATCAATAGAAACATTCACATCTTTGCCCATCAGTGTTGTCTCGATAGAGTACATCCTTAATTTCAACGCCTTTAAAAACTCATTCAACTCTTTATCTCCTTTTACGGTCTGCGACTTTGAATTGAAATCACATGGTCTGACTTCGCGTCCAGTTGAGACGTATCGCCTTTTACCTTTCACACAGATGGTCATTTCGATAGGAACACAACCATCACTTTTCTTTTTCGTCTGTCGAATAACAAAATTAACTTTCATCTTTCTTATCGTGTTAATTATTAATAAATTACGTTGAAGAAAGAAGGTAGCAATTTGATATTAGACATTGGTAGCAATCTTTGATGCAAAGTCTGTATATTCAGCCTATTACATACTTTGGCGAAGACTACAGGCGACTATCTCCATCTGACGAATGGCTGTTTATGAATATAACTGCTGAATATCAGGCGATTACGATTCTATTTACAGTCCAAACCATTAAAGAAGATCGCTTGATCAGAATACAAAAAAAGAGTCCAACGATGTTACTCATTGAACTCTTTGCGGAGAGAGAGGAAAGTTTGGGCTGATTGTTCCTGATAACAGGAAACAATGTAATACCTTTATTTTCAGCTACTCTCATCCTTATTATTATTTTTTATATTCACACATTTTCAAATGATGTCAGCAATGGGGGGAGCAGGAGGTAATTCCAATTTTTATATGTACCTTCGCACCGTGAATCCCAGTTTAGCTGATAGAATCACTTTTCTGGGGTGCAAATTTACTATAAAAATTCCAGAAAAGGATGATAAAAATACAATTTAACATTAGGACGCTCATAGACAAACGAGACAACCGTGTTATTGTGCGTGTGCGATGGAACCAAAAAACAAATGAAGTTGGTTTCACTACAGGATTGTATGCACAAGAAGACAAGTGGGATTTTCTGAACCAAAAGGCAATTAAGGGAACAGTTCACGTCGTAAACGGAAACAAGTTTACAGCTTATGACATCAACGACCGCATTTGTGAGTTCCAAGAGGAAATAAGAAAAGTGTTTTCAATATACGAAATGAACAACACTGTTCCTACCCCATCAGAATTGAAGATGATGGTGAACCGTGAACTTGGAAGAATCGAAGAAAGCCCTCAGACTGAGAAGCAGAAAAAGACCTCGCTTAAAATCTTACTTAACCGATTCCTAAAAGAGCGCGGAAATGAAAAAAACTGGGATGATGATTGTAAGGAGAAATACACCCAGGCATATCAGCATATTACAGCTGCTGTGCCTTCTGTTACACCATACAATATTACTATCGACACCATGTATAAACTCAGAGACTGGTATGTAAAGAATGAATATAAGAACAGAACTATCAACAAGCAGGTAGTAATGTTAAAAAGCTTTCTTCGATGGATCAACCAACAAGAAGGTTTTTCTATACCAGATACAGTGCTCAACTTTTCCACTAATTTGAAAGTAATGCGAAAAACCGTCACGTTCCTTCATTATGAAGAGTTGCTGCATTTTGCCAGTTTCCAATTTGAAAACAACGACGAGCGATTAGGCCGCGCTCGTGACTTGTGGTGTTTCATGGCGTTTACTTCACTTCGTTTTTCTGACCTGAGTAATCTCAAAACAGGTCATATCTCGAATAACCGTATTGACATGATGACACAAAAGACCAGCGACCATATTTCCATTCCTCTAACAGACGGTGCTGTTGCCATATTAAATAAGTATAAGGGAAAAGAAACTGCCGATGGTTATGTGTTCGATGTGCCAAGCAACCAAAAGCTCAACGATGCCATCAAAGACGCTGCAAAAGCAGCAGGACTGAACCGTATCATTGTTGAGACCTATTATGTTGGTACAAAACGTATGGAGGAGCAACATGCGTTCTGTGACATTATCTCTTGTCACGATGCACGACGCACATTTGTATCATGTAGCCTTGCAATGAGTATTCCGGCACAAGTGGTAATGAAGTGTACTGGTCACAAAGGCTACAACACCATGAAACCATACATTGAGACTGCAACTGAGACACAGGCTCTCGAAATGGAAAAGTGGAATCGAAGCCAGTACCGTTCACAGATTATTTCATTACTTGACAAGGCTGACGAGAATCGCCTCAAAGAGATACTTGATTTTTGCAAAATCGAGAAGCCCAGTTTGCTTCCGCCAGCAAGTTAAACGTCTTTCTCTTATTTGAGCGATTTCTCTATTTGAGCTTTAAAGCCTCGTAGAAAATCGCTCATATTTCTTGGTTTCATCGTTCCTCCATTTAGAAAGACCTTTTCTATTATCATCCTATTTGAAGGGTTCTTCAAATCAACACCCAGTGTATCAAACAAAAGATACAACGCTGCAATATTTTGCATTGATTCATTTTTGTTACCTGATGTTTTAGACAGACATTTCCAACAAACTCGCATTCTTTGTTGAGCGAGGGCACTGCCAGTAAACAGAGAGAGAAAAGCGTTTGCTGTATCTTTGTCATTGTCTATGTAACCCAATTCCTGAAGCAAGATTACAACTTTCCTTAATTGTTCAATTGTAACCTTTGCTCGAATCTTTACTTCTGCGGTAAAATCTTCTTTTAAGAATATCCCGAATGTGTTAAGTCTTTGTGAAATAGAAATACGCAAATTCTCCAAATAGTCCGAATAAACACGGTGTCTCTCACTTCTCATGTGTAATTTGTGAAAAGCTATAGTTTGCACATAAACAGGATGCTCCAAATCTTTGTAATCATCGAGTTTCTCCACACTAAATATATCCGCTTGTTTAGAGTCAAATAGCAAATTTGGATTATTCAATGTGTAAAGTTCGCCAAGCAAATCCAAGCAATATAGCAAAGAACCCGAATCGTGACTACTCTCATAGTCATCGATTACAATATCAAAATAACGTTGGAACATTTGCAAGGTTGGGTATGGCAGATGATCCATACTCATGCTTTGCTTGAATGCAATACAGAGATTTTCAATTCTGCCTAAAGTGTAATCGATGTCTTTGAGTTTCATATAACATTCACAATTTGCTTGCAAAATTAGTAAAAAAATCACAAAACACTTGAGTTTCACAGTAATTAACCTGAAATTTCCAAAATCCTCATTTCCCCCTGTTCAATTTTACTTTAACGTAATCTACTGAATTTCAGCATAATAGGGAAATAATAAAATTTTTTAAATTCTCCCCTTGCACCCCCGTTCATTACTTTTTACCTTTGCCGAAAAATTCAAAATAAGATAAGCAATGGTAGAAAACAAACTTTTACTTAACACAACTATCGAAGAGTTCGTAGAAGCTCTTCGTCAGGGTCTCGGTTTGGCTTTAAACTCAGAAGATGCTAACACTCTGGGCGAACAGCCCCAAAAGCATTATGTTTATGGTCTTAAAGGACTTTGCGCACTTCTTGGCTGTTCGCTTTCTACTGCTGCACGAATTAAAAAAAGTGGAACTTTGGATGCAGCGATTAGCCAACAGGGGAAGATTATTGTCGTGGATGCAGACCTCGCTCTTGAAATTTTGAAAGTTCAAAAGAAACATTACAAACCAGTTAGAGGTGGCTACAGACAATAAAAGAATAACACATGTAAATTGCTGTCGGCCAACAGCAAGTGCATTACTCTCGAAACGACACCTATAGGGGTGCTCTCTTAATGTCGCGGGCAAGGAACCAACTCGCAAAACAATTATTAAAATGAAAATGAAATGGGAAATAGTAAACAACCATTAAAGATTAGATTTGGCCTCTTTACAATTGAGGCAAAATCTATTGGCCAATGCTTTGCCTTGTCTGGCATCGGTCTTGCGATGTATGGTTCATGCTCATACATCAATTATTTATTTTGGAAAAAGAAACATGTTCCTCCAAAGGTCACTAAGTCAAGTGATAAACCAGTGCATCCTTACTTAGCTAATAAACGTCATAAACCTGAAGTTATGTCGCTAAATCAACTAGGAAAAGAAAAATGCACAGATCTCACCCCTATTATGGGATGTCTCTTTTATGCAGGCGATATTGTGTTTCTATTTAGCGTTGCAAACAAAGGTAAGACAATTGCAGGTGTTCAGATGGCTATGGATCTTGCCAATGGAGCAAAGTCAACTATGACACCTTCCAATGACACGTCATCCATGCAACGTACTATTTATTTTAACTTTGAAATGCGCAAAGATCAACTTAAAAAAAGATATTTCAACTCGGAGGAGAAAACGGTATATCCTGACAATCTGGAGCTGGTCTTCTGTAGTGGCGTGTTTAATTCACCAAACGACATGTTGAATGACCTTGCGCGTCGTGTAGAACAGGCAAATGAAGATACAACTATCTTCATCGATACTATTACTGACATCTGCCCGTCTTTTTTTGCTAATGAATCTGCCAAAGTCATTGGTTCTTTGCGTACCATTCAGGAAAATGCAAAGCGTAACAACGGTATTCGTATTACTTTTGTACTCTTAGGACACGCCATCAAAAAGAATCCATGGGAACCTATTGAAATGCGCGACCTCTCTGGTAGTTCAAATCAAGCTAATCTTGCTGATAGCGTTCTTGCCATTGGCGTAACCAAATTTGGCAAGGAAGTTAGATATTTAAAAGTATTAAAAGCAAGAAACGACGAATTAAACGAAAAGGTATTTGTCGAAAAAACAGTGGCTACTCCATATCTTCATTTTGAATTTAAAGGAGAAATGGAAGAATCGGAAGTGCTGCCTCAGAAACCATCAAACAAGAAGTCTGTAGTAGTGTTAGGGCATTTGCCAGAAACTACAAAAGCAGTTGAAACCAGCCCAATAATCACACCTGAATTACTTTCCCAAATGAAAGAAATGTATCAGCCTGGAGTTCCTGGTCATGGATATAAAGCCGTCTTAAAAAAGTATGGCACAAGTATTGGACTGAAATATCCTCAACAAGTGAAACGATTACTGGAAACAACTTCTTAGCATAACTATATAAGATTTTGAAAGGGGCACTATCATTTATAGTGTCTCTTTTTTTGTGTATAACAAAAGGGGAACTAAGAGGGTAACTGTTATTCCAATCCATTTAACAACCATAAAACTTGTTACACGTCTTGTTATAGCCAATAGCCATTGAAAATCAACGTGTTAAGTAAAAACGAGTAACTATAACCAAGCAATCCCAACATGTTAGTTTTGCGGATTTCTCGACATTAAAACCTTACTACTGAGAACAATGTTAATACAAAACTTAAACTCTCTATTCGGTCAGGAACCACGACCAATAGAGCGGCAGGAACTCACATTGCCTGTCGAAACCGAATATAGATGTGAGCCGCAAACGTCAGGCAAGTTCGATGCAGACATAGAAGCCCTTACTGAAAAGTATGGGTCTTTAACTGGACTCTGCAATATCGAGGCCACGTTGCAGGAACTATTGACGATATGCCCTCGAAAGAGACCGAGGATAGATGCGTATCAAGGACTAAAAGGCCATCTTCAAACAGAATATGGCGTAACACTAACCATCAAATCAAGAAAGACCAAATGAAAAAGAAGATCTTTGTATTTGGCAAGGTGTACGATTTGGGCATCATGCCAACTACCGACATTGTGAAAAACATTGAAGAACGTCTGAAAGATTATACAGGTGTTGAGATTAGGGTTCTCATAGAAGTCTTAGAAAAGGAGATTGTGATAAGACTGCTAAGAGGACTAAATGCAGAATTTAAGAAGAATGCAATTATCGAGCAAGACTGTTGGTTGCTGACAGGCGAAGGCTATCAAGATTTCAGACCCATACACAGCTCAGGATCTTTCTCCCATTTTCAAAGCTGCCTCTACTACTTTGACGTAGATGATGTATGCGACAACTACAAGAAAGATGCAGTTTTCTATGGGGCAAGCAAGGTTCGTGATGTAGAGATAGACGAGAATGCCTGGCACTTAAATCTTACACTGAAATACTAAGATGAAATACTTAGGCTCAAAGAAGCGTATAGTGAAAGGTATTATGCCTATCATGTTGGGGCAAATGCAACCTGACATGGCTTTCGTCGATGCCTTCTGTGGCGGTTGTACTGTCATTCAAAATGTGCCAAACAATTACAGGCGAATGGCGAATGACAACAACCGCTATCTGGTGGCAATGTGGGAGCGACTGACTACAACCGACTGGAAACCGCCGACATTGATTCCCAAGTCCTACTATGACCAAGTGAGAGCATCCTATCATGCAGACGATGGTAAGTTTGATGATGCTACTATTGGCTGGATTGGATTTATGGCCTCGCGCAATGGTCGTTTCTTTGATGGTGGCTACAGCGGACATGATGCCGACGGACGGGATTATATAGCCGAGAACATCAGAAATACGATGAAGCAGATACCAGAGTTGAAAGGTATCGAGTGGCATACTGGCAGCTATGATTCACTGATACTGCCAGGATCTTCTCTGATTTACTGTGACCCTCCCTACAGGAACACAACCTCATACAGCACCTCCAGACATTTCGACTATACCAAGTTCTATGATTGGTGCAGGCAGATGAAGCGCGACGGCCACACTGTTTATGTCAGTGAATACGATATACCATGCGGCGATTTCGTGTGTGTATGGAAACAAGCAGTAACAGTTAGCGTTGGCCTTACTGTTACCTATAAACCAACCGAAAAACTCTACACATTATGACAACAGTAATTAAGCATATACCTTCAGGATTGGTTTTCAACAACCGAAAAGACGCGAAGATTAAGATGGGGCATAGCAATTACAACCATGCCCTGAAAAATGGGGAAATAGCATTTATTACACTCTATGCTCCAGATGACATTATTATTTAACCGAAGAATCACATTTGCTTACTATGATTCAAGATGTAAATTTCAGATTCCTGACAAATGTAAGCCAGGACTATTACGAGCGAAAAGCAGATGCAACAGCCTGCCTTAGTCGAGAGGGGGCAAAAGCTATCGGAAAACAAAAGATGGCCTTTAAAGAGCAGAATGTTAGCGTAACAGAGTTCTTGGGCTATGCGACAACAGGACATTCTTTCTGCAATCTCTTTGAGTTTGATCCTAACACTAAGTATTGGATAAAAAAAGGTGATAAGTGGCAGAATAGTTATCCTGTCTATCATAACGGCACGAACAAAGGCTGCATGAAGCTTTCTTTCAAGTCCGACGAGTATTTCAAAGGTTCGCAGACTATTTTTGTAGATGTGGACTATACCCGATTCAAGAGCATTGAAGAATATGTTGCGCCCCTATCCATGAAACCTACTTGCGGTTACTATTCCTACTCCGACGGAAAGGACAAGGGCGGTATCATATCACGCCGTTTCAGACTTGTGTATATATTCAAGGAGGTGTTGGGAAAAGATGATATGCAGCGGATTTCCTGTGCTATTCATAATCATATCGTATTGTGTACCTCTGAGCCGATGGAAGATAATTGCGGCACGCGGATTTCACAATATATGAATGGTGTGTACGGTAATCCTGAGACATACCAATCGGATATAATCTATTCGATAAACGACTTCGAGGATTATGAGGCTGTTTCCTATGGAGCGGCAGAAGATGAAGCAAATGAAAGCAAGACAGTAGAGTTCGATTCACAGTTTCTTTACGACATGGGAACTATGAGCTATCAGGATTTTACCCACCGCTATTCTTGGAAATACCGCTATTATTACAGGACAGAGCGCGATGAGTGGACGGATGATCTTTACCAACGGACTGACGAGAATTATTTGCAGCTATGGTATTATCGAGAGAGACAAACGGACGGCCAACATCGTAGGAGAAAGCTGTTTAAGAATGCTTGCTTACGGAGGCTGATATATCCCGAAATCGATCCAGACACCTTACTCTATAACCTCTATATTGACCTGTGGCGTTTCTTCGACAACTCAGATCATGTGATAACACTTGACGTGGTGAAACGAAAAGTTATCAATGCTTTCAAGATGAATCGAGAAGAATTGTTGGCCTATTGCAGCTATGAAGTGGATTACTGGCAAAAAAACAGGCCAAAGTTCATTATCAGCCATAAAGCAAAAGTTGATATGGCTGTTATCAATAGGGTTAGGAAGAAAGTGCGCTACAATGATATACTGCAAGCATACGACCCGACATTATCCGTGAAAGAAAACATAGCAAATGGTATTGACGTACCAGAACGGACACTATATCGGTTTTGTAGTGAATACGGTATTGATCCAAGTCCAGGTTGGGGAGCGGTTGCGGAGAATAGGAGAAACAATAGGCTAAAGCGTCAGCAAAAGATAGATTTGTTTCTTCAACTATACGACGAGACCCTATCACTGAGGGAGAATCAAAAGGAATTGACGAATCACGGTCTTAAACTATCGCTCGACACTATCCACTCATGGAAGAAACGATATTATGAGCAGAAACCAGAACCTGTATTAGTATGGGATTACTCATATTTACAGCAGCCACAAGTAACCACTACGGAGTATTCATGGTTTCCAGATGTTAGCGAATGGGATGCGGCAGAACTTGAAAAACCGACTACGAATCCATTTGCCCCAGAGAATATGAATATATCATCGTTTTTTGTTGCTTGAAAATTTTTGAAAGTTCTCCAACAAAGGGGAACTTTCAAAAAAATGGATGAAGAAAAAATGATTAGTGTAGTAGTAGTAAGGACTACTACTATTATAGTATAATGGCAAAAACAGTTAAAAAACGGACACTTAATATGGATAACATTACTTTATTCGAGGGTGAAATCTATAAAAGAACCCTCATTGCTCCATTGTCGAAAGAGACAGGAGATTACCTCAAACCCTATATCGGGAAAACTGAAGATTTGAAAAAACGAGATTCTAACTGGAATAAAAAGAATTGCAAGACCTATGGCGGCAAGAAGATAACCGAAGCTCGCCTTAGATATGGTGTGGGAATAGATGCTTGGAAAACGGAAACGCTGGAAAAAGTGTTTGCTGATACAGAAGCCAGACTAAAGGAGAAACTGAAAGAAAAGGAAACTGAGTACATCATCAAATTCAACAGCGTGGAGAATGGCTTTAATACCTCCTATGGCGATGGCATGAAAGGAGTGGACTTTACGCCAGAGCATCGAGCAAACATTGGTAAAGCCAGTAGAGGGCGGCATCATACGGAAGAGACCAAGAAACGGATCTCAGAGAAGCTTAAAGGCCGTACCCAAACCGATGAAGCGAAAGCCAAGATTTCTGCGGCCAACAAAGGTAAGAAAAGGACGGAAGCCCAAAAACTAGCACAGTCTGCAAGGATGAAAGGCAAAGAGCCTGTGCAAGCCAGCATAGCAGCCAGGGAATATCGTATGACCCACAAACCCTACTGGCAGGAGCACCCGATAACCGATGAAATGCGGGCTAAAATGAAAGCCGCTCAACAGTTGCGCGGAATAAGTGTTAGGGCGTTATATCCTGATGGAAACGTCAGAGAGTTCAACACCATGCTTGATGCTGCAAAGGCTTGTGGAATGAATGTCGGCAGCGTCGCCAGCGTTATCAAAACTAATGGCACTTGTCGAAACGGCATGAGGTTTGAAAGAATCGCTTGCTGACATAAATACAAACGACCCAGATCGAAGAGGATCTGAGCCGTTTGTTTTTCCTCTGCTTTTATATGTCTAAAATCTATTAAACGTCACATTTCTTTTGGTGTTGATAAGATTTCCAGTAGCAGGATCGATTTTGTATTCTTCACTGTTCATAGTAAGAACGCCATCCTTGTACTCATATTTGTATTTGGTGTGTTCTACGGTATATTGAGCTGCCAACTTTTCCATTTTGGCGGTAGTCTTAGTAGGCATATCTACTCTGAGACTGAATGCACCATCATAACCAGCATAGAACCCAACGACAATAAATGCCGTCATTTTATCTGCTCCCTTCTCTGATGCAAGTTCTGGATAATACTGTGTCAATGGTATCTCAACCTTGAAGTTTCCATTTTTGAGGTGCTTATTAAAGAAATTAGCGTAATCTTCACCTGCCTTTACGTCAGGTACAGTAACATTCAGGCCACTTAACTTCTGCTTTATTTCATCGGGAGAACTACAATATGTGATTTGGCGTTTTTCAATATACTTAGGTTTGCCAGGCTCGTATGCGACGGTTCGATAAATCCAGTTTCCGTGGTCATCGTATTTGTAATTATCGTATTCTTCTTCAAGATTCTGATATTTCTCTCCTTTTCCTGCCTGTCCGCAAGTCACCTTTGTCAAATCGCCTTTGTCATTATAAGAATAAAGGTATTCCATTGGCATGTTTTTACTCTGCTGCACATACTTTGTTACTAAACCTGTGGTATTGTATTCGTATGTACCAGCATGGCGAGGTCTTAGCTTGATGTCACCAGATGAAATGTGCATAAACTCACTTGGGTTATCAAGGATGGTTAAGACTCCATCCTTATATGTTTCTTTGAAGTCGAACTCCGTCTCGCCGCGTACATTATATATTTTACAGGCGTACAGGCCATTTCCAGATGGTTTCGCAATTCTACGGCATATCAGAGCCTCGTTGACAATCTGTGCCTTTTTCTCGAATATATCATATTTTACAATGACACCGCTAGCATCACTTGTAATTTCACCTCTTATCTGCGGCCAGTTATTCTGATTATAAGCACCTTCCAAAGCACCGCTTGGATCAGAAGCGAGCTGTGCAAATGAATCTTCATCCATTCTCTCACCAGATAGTTCAGTTACATTGATTTTTGTGTTAGCTCCATCTTGTGAATAGCTCAAAACAAAGGATGTTGGCAGATAACCCTTCTTCTTTCTTATCAACACGGAACGGCCTTGCTCGTCAAAAATGATTGCAGACTGTTCCTGAATCTTTCCTTCAGTGGGCTCGCCGAAGTTCTCTTTATAATCATACTTGGTATATGCCACTGAAAGCACATTACCCTTTAGGTGCTCATTCTTTACTGTTGTCGGTTCTACCTGACCTAATGCAGCATAAGAAACGATTGTTGCTGCGATTGTTAATAATATCTTTTTCATTTGAATTGTTTTTAGTATTTATATGTAAGGGGTTCGGTACATAAGAAAGAATAGTTAAATAGATATGTGTGGTATTCATCTTCTTGCCATCGTCTTTGTAGGATTCCTTTAAAGCAGATTGTAACAGGAAAATTCAAATTCGCCAGTTCTTCACTATTCGTATAGACTCTCATGTTGCCCATGTGATCACTTCTGTTTCCATGATTGTCATCTGAAATCATTACGTATTTGGTGCTACCATTGGCTCGCTTGATACGGTCAAACTCACATGAATACACAATAACATTACCAATGTATTTTTTAGAAGCCTGGCCGTTAACATTGTTATTGAAGTCATCAATTAGCGTTCCCATAGAAACTGCTTGCGCTTCAATATTCTGCATCATTTCTTGATTTTCCTGTTCTTCTCGTTCCAAATCACCATCAATTTCTTCAAAAGACGAACTTGTCACGTATGAATATTTTGTCTCTTCTAGGTTCGGCATAAATATTGAGCCACCTAGTATGTCACCCTTAGTAAACGTCCAAAAAATCTTATCATCAACTTTTACCTCTTTGGTTGTATAACCAAGAGACTCAAGTTCTTCTTGCCATTTATCCTTGACCCTAACATCTGAGCATTCCATGTAGATTTCAATAACGGAGGGAGGCAGCTCTCTCCATAACCAGAAAACCTTTATATTTGTCTTTGCTGTATCATTGCCTATCGTTTTTACCCAATTAGAAGAAGAGTAATTATCCGCATCGTCGTTAGGCTTACATATAAATCCATTATCTATTAGCAGCCTTTTAAGACGATCGCTATTATTGTCATCCTTGACCTTCAAAATATCCTTTATGGGCAATCTGTCTTTGAAGATGTCTATTTCTTCTTCCAGTTCTTTTTCGGCTAGATTTTCCAAAACCAAGGTGTCAGTGGCTTCAATCGGATGGCCATCAGGATAAAGTGGCTTGTCTTCTTTCCCACCTGAAAAAACGACATAGAGTAAGACAACCGCCAAAACTGCTAATACGCCAAATATATAGAACTTGTATTTTGCAAAGAATGATTCTTCATTGTCAACGGAATCTGTGTCATTTTCTGAAACCTGTTGTGATTGCACCGATTCAGAATGACCATCTTCTTTACTCAGATCTTTGCTTTCTGGTTCTTTGGGAGCATTTCCAAGAATCTTTGCTTTCTCGGCTTCCAATTCTTCTTTAGTTAATACGCCAGTCTCATAGAGCTGCTTTAGCTCCATCAGTTTTTCTATGTTTGTCTTTGCCATAACCCTATGAATTTAGGATTTGTTTCTTCTGTGTGTCAAATTCTTCTTGTGTAAGTATTCCAGAATCCAATAGTTCTTTTAGTTTTCTGAGATTATCGAACTTATCTTCATCTGAATTATCTTCGTTCTTCATCACATTCTCTTTGGTTTCCTCAATATCCAACTCCGACGGTTCGAGGTAATATTGATTGATCCAGCGATTGTGAAAATAATGAAGGAAAAACAAAATAAGCAAATATATGGTCATCGAGCCAATTGTTGACTGCATGGCATAACCTGAACTAGCACCAAGCAAGCCAAATGTTTCTGTTGACATCATAACCTCCGTTCCCATATCGCAAGCATAAAGAACCTTAAAGGCCATGAATAGAAGTATTACACTGACAAACGTGCAGATGCCTATAATCGCCTCTTTTGAGCAAACCTTATTTTTCAGAGAATAAACTTGGAATGCGAAAGAAGCGATAAGTCCATAAAACAGATACAGCGTCCAATTATGGTACTTGTTAATCTCGGCTATATAGGGAGATAGTTTGTCTGACCTGTAATCATTAAACATATCTGAGGCGACTCCACTAAACACGCCCAAGTTCTGCCTAATGGTATCTTCCATAAACGGACTTTTGGATAACAGAACATCCTCGCCCATATAAGCAACAAAAAGGATAATACCACAAACTGCAAGTTGTCCTAATGGAAGTAGCAAGAGACGTAAATACTGCGAAGTCTCTGATAAGGTAGAAGGTACTATAGACTTATTTCTTTTCCAAAAAAGGAAACCGCCTATTATCGCCAGAACTATAATAATATTGGTCATGCCGTTTGTCTTAACCTGCCTGTCAAGCCCAAACGAGGCACTTGTTATTGTTTCAGGTATATATAAAGAAAAGCGTGGGCTACATACATTTCACTCGCTCACGGTCTTTCTGGGCGGCTCGCAATTCTGCCCATTCTTCTCCTGTATGAACGAGCTTCTGTGTACGACCCACGCCGAATATGATTTGAACAGTCGCAACCATTATAATTAAATATAATGATGCAACTACCAAATTGCATATCCAGAGTGGCGTTACACGAAGCTTGCTTAACAGGAGCTTATCTTTTTGGGTTGCGAGCCTTCGAAAGACCTATTTCACAAGCGTCAAGTAAACGCCATTTCAATATATATGCTGCCGCCTATCCATACAACAGTAGAGCGGTTAGCGGCTACAAAATTAGTGAATTATTATCAGAATCTTACCTCTTTTCACATTATTTCTTCAATTTGAAAGCCTTTTTTAACTCCATAGGTTATTATTGTGCCCAATTTTGCAGTTATGGGCAAATAAAAAAGAAAAGCGTACCATTGCAGTACGCCTCCCTTGATGTGTCAGTCAATCCCATGTAGTCCAATAGCTATCACCGTTTCCATCGTCGTATAGCTTCAAAAATTCTTCTTTGGTCATTTCTTTGCTCATACATTCGTCGGAACAATAATACGCAAAGCCACTTTCAATGCAATAGCCTTCAGTCATAGCCCTGCCACACACGCTGCAACATCTGACATGATCTAATTCGAGTTCATCCACAAGTTCGCCTACGCTGCATTGTCTGATAACGAAATCGGCCATCATTTCTTTCTTGTCATCTTCTGTTGCTTTGTCGAGTTGCTGTTGGTAGTAGTCCTCCAGTCCATCGGATTTAATGACATCGTTTCTCAGGACTTCTTGGGCATATTCTTCTTCGGTTGTTTCATACCCAATCTTCCTTACATTATCGGAACAGATATAGTGACAATTCGATAGTTTGAACTGGTATATATCTTCCAATGTACTGAGGAACACAGAAAAATCGTCATATTGCTTCATTTCCTGTCGCTCCGATTCTGTGAACTTAATCATTACGACCTCTCCTTTCGCAACGTCAAGGAGTGTCACGGCTTTAATGTATTGCTCCATTGCTCTTCTTTATGGTTATTGGGAATGGGTCACAGGTTAGGTATCTTCCTAACCACTTACATAAAAATCTCTTCATTGTGTGTAAGTTTTAAGATTCTACAATTTGAAATTCGTGAAAAGAGTAGAATACATCTTCATCCTCATGCTTACATTCATAGTCATCCAAGGCTTCTGTAATAGCATCTACTGTAGGGCTCACATCGTAGCCAACAATTCCAGATACGCTTTCGGCAGCTTCTTCGATTGTCTCATAGTAAAGCGGTTCGTCGTAATTGTCGAGGAAATAGCGGTCTGGGAAATAGTCGCCGTTAGTGTCGTTGGTAAAGAAAACGTCATTGCCAGGTTCTTCTTCACGGTAATAAACCTTGATGGAAGGGTATTTCTTTTCTATACACTCCCTAAAGCCCTCTTGTTCACACCAAGCCGTATTTTGGTAGATGGTTAGAACATTGCCGTCCAGTTGGTAGTCGATAATTGACCCTCTGCATCTTAGTTTCTCCCAATCTTCACCGAGAGCATTTATTATGTTGCCGAGCCAAAGAGTACCAAAGCCATTCTTTATTCGCGGTGTTTTACGCTTGTCATTGGCCTTGATTATTTTGTGGAGCGATCTTACTTCCTTCAAATCGCCCACACATTTGTAAGTTGTATCACACCAGTTTGGCATAACAAAAAGATTTGAAAGTTAATAATCTGAGATTTTCTCGCTTCTCACAAGGTGTATCTTTTCTGCCATCGGGTATTGCCGTTTGACTTTCCCAAAGGCAGATTGAGGATTTCTTGCGTTCACGTTTGCTTTGACACGAACACCTTGCACAGTAATTGTAAAATGGTATCGTATCATGCTATTGTGAAATATGTGAGGTGATTGAAATTTGTTGAGAAGGGCGAGGTGGTTATCATTTTAAAACCACGTCCGAATTTACCCCTATACTTTTCCACTCGCCAATGATCCTTACCAGTCTTACCCACGCCCACCGAAGTATGATGGGGCAGGAAACCATGATTGATAAGCTGCACTATCTTGGCGCGTTGTTCTTTGCAGTAGATGAATGCTTGTGCCACAGGATTAGGGTTGAGCGTTCTGATAGTGGCTCCTCCCTGGTTCTTGATGTTTTCAGTTGTCTTGTTCATTGTCTATAAATTTTTTCTTGATTCGTTGTACTGTACTGATACCGCACCCACAGTTGACTGCTATCATCCTAATCGGATAGCCTTTCTTTAGCTGCTTGATGACGGCTGCGTATTGTTCTTGAAACTTCTCGTCAGGCTTTTTGTAGCCCGCCTTGCGACCTACTTTGCCGCCTTTTGCCATGAACTGTGCTTTTCCTGAGTTGAGCCTGAATTTGATGTTTTCACGCTCCATTTCTGCACACGTTCCCAGCACGGCAATGAAGATGGTCAAGAATGGGTGTTCTTTGCCGTCCGCGTTGAAGATTGATAGTTGCTCTTTCTGGAAATACACATTGAGGTGGTTTTCCTTGCAGAGCTTCACGTTAGAGAGTACATCATCAACATTCCTTCCCAGACGGCTAAGTTCTGAGAGAAGAAGAACGCTGACATGATTGGAGATACAGTATTGCAGGCACTCAGAGAGAACGGGTCTTTCCTGAGTTTTCTTTGCGCCTGAAATATGCTCTTCGTAGGTGTTCACGACTTTCAGTGATTTTTCTTTCGCTAAGATTTCCAAATCTCTTATTTGCCGGCTTGTGTCCTGCCTGTCGCTGACTGAGGACACTCTTGCATAAATGACTGCTGTCTTTTCATTCATTTAATTCAAAGTGTTAGGTGAATACAAAAAAGTGTGTTCCATCGGCTGTGTCGCTAATTAAATGAACACAAAAAGGATTGAACACATTTCTGTCTGTTGAGGATAAGAAAACGAAGGATATGTGAGGTTTCAAATTCTGTCGTTATTGATAATCTCACACATCCTCCGTTTCTGTCATAAGAGGGATTCTACACGGCTATTCTCTCCGACACAAGTCCGTATTCGTGACATACGGGGTTGTCTGATAGTGTGCCATGCTTTACAGTGTCATCTATTGTAGGAACGAGTTTAGCCAGTAAAAGCCCCTCGCGTACAATTCGACTTCTCTGCTTATCGTCGGGAATGATGGTCAACTTGAAGCTATCCACCTCCTTCTTGTACTGGATATGTACCCACGCTGCTTTGACGTGAAAGGCTGTGCCATTCTCAATCGTCTTAACGCTGCTAAAGTCCAAACCCCATGAAAACGGCTGGAAGGAACGCTGTAGTGCATCGTTCCAGATATGCTTTGCCGCTCTCTCGTTGTTGTTGTCTGTCTCTGCCATAGTCTTAAAAGAAACTTAGGTGAAGGTAGTCAATATCAGGATCGCCATGTTCAAGATAGTATTCCATCATACTAACCACCTCGTCTGTTGTACTTACCAAATCATCTATAGCCCCTTTGATTTCTTCTCTTTTTTCATCTTCGAGGTCGTTTAGATGCTTTAGTTTGTCAATGGCTTTGCGCCATTCGTCTTTTTGTACTTCAAAATCAGAATCGTATTCGTCGCCTGTATATTCCAAGCCACAAGCCGAAAGCAGATTATGAAATTCCTCGCTCTTGTAATTAAAAGCGTCACCCAGAGCATATTCTACTTTATACACTCTGGCTACATGAAGCCTACAACCCATTCTTAACTGCTTATGTTAATATTTGGTTCTCGCAATAGAGGATATACTGATCCAGTTGTTTCTCTGTTAAAAGTTCAACAAGGTAGTGAATTTGTTCCTCCAGTTTCTTGATACGTCTCTCACATGGATCAACGTTCTTGTGGGAATGCTTATTTGCCATAGTATTCCTTCATGTAGCATGATTCACAGAGCGATCCATAATCATTTACATCGCTCCTGGTCATAGGTTTGCCACAATAATCACAATGCCGTACAGTCTCATGGTGAACATGATGAACGGTTTGGTACATTGGATTCTTAGCATTCTCTTTGCCGTAAAGAAACTCCAACTGCTTGCGTCGGTTCCTCTCGGCGGTTGTTTCTTTTCTTTTTCTTGTTGCCATTTTATTATTGGTTTATTACTCGTTTAACTTGATTGAAGTAGCACCAATGGCCATCACTTAACGTAATAGTGCCGTCCTGATGCTGGTCTAGGTCACAGGATTCTACATTGTGGCCGTTCTTCTCTCCGCGCCTGCAAATCTCAATCACCTTAACAGTTGCAGTCCTGTCAGGCTTAGACCAAGGCACATATAGTACCTGATCGCCAATCTTCACCTTCTTCATGCTGCCTGTGCTTTGAGCTTATCAGCATACTTACGGTAAACATATTCAAGTAGGATAGACTTCATAACGCTTGCCTTGTCGGAAGTGTCATACAGATAATAGTAGGTTCTACCATTCCCATGTCTGTCTAAACGTCGTACCTCACCGCGAAACTTTCCCTGACGGAAGAAATCGTCATATTCCTCGCTTGTAGAGGTATCTGTGTTTTCGTATTGCAGATATACCTCTAAAAACAACTTTCCTTTGATAAGTTGAACTTCATCAATGGAGGAGTTCCAAGCGTTCCCTGCACGTCGTTCCTGACTGATACGGAGTCGCTTGTCTCTGGTTTTCCAAATCTTACTGCCTGCGTCCTTAACGATACGCTTAACAGTTTCTTCATGGATGGATAAAAGCTCGTCCTGTGTAAGAGCATTGATAGTATCAATTTTCTTTTGAGGCTGAGTTCTGCTGAAAATAAAATCGTTGATGTTCATTTGTCTGTTACTTTAATTGTTAATATTCGATTTCTACTAATTCTTCTACCTTACGGAGTTCTCCATTCAGTAGGCGTGAGTACCATACCTTGTTTACGAGATAACTACCACAATCCAGGCCGTCACCCATGATGAAGGTGCAATAGTCGGTGTAGTTCTCGTATTCGCATAGATCCTGGCTGTCAGGCCAAGATACCACAACAAAACTGTCCTGATCATCGTCGTTGTTGACTAATCGGACATCGCTGATTTTGTGGAGGTCATTCTCGTCTTTGATTAAGCAGTCGGGGATAATATTGTTTGTTGCCCAACGCTCTGTATCATCTTGCAGTTCCCAACATGGAGCTGAAACTACAATGTCGATAGTTTTTCTGATGTGATAATTTCTTCTTTCCATAAGTGTTTATTTTCTGATAAAGTATTCTATGCCGGAATGAACAAGTATGTAGTATTCCTTATTCCTACTGCATTGTTCTTCCCAAGGATTGTAGAAGTTCAAGCAAAGTGCCTCGTACAACTGAGGCAGATGCTTTTTGATTTTGTTCACCAACCATTTGTAATTGATTGGCTTCGTATTCTTCATCTTCTGCTCCCATTCTTCAAGCGTGATCTGGCAGCAAGTACACTCCAGTTCCATACGCTAAATGAAAGGTAGGTAGATGTCATCGAGTATTCCAGATTCCACCATCTTCTTGGCGGCTTCGTGGCTTCCCTCATTTCTGAGGTCATAACCGTAATCGTCACTTCCCATCACACGGATAGTAGCAACCATCGTTCTTGCAAGTTCCTGTTGCAGCGTCCTATGCTGTAAGGCTACGGACATTGCGAACTTCTTAGGCGACCAACCCATCGTATTCAATGCGTCGGTTAATGCCTCTGCCGCTTTATATTCACGGCTTTGTTTCAGTTGTTCTAATTCTTGAAAATCCATATTGTTTACTGTTTAAATTGATAGAGATTAAAAGAAAAAGAGGGGAAACCGCTTTTACACGATTCCCCCTCTTCGGTAGGATAGTGTTTGACAGATTTGTTTCTGCCTACACTGTTATCACCAGACTTCCTGCCACCTGTGAAACTCGCTCATAGGGGCTAAAGTCCATGTCAGGATGATCTGCCTTGAACAAAGAGCTGTTGAATGATGCTCTTGTCGTAGGTAATTTTCGGGTCAGGCGCATTGTGTTTGTCGCCCAAGTCCGAATGTCGAGAGATTCCATTTTGGTAAGGATATTGGCCTTGATGGTAGCCAGTCTTTCCTCAACGGATGATTTTGTTTCCATCAGTTCACGGATTTCTGCCTCCTGTGCGCTGATGTCATCTGGAATTGCATAGGGGTTCTTGAATTGTTCCCCTCTGAGGTCTGTATCGAGCAGTTCCTTGCAAATCTCGCTCGGAATACGCTCAACAAAAATAATGTCGTTGATATGGTCGAAAGTTCCGTCCTTCTTCGGTTTGTTGCGAAGATGGATGATGAACAAACGGCCAACTTTTGCCTTCTTGTTCTGTAGTTCAAACAGATAGGCATAGATGGATAACTGCCAGCGGGCCTTTGCTTGCTTTTCCGCAGTCATAGATCCATAGCTCTTTAGGTCGCAGATGTCGAATGTATCGTCAGAGGTTCTATACACCTTATCAATCTTTGAAGCCCAATCCTTGCCGTCTGTCACACAATATTCACTCTCAGCGTGACTTAGCCCATTCTCTTTGCAGATTTGGATGTAATCGGCACACTCAACTGAACCTGAATTGATCCACTGAGCATCGAAGTCCTCCAGTTCCTTGTGTAAAGCCGTTCCGTAGATTCTGGCTTCTTCAAGAACATTCTCAGGCACATTCTCATAGGAATAGCCGAATTGTCTGTCAAGCATCCCTGTTATACCAGAGAGATACTTGTCACCAAGTAGATAGGTGTGAGCCACTTCATCGAAGAGGATTCCACTATCTTTCAGTTCGATTCTTTTTGTTGCTGCCATATTGATTAAGCTGCTTGTTTAAGTTGGTGTTTACGCTCTGTGAAAAGAGCCTTTATCTCAGGATTCCCTTCTACCTCATTCTGGTGCTGAAGGTAGAGGTCAAGAAGTGCATCGGTATCTGGAGTCGCATTGATGGCGTTCTTGATACCTGCAAAGCGATCTACGGGCGGTGCAGGCTGCTGTGGTGCAGGTGCAGTGATAGTCTTTGCCCGTCGGGTGGTGTTTTTCTTCGGATCTGCAACATTATTGGTTGCAATATCATCGGAAGAATCGCTGGGAATGTCCTCCCCCTGATAGATGTAGAGACCCAAGCCAAACATTGCCAGGTTCTTAACCAGGCAGCGCATGATGGCCTTGTTCACGTCAAACATAGTTGCAGCCTCGCAAGTACGCTCAACATAACGATTGTTCTTCTTATCCCAAACCTGATAGTTGTAGGGTTGCAGCCTCATTGCTTTCATAGAGGTGTTCAACACAGGAAGGAACATGGATTGCGTCAGATCGTCGGCGGTCACTTCGGTAAATACCATGATGCCAACATTCGGATCGACGAAATAAGGGAGCTTCGTGTCGGGGTTGCTGATGACACGATACGTTGCAGATGGATAGACCTCCTTAAAGGCTTTCCATGCCTCAGACCATGACAGGTATGTAAGATTGTCTTTCTTTTCAACCTTGTCATTAAGATTCATTTTGTAGAGTGCATCAAAGCAAATGCTTCTACGCTCGTCGAGGGTTGCACCCTCTGGAATTTGAATTTTACACATAATTCTTTTGGTGTTAAGTTAATGAAATTTGTTACAAACGAAAAAACAAGGGATAACACATTGATACTTTTTGGTATATATGTTATCCCCTGCTTAGGGTCACAGAAGGCATAAAGCCAACTATGAAAGGAACCAGTTATAACCTTCGGTGTCCTCACCATTGAGGGCTTTCTGGATTCCGATAGAAAAATCCACACATGACTGATTGCGGTCGATGAAGCGGTCTATGTATGCCGCCTTGGTTGCTTCGGTCGCAAGCTGTAGTAGATTCCAACAGGTAATGTCCTCTCCCTCTTTCTTACCGAAATTGGGATTGCTGACATATCCTTTTACCATAGCGTTCACGGCTTGGTCGCCAATGTTGAACGCCGGAAGTTGTCTCTGTTCTGAGAGTGGCAGGAACTGATAAAGTCTCAGTCTGCCGACAATCTTACAGAATTGTTCCTCTGTGAGAACGGTTGTATGCAAGTTCTCCAAGAGGCGTAGGGTGTTTTCTTTGTTCGGATTGAAGTTCTCGAATAGCTCAAAGGCTTTTTGCATAATGTCAGCCTCGGTTAAGCACTCGATTGTTCCGCTGTTTCCGTCACAAGTCAACATGAGGTTAGAACAAACTCGTACCTGCCAGCCGACGAATACTTTGAATTTCATCGGCGAAATGCGGTTGTAAAGTTTATCTTCGTTGTACGCTCTAACGCCACCGACACACAAATGCACGGTTTGGCCATTGATGGAGCGCGTTAGGTCTTTGACGTGACAGACGAATGCCATGCGCTGGTAGAACACGGTCTTTTCGTCATCAGTCAGTTCACTTGCCTTTTTGTACTGAGCACTTGGTACACGCCCAATGATGGGGTGTGACACACGGCACTCAACAGGTGTGAGTTCTCCGAACACCTTCTCAGCCATAGTCGTTACAGCACCGATAAAGTTCTGGTGCGAAATAGTCAGGCTGTTGTCGCTGAAGGTGGGGATGATGTTGTTTTCTGTCAACTCCGCAAGCGTGATAGCCTGGGTGTTGGATTCGATGAAGTTAGGGTGATTGTCACCCTGTTCTTCGATCTCGATAACTTCGGCCTCAATGATTTCAGGATCGTTGATGCCTAATGTTTCTTCGGACATAATTTCAGCCTCGATAGGCTTGATTTCTGTCTGCTGTTCTTTTTTGTTCTTTGCTGCCATTGTTGTTATTGTTTTAATTGTCGTAAACATAAGAATCTCCGCTGCCTTTTTTCTTGTTGCTGTTTGTCAGACTGCGTAGTTTCTTGATAGCTTTAAGAATCTGTAATGTAGCGTCAAGCACTACAATTAGAATGTCAGTTGCCTTCTCATAGGTCATTTCATTTTATTTGTGGCCATGAGGGGAATTGTCTTTCTTGGGCTTAAAAAACTTGTAAACCTCTAATCCAAGGTTCGCAATAATGAGTACCTGGCAGATAAGCCCTAATGCTGGAGGTAAACTCGTTAAAATCTTTTTCATTTGTTCATTGATTTGTCCTTTAAATTGTTATACATAATTGTTGTTTTTCTCTTATATATAAGGCTTTTAGCGGACAAAAATAAAAAGGCTCTTCGCCTTTTTACCCCTTCAAGTGAATCAGTCAATGCCATACAGACCTTAGCTGTATCACAAGCCCAATCCCTACTTTCAAATACCTATCTCCGTAGATCAAAATATTCTCCAGATAGTTTTAACTTGAATATAAATCTATAATTCTAATCTTCTATTATATCATCTTTTTCTGATGATTTGTATTTTATTCTATATATAAGGATTTTAGCCTCGCTCATTTTCCCACACTAACAGATTTCTGTCAAGTGAGATTCTTCTAATCTCACCTTTCTCTCCCTGTATCATGTATTCCCCTGCTACATCTATAGGAATGGTATGCCTGATGATACTGTTTATTCTGCCACACTTTTCTATGATGGAATGACAGAGAGGGTCTGTTACGTCGATGATACTACGCTCAACCTTTTTCCTTGCCTGTGTGTTTCGTTTCATAGAATGATAGATAGCGGCCAGTTCTTCCCGATAGTCTGGCAGTTCTTTATAGCGGATTCCTTCAGGATGTCTAAGAAATAGCAGATATATCGCTCTATGCAATGGCTCTAACTTTATCTCTGCCCGATAATCGACAAGCAATAGCTGTAAGTCGCTTGTCACTTTCAGCCTGCTAACTCTTTGCCGTTCACCTTTGATCAGTTCCGTGATGTCTTGATCTGTAACACCTTTTTCTTTCAGCCTCGATAATGTCACCCTCAATACCTCTTTTAATTCTTCAATTTCATTCATCTGGCATAATACTTTCGCCCCACAAGCACAGGGCTTTGAGGCTGGTTTATACTATGCTCCTGTATAGAAATTGCGAGCCATTGAAGATGTTTACTACACAGAGCCTTCCTTATAAGACTGCAAAAGTACAACAGACTTCACTATGCTCATGTTCCACCACCGTTGTGGTTTTGTGGCATAAAATAACCATCGTAAATTTGCAGCGTCTTTCTATATTTATTCACTTAAAACAAACAGATTATGAAAAGAACTAAACTCAAAATCGGGCTGCTAATGCTACTTTGTTTAGCAATTAGCAATGTGTATGGTCAAAGTAGTGAAACACTCTATTACTATTCTTTTGTAAACTCTGGTATAGATGACACTTGGGACAATCAAAGTGGGAGGTGGTATGCGAATGCTAATCAACCAGCGACCATAGATTACAGTATTCTCAACCTTAATGAAACTGCGGTTTTGCGAACTACTGTTGATTTCAATAATACCTTTTACAAAAGCTTTGTCTTTACAGTGGAATCTTATGATGACTGGACTATTGGCAATATAAAGTCATTCTACTACAATGTTGATGGCAACACGAGAGAAATGACACCTTTTAACTTGCTATCATACGGAAATGGATTTTATGAGTTGAAGTATAGTGACACATACCCTAAGAACAAAGTGACTTTAATATTTAGGGCCAGAAAAACTGATGCAAGCCAGAATTATAAGGTAAAAATCAGGAGTATAAAGATAACAGGTGTCAAATGCTATGACATAAATAGTGATTTCCCTGCCGAACAGTCTATTACAGATTTGACAGACTTCTATAACCTCCCCGACAATCAACCTGTCAAAATGAATGTCGAATCAGGGATCGTCAGAGCAACTAATAGAGGTATGGCATTGTTACAAGATGGAAATGGGGGAGTCTATGTAAATCTGAAAAACCTTCTTGAACTTAATACATCCAAACTCCCAAATAAAGGCTATTTCTCTGGCGTAGTGTATGGAGTTAAGAAGACTGAAAATAAAATACCTACACTAACAGCAGTTACGACAGTTCTTAATAGTTCTGATGGGAATGTTGTATTGAAGGATGATGAGCCAATTTATATTACCGAGGAAGAATATCTGACTGGTAACTATTCTGGAAAATACATATCCATGCAGATAGAGAATTATACAATGATAACGGACATACTCGGTTACTACTGGACTAATTATATTCTTGATGACTTAAATGTATGTGCCAACAATTATAGTTGGGATTACAGCGGGTTAAAAATATGCGGCATAGCCCTTCCTCCTACACCAGAATACCAATTGTTAGCTTATCTATACAACCCTCGTCATTTCTGGTACTTTCTGTTCTCTGATGAATCAGGAATTGATGAATCTATTGAAGATGCTATGTTGAATGCTGTTGTGAGAAGAAACCTTAAAGCTGGTCAATGGAACACTTTAGTTATGCCATTCGATATTGATAATAGCATTGGAGAATTGGCCGTTTTTGAATCTTCAGGGAATGGAGTTCTTAATTTTACAAGTACAGATAAAGTCAGTGCTGGTCATCCTTTCCTTATAAAACCATACGAAGATGTTAAGGAAATCTGTAATTGTAGCATACCTGATGAAATGTTTAGAGCCGACTATCAAGAAATGATGTTCGCCAACCCTGGGAGATATTACATAAATACGAAAAATCTCTATTCTACCAGAGGCGGTGATTACGATTTCGTTCCAACATTCAATGCTGTTCAACCTGGGGAGGGATGCTATTACTTGGCTGGTAATAATACAATAAAATCCCTTTCAGCAGATGGCACTATAAAAGGACTTCGTGCCTACTTCCAACCATCGACCCCTTCCGCTGCAAGAATTAGAGCAATCAATGTTGATGGTATAACAACAACAATAAGCGAAGTATGTAGTGAAGAAGGATCTGAGAAATCAGAAGGAATATATTCTATCAATGGTTTGTACCTTGGTGACAATCTTGATAAATTGCCGAAAGGCGTATATGTGATAAATGGTAAAAAGGTAATCAAATAAGGAGGAACAATTATGAAAAAGTCGTATCTAAAACCAGAAATGGAAGTAGTCTATGTTAGAGTTGCACACCAGTTGTTAGCTGCCAGTAATTATGATGAGCGTCGTATGAGAGTGTCAGGTCTTGATGATGAGTTTGACTACGACGGCGAAGATAACGGCTGGGATGCTTGGTAATACATGCAATAAGGGGGGCGGCTAAAATTTTCATAATTTTGTCCAATATGAAATTTGTTAATACAAAACGTCGCCCCCATTTTTCATACGCTTGAAAAAATAAAAAGAAGAATTATGTAAGATGGTTAACTATCTTTGTTGGGCGGTTCGTGAGAATAGCCCTTTTTATTTGTTAGTCTTTCCTTTTTCTGAATTTAGCCGTATCACGTCCGACCACCTCGTTGTAGGATTAGGGCTTTTGTGGTCATGTTTGATGGCATTGGCGAAAACATCTGCTTTGCCCTTTCCGTCCTTTCGGGTGTACTGTTGCGCACCAAGCACTATCGTTTCACTACCCTGCATCCTGTTTATGCGGTCTATTACTTCATCGAGCCGCTTCATCTTCTGGAACTGTTCGGCATTTATATCAAATAGATCTTGCTGGATTGGACTGTCAGCACCGATACCCATAACGATAACTCCTGCTTTCTTGTACTGATAGCCCTGCCTGTAAATCCTTTTCAGTATCTCGTTGGCCGTCTGAACAATGGTAATGGTAGAACTGGTAGGTGTGATAAGCCGTTGTTCCTGAAAATTCCAATACTGAGCAAGATCCTCCCTGAAAGCATTTGTATTCAGGAAAACGCCCACCGATGACGCAACTGTACTCTGCATTCTCAGTTTCTCAGCACATCGAGCAGCATAGTTTGCAACCTGAGTTCTTAGCCCCTCAATGTCAGAAATCATGCCATTAAAAGAGCGACTTGTGCAGATACTTTTCTTTTTGGTCAATTCTTCGTTTGGCACACAGTCTTCGCCATTCAGTTCGCGCCAGGTTCTTTGAATGACAATGTTGTTAAATGTGAGCTTAACCCAATCGCCATTGTGTGCGGCAAAGTCATAGGCCGTCCTAACTCCCAAAGCATCAAGTTTGGCAGCATATCTTCTACCAATACCCCAGACTTCATCGATGGGGTACAGTTTAAGAGCCTTGATTCGTTTCTCGTCGGTATCTATCATGCAACAGTGACGGTAGCCCTGATATTTCTTGGCAAAGTGAGAGGCCATCTTAGCCAGTGTCTTATTGGGTGCAAGTCCTATACTCACTGGCATACCGACGTACTGCTTTATCTTCTTATGTAGTTCCTCTCCCCACCGCTTCAAGTCCAGGTGCTCCATTCCATCGAGGTACACAAAGCATTCGTCGATACTGTAGCGGAAATATGCTGGAACTTCTTTACTGATAATGCTTACTATACGTCCAGTCAGTTCACCATATAATTCATAATTTGACGAAAAGACTGCAATCTTCTGGTTAGGGAACTGTTGCGCCAGTTGGAAGTATGGTGTACCGGCCTTTATTCCCATCTTCTTTGCTTCATTACTGCGAGCCACTACGCAACCGTCGTTATTACTCAATACGACTACAGGCACACCTTCCAGATCAGGCCGAAAGACACGCTCACATGATACGTAGCAGTTATCACAGTCAATGATGCCGTACATATATTATATTTTCTCAAAAGTACGGATTAAATGGATAACCACCCCCCACACTTGGAACTGCTCTGGATCATCAACACAGAACACAGGGAAATCGTCATTGGCTGGGCGCAATTCGATGTAGCCTTCATCTTTGTGGGTTAGATCCAGGAACTTCATTGTAAAACCGCCATCCCACCATGCAACTACTATCGAGCCATGATGCGGTTCTACAGCTCTGTCAATAATAACCCTATCGCCATCTAAAAGGCCAGCATCTTTCATACTATCACCTTCTACATCACCATAGAACGATGCTTCGGGGTGTCTGATATAATCGCGATTGAAGTCTAATGTCTCATGCCTGTAATCGTCAGCAGGAGAAGGGAAACCAGCCACGACGCTTGCATGTTCAAGCTCTAAATTTGTGTCGAATACACCTTTTATTATCTTTATATTACACATATACGGAATTTTGGTACAAAGATAATGAGAAAACCTCAAAAACGCTCACAGATACCGTTAAAAGTGGCATTTTGAGGCATTTTTAGAAAGGAAACACTTAAATAATCTTAAAAATGTCAGGGGGAGCAGTCAGGGGGAGCAGTTTTTGTAAAAAGAAAGAAACCCACTGAAAATCAGCGGGTTTCTCAAATTCTTGGCGGAGAGAGAGGGATTCGAACCCCCGGCACGTCTCCGTGCGACGGTTTTCAAGACCGTTGTAATCGACCACTCTACCATCTCTCCAGTGCCCGAGTTGCTTGAAAAGCGGGTGCAAAGGTACAAAATAGTTGGGAGTTAGGGGGCAGGACGGAGGCGTTATTTTTTGCCGTTTAACATTATTTACGAATCAACGGTCCAAAAACTCCTCCGTCGTGCCCCCTAACTTCTAACTTTTTCGTACCTTTGCACCATGATTTACCCAGAAAACTTTGAACGTAAGATTGGATTTGATGAGATACGGACGCTGCTGCGTGAGCGGTGCCTGAGCACACTCGGCAAGGAGAAGGTGGACAAGATAGCCTTTTCCACTGATGTCGCCGAGGTGAATGAATGGCTGGAGCAGACGCGTGAGTTCCGCCGTTTGCAGGAGAAAGCCACCGATTTCCCCATGCAGTATTTCTTCGACGTGCGCGAGAGCATCAAACGTATCCGACTTGAAGGCACACATCTGGAAGAGCAGGAGGTGTGGGACTTGCGGCGGTCGCTGGAGACGATTGCAAATATTGTGAAGTATCTCAATCAAGATAACGACTCTCTTCCTGTAGCTGAATACGCCTATCCTGCCCTGCAAAGATTGACACAGGATGTGGCGACTTTCCCGGCCATGATGCGCCGCATAGACTCTATTCTGGATAAATTTGGCAAGATCAAGGACTCGGCGACGATGACGCTTGCGGGCATCCGCCACGACATGCTGAAGATGGAGGGTTCCATCTCGCGTACCTTATATACGATACTTCATGCGGCTCAAAAAGACGGCTTGGTGGACAAGGATGCTGCTCCGACGGTGCGCGACGGGCGCCTGATGATTCCCGTCTCGCCCAGCGTGAAGCGCAGAATCAACGGCATTGTGCATGATGAGTCGGCAACGGGCAAGACCGTGTTCATTGAGCCGACGGAGGTGGTGGAAGCCAATAACAAGGTGCGTGAGCTGGAGGCTGCCGAACGACGCGAGATTATCCGCATCCTGACGGTGTTCAGCGATGAGGTGCGCCCTCAAGCCACCGAGATTCTGAACTCGTATGAATTTCTGGCACAGATAGACCTGATTCACGCTAAAGCTGAGCTGGCCAAGCTGACGAAAGCCATTGAGCCGATGCCGCAGGTTCTGTCAAAGCCGCATATTGACTGGATTCAGGCTGTCCATCCGCTGCTGCAGCTCTCGTTGGAGAAACAGGGCAAGAAAGTGGTGCCATTAGACATCGAGCTGAAGGCTCCCGCCACCACCCTGCTTATTATCTCCGGCCCCAATGCGGGCGGCAAGTCGGTGTGCCTGAAGACGGTGGGACTGCTGCAGTATATGCTGCAATGCGGTGTGAGCATTCCTGTGGGCGAGCGCTCACTCTGCGGCATGTTCGACAGCATCATGATAGACATCGGCGATGAGCAGAGCATTGAGGATGACCTGTCGACGTACTCCAGCCATCTGATGAACATGAAGCAGATGATTCGCAACTGCAACGAGCACACGCTACTGCTCATCGACGAGTTTGGCGGTGGTACTGAGCCGATGATTGGCGGTGCCATAGCCGAGGCGGTGCTGAAGCAGTTTTGGAAGAAGAAGGCCTTTGGTGTCATCACCACCCATTATCAGAACCTGAAGCACTTCGCCGACGGCCATGAGGGCGTGGTCAACGGCGCGATGCTCTACGACCGTAACGAGATGCGTGCCCTCTTCCAGCTCAGCATCGGCCAGCCGGGCAGCAGCTTTGCCATCGAGATAGCCCGTAAGACAGGCCTGCCCGAGGAGGTGATCAACGATGCCAGCGACATTGTGGGCCGCGAATACATCCAGAGCGACAAGTACCTGCAGGACATCGTGCGCGACAAGCGCTATTGGGAGGGCAAGCGCCAGACCATCCACCAGCACGAGAAGAAGCTGGAGGCAAGAGGCGAGAAGCTGGAGGCCAGCATCGAGGAGATAGAGCAGGAGCGCAAGGCCATCCTCCGGCGTGCAAAGGAGCAGGCCGAGGAGCTGCTCTCTCAGGCCAACAAGAAGATTGAGAATGCCATCCGCGAGATTCGTGAACAGCAGGCCGAGAGAGAGGCCACACGCCGCATCCGTGAGGAGATGGAGCAGTTTAAGCAGGAGGTGGAGGGCATCGACACCCGCCAGAACGATGAGCTGATAGAGCGGAAGATGCGCCAGATAGAGGAGCGGAAGAAGAGAAAGGAGGAGCGGAAAAATGAAAAGTTAAAAGCTAAGAGTGAAGAATCGGCTACCGCCAAACCTTCACCTACAGGAACCGCGGAAGGCAATTCTTCACTTTCCACTCATCAGTCTTCACTTCTGCCCGGTTCCACCGTCCGCATCAAAGGCCTCACCAGCATTGGCACGATAGAGAAGATTGACGGCAAGCAGGCGGTGATTGTCTTCGGCAGCATGCGCACGAAGATGCGCTTAGACCGTCTGGAGCCTGCCAAGGCCCCTGTGAAAGAGCAGACGAAGGCCGAGGAACGCAATGCACAGATTTCCGGCAGCTACGCCACATTAGGTGCAGGTACACGTGCCGCCATCGACTCTCGCAAGATGAATTTCCACCAGGACCTTGACGTGCGCGGCATGCGTGGCGACGAGGCCATTCAGGCCGTCACCTATTTCATCGACGATGCCATCCTTGTGGGCATGAGCCGCGTGCGCATCCTCCACGGCACTGGCACGGGCATCCTGCGCCAGCTCATCCGCCAGTATCTGGCCACCGTGCCCAATGTCGCCCACTTCCGCGACGAGCATGTGCAGTTTGGCGGCGCCGGCATCACCGTCGTCGACATTGAGTGAAGAAAGGAAGGAGGCTTGTTATTGCCTGTCGAACTCAGGTTCTTTAATCATCTTTCCCCGGCAGAAGCGGTGCACAATCTGGCGGTCGTCGCCCAGATAGATGTAACGCTCCAGCCGCTCTAATAGCGAATAGTTGTCGAAATTCAGGTTGCTGTCGTCAATGACGAGGGCGTCGAACTCATAGCCCGGCTCGAAACTTCCCACACGTCCGAAGGAGCTCCCGGCTGACTTTGTGGCAAGCCAGAACGCCTCTGACAGCGAGAGGAATGGCAGATGGAAATTCTTCTGATAGTGCATCTTGCTCACCTGTATGGCATAGACCATCATGCGGAAGATGTTCAGGTCGTGGCCGCCGCTGATGTCGCTGCCGAGTCCCACACTCAGTCCTTCGTCGAGGAACTGTCGGATGGGTGCCATGCCCGAGGCCACATTGAAATTCGACGTGGGACAGTGGGCCACCACCACCTTGCGGCGCTTCATCAGTGCCAGCTCTTCGCCTTCAGTCCATACGCAGTGGGCCATCACGGTGGGTGTCTGTCCGAAGAGGCCGTAGCGGTCGTAGGCATCGCCATAGCAGGTGCTCTCCTTTTCCAGCGACTGCACCCAGTCTATCTCATCCTTGTTCTCTGAGAGATGCGACTGCACGGGCAACTGATATTTAGCCGCCAGCTGGCCACAGGCGCGGAGCATCTCGGACGTACACGACGGGATGAAACGGGGCGTGATGATGGGTCGCACCAACGACTCTTCACTCCTATCCCCGCACTCTTCTATCAGCGTCTCATAGCCCTGCACCATCTCTTCCACCGACTCCCTGAGCCCTTGAGGGCAGTTGCGGTTCATGGCCACCTTGCCCACCAGCGCACCCATGCCGGTCTCTCGGAAGAGGCGCATCAGCAGGCGGGTGCTCTCGGTATGAACGGTGGCAAACACACAGGCGCGCATGGTGCCGAAGCGCCACAGGTCGTGCACAAAGCGGCGGTACATACGCTCAGCATAGGCCACGTCGGCAAATTTCACTTCCTCAGGAAAAGTGTAGCTTTGCAGCCACGGCAGCAGTTCCAAGTCCATGGCGATACCCTGATTGCGATACTGCGGGGCGTGCACATGCAGGTCGTTCATGGCAGGAATGAGCAGACGGTCGCCAAAATCGGTGACTTCTGCGTCATCATCGGCCAGCGACGCCAAGTCTGTGGCCACGCCTGCCACGCGCCCATCGGCGTTCACGGCTACATATCCGTTCTCCAACACCTCGAAGCGATGCTTCTCTTTTGTATAGAGGATGTGAGCTTTATAAATCTTCTTCATTTCAGCATGTTTTGTGACGGTGTGCACGAATACGTGCACCATACGGCCAGTGGGCGTGCAAGCTTTACAGAGAGAGCTTTTCCGCCATTCTTTTTCCAAATTCGGGGCTGACGCTGTTGTTGAGGCTCCGGCACACTTCTGCGGAGAACAGTTGTGCACAGCCAATGAGCTGGTCCCACTGCTGCTCGGTGAGGCCCTGCTCTATCTGCTGACGCGTGATGCCATAGCGTATGAGGCCGAAGACGAAGCCGGCGTTGAAGTTGTCGCCCGCTCCGATGGTGCTGACCGTTTCTCCCCCGGTCTGCACTGCATAGCTTTTCTTCAGGCCGTTCTCAGCGCGCAGCTCCACGGGCTTGGCCCCCTGTGTGCAGATGAAGCGCTTGGTGTAGAAGGCTATCTGTGTGCGATAGATGACGTCGGGGTCGCTCTTGCGGAACATCACCTCGAAGTCTTCGGTGGAGCCGCGCACAATGTCGGCATACTCCAGGTTCTCCAGGATATTGGAGGTGAGTTTCAGCACCTCGTTCTTGTGTGAGGCTCGGAAGTTGACGTCGTAGTAGAGAATGGCACCATGCTGTCGGGCATAGTCGAGGAAGCCCACCACCTGGGGGCGTATGACAGGATTGACGGCGTAGTAGGAGCCGAAGAGCACGATGTCGTCGGGCTTGATGTCGGGGAAGGTGAACTCCAGCCGGTCGTTGGGGTGGTCTTTATAGAAGATGTACTCAGCATCGTTCTGCTCGTTGAGGAATGCGAGCGATAGTGGCGACTTCGAGTCGGGATAGACATAGACGCTTGTGGCGTCGACGCCGTTTTCCTTGAGGCAGTCGAGGATGGTTCGCCCCACGCGGTCGTTGCCTGTCTCGCTGATGAACGCGCATTTCACTCCTGAGCGTCCTAACGAGATGATGCTGTTGAACACTGAGCCTCCGGGCATGGCTCCCACTGGCTTGTTGTCCTTGAAGATGATGTCGAGGACGGTCTCGCCGATGCCTATTACCTTACGTGCCATAAGCGTGTGCAATGAGAATTATTATAGATTGAACGATATGGGTACGGTGTACTTCACGCGCACGGGCTGTCCGTCCTTCATGCCAGGTTTCCAGTTGGGCATGCTCTCAAGAACGCGCACGGCCTCCTTGTCTAATAAGGGGTCGACGCTTCGCAGCACGGTGACATTGCTGATGGTTCCGTCTTTCTCAACGATAAACTGGCAGAGCACTCTGCCGTGTATGCCATCGGCCATGGCCTCGGGCGGATACTGTATGTTTTGACTGAGCCATACGCTGATGTCTCCTTCTGAGAACTGCGGCTGTTGCTCCACCACGTCGTAGATGCTGTCGTCGGTGTCATCGGGCTCTTCCGGCGTGATCACCTCCTCGTCGGGAATGTCGCGGATGTCGTCGAGGTCGTCGAGCGAGTTCTTCGACTTCCTTTCCTCCATGTCATCCTCGTCGTCCCATTCCTCGTCGTCCCATTCATCATCGTCCCAGGCATGATGCCGCTTTTCCACCACCTCTGTGTCGTCTTCATCATCCTCATCATCGTAGGCCTTGTGCGACTTTTTGTCCTTAAACACAAAGAGCACGAGAATGACCCCTACCACGGCAATGACAAACGACACCAATGCGCCGTACAGCCACCATTTCCTCACATTGTTGTTCTTCGTTTCCATCGTTCCTTCCGATTAGGTAATTGACCTGATGTATTAGTGGCGCTCCCGTCGCACTGAGACGCGTGCTGGCTGCGATCCGCTGCTGGGTGTCGAGCTGGCCCTCTCGCTGCGGCTGCTGCGCTCGCGTTTCTTCTTCGCGGTGGCCTTGGCAGCCTTCGGGTCGGCTGCTGCTATGCTGTCGAGGCTGTCGCGTCGTGCCGGGTCGCCGAAGATGTTCTTGCGGAAAGCCTCCAGCTCGGCTTCTATACGCTTCTGCTCGGCACTGTACTTCGTGCTGTCCTCGCCGGCTATCTGTGCTATCGTCTTGCCCAAGCGGTTGGCCGTCTTGTAGATCTTTCCCTTGTACTTGTTCATCGTGAAGAAGTCGTCGAGGTTCATCTGGGCGGCATCGTTGACGTCGCTCACCTTGATGCTCTGCCGGCTGAGATATGGCTCCACGTCGGTGTACTTCACCCAGAACAGTGGATACTTGGCCGACTCTCCTCCGAAGTCGTCTTCACGCACCATGACGGGGCAGAAGGCGATGGGCTTGATGTGGAAGGTGGTGTTGGCCTGGTCGTAGTAGGCGCACTCCTTCAGGTAGTACATCTTCACCTCTGCCGAGGGTATGTCGCTGTTGTCCACCTTCACCTTGCCGCCCTCTTCGGTGTAGTAGATGTGATAGTTGTCGAGTATGCTCTTCATGTCCACCTTTGCCTGTTCCTCCAGCACCTCGTTGCCGTCGAGGTTGTACTCATAGACGGGTATGTAGCTGTTGAGTGCCAGCTTGAAGACGTATGTGAAGAGGTTCAGTCGCTTGCCCTGCGGCTCTACGGGGTCGTAGAGTCCGGCGTTCTCCTTCAGGCTCAGGTCTATCTCGCGGTAGATGTCGCGCCGCCACACCACATCCTCGGGCATCTCTACGGCTGTGGGATACATGATCCTCATTCGTTGCGTCATGCCTCCCTGCTGCGTGCTCTGCTGCTGCGCCTGCTGGGTCTGCTGCGCCTGCTGGTTGCGTCGCTGGCGCGGCTGGGCCTGTGCTTCGCTCAGCGATAAGTGGCAAATGACAAATGACAAAGCCACGACCATGATCCACTGGCGATTGGCTCTCAAGCTATTTCTTCTCATTCCCATTGTTCTTGATGTATGTATGATCTTCTTTTATTGTTCTTAGAGATAGTAGCACAAACGGACGTGCGGGCTCAGATGGCGTATGCCGTAGAACTCGTTTTTCTTCAGTTCCACTCCCTCGGGCTTCTTCTGTGGCATACTGAGTGTGTGTATCTGCAGGCCGATGGCCAAGTGCTTTGCCACGCGATATTCCGCACCAGCGCGAAAGAAGATGGCCGCATTGTCCTCGCTTTCTGATTGGTTGCCCAGCGATTCTGTGTAGTGGGCATAGCCAACGCCCCACGCACCGTCGAAGCGCCATTTCCGCGTTGCCAGCGCCATGACTAAGCTGGGACCGAAGTAGTGGATGTGTGTGTTGTAATCGCCGTCAAACGACGTGGAGTTGTATAGGTAGTTGATGCCGAAGCCGAATCCCGATTTCCACAGATGGTCGTAGTCGACGAGGAGGTCGAAGCCTGTGCGCGACTTGTAGGTGCGATAGTTAGTGACAAACTCCGACGTCATGACTGACGGCCCTGCACTGACCCGCAGAACGTTGAGCGGCTGCAGCTTGCGTCTCTCTTCCCTCAGCTGCTGCTGTCTCTCCATTTCCTGCTGATAGCCCCTGCCCGCTGCTGCCATGCGCTGTGCGAGCAGCTCCTGGACGGTCATGGTGGGCAGGCTGTCGGCCGCATCGTCGGGCATTCGCAGCATCGTGCCCCAGACGCGGTTGATGGTCGATCTCATGTCAGGCGTGCGGTGCTCGGTGATGACCAGTGCGTTGCCGCCGTTCTTGGCTGTCGCCTCAACGGCCATCTGCAGGACACGCTCCAGCGTTCCTTTCGTCGAGAAACCGTTGTCTACCACCTTCACCTCGCCTATGGCCCGCGTGCTTGGCGGCATCTTCTCGCCTTTGACAAACAGCCGCACAGAGTCGGGCGACACGGCAGCAAACTCGTTGGTGTACATGTCGGTTACCACTTTGGGGTCACACCCCGCCGCTGCCAGCAGTATGCCTGCCGCCAGAGCTGTCTGCTTCAGTGACTTCATGTTCATAGTCTTCTGCGTTTTTTTAATTGACCTTGATTTCCATGGCTGTCGTCAGCGTGCGCTCAATGCCGTCAGGGCCTACAGCCACGACGCGCGAGATGTAGAAGCGCCGTCCGCGGTTGAGCTTTCGGAACTGGTCTTTCTGTGCTGCCGAGAATCGTGCTCCGTCGCTGGCCAGCGGCTTGGCGTTACCCATGTTGTCGAAGAACACCGTCTCGAATGACTGCACGCGGAATCCGATGTCGAGGATGCCGTCGTCGATGGCCGCTCCGATGGTCTCCACGGCCATGAGGCTACCCTTCGGCATGTTGCCACCTTTGAATCGGGCGGGGTTGCCGGCCTCGTCGGTGATGTCGATGTAAGGTGTGGGGTCGGGCAGCTTGCGCACTCGGAACGTGAATGTTCCCATGGTCTGCGGCCGTCCCGTGTTCGTCGAGGTAACGGTGATGACGGCGTCCTGTCCTATCTTCGTGGGATGGGCGATGTACTTGCCGGCGCCGTTTGGCGTCAGCGTGCCGTTGGTCATCGAGGCCGATATCTTGTTCAGGGGCACGCCCGGCACCGACACGCTGATGGGGTTGGCATAGCCGGCGTAGAGCATACGTGTGAGGTCGGCGCTGACGGTGGCGCTGGGCTCCACCACGGTGTACTTCTGCGAGAAGTCGCGGCGTATGCGGTCGCCGTTGCCATTGATGGTCTGTATATATCCGCTCAAGGTGAAGTCACCGGTGCGCGAGCATACGGTTTCATAGATGTTGTCGGGCAGCTCCACCTTGCGGTCGCCGATGTAAATCTCGGGCACCTGCGTCGTGTCGATGGCCGCCATGACGATGCGTGCCGAGAAGCGGTCGCCCTGCACGATGGTCTGCGAGTTGGGTATGACGAAGGCGTCGAGCAGGTTGACGCGTATGTCCTTCACGTCGATGTTCTGCACCAGTGTGTGCAGCACCTCTTTCTCGGCGTTGCGCACGTCGTTCTGCAGCTTTGTCAGCATGGTGATGGCGGCCACTGCCGGCATGGCCTCGAACATGTATTCCTGCCAGTTCTTTCCCAAGATGCCTGAAGGCACCTCTGTGGTGAGGTCGCTGGCTATGTGCTGTCGCTTCACCGAGTCGGTCACCATGGCAAGGATGCCCTCGCGATAGGTCTCTATGGCTTTCTTCAGCTCTTCGCCTCGTCCGCGTCCCGGAGCGAGCATAATCTGGTTGGCGGCCTCCAGGTCTTCCTTGTTCTGCAGGCTGTCGGGGTTTCCTTTCTGACCGTCAGCCTCCTTGGCGATGGCCATCTTCAGCTCGGAGGCGAGGCCGTAAAGCTTCTGGCTCATCTCTTTCACCAGCATGGCCTTGTCATACCATTCCTTCACCTTCTGCGGGTTGGCCGCCATCTGTTGTTCAAAGTCGTCGTAGATGACCTGGTTCTCCTGCGTGGCGTTCTCTGTGGTGCGGTTGAGGCTTTCCTGCACAATGGCAAAGCCGTTGAGCACCTCGTTGGAGACGTTCAATGCCAGCATAGCCATCAACACGACGTACATCAGGTTGATCATCTTCTGGCGCGGAGATACGGGTCTTTTCCTTATTGCCATATTCTTTTTTTAGTTTATAGTTTATAACTGATAGTGAATAGTTATGATTTCCTGGCAAGCTTTCTTTGTCATCATAACTATAAACTATACACTATCAACTATTCACTGCTTTCATGTTGACGGTCATGGCCTCTATCATGCGGGTGTAGATTTTGTTCAGCTCGGCTATCTGGTCGGCCATGCGGCGGCTCTGCTCGTTGATCTGGTCGATGGTGCCTATCTGCTGGCTGGCACCCTTGAGCTGCATCTCATAGACCTTGCAGATGCCGGTGAGCGTGCGGTTGAGGTTCTCCATCTCCTCGCTGTCGCGTGTGAGGCGCTCGCTCTGCTCGCTGACTTTCTTCAGCGTCTCTGTGAGGCTCTTCAGCTGCTCCACGTAGTTCTGCGTGGCCTCCTCCATCTCTGCAGGATCGATGTCGGGCAGTTCGGGCTGCTGCGGAGCTGCGATGCCGCCTATGATGCCGCCACTGATGATGCCGCCACTGACAGGAATGGCACTTCCGCCTTCGCCCACTGTGATGCCCTCGGCCGCAGCGTCGCCTTCGCCAGCCACAGCACCACCGCCGTAGCCGCCGCCGACATAGCCGCCGCCACCAATGAAGCCGCCACCGCTGATGACACCGCCGCCGCCGGCAATGCCGCTGCCAGCGCCTTCGCCTTCTACGCTGCTGCCTTCGCCGCCAGCACCTTCTGCCGAGCCGCCGCCACCAATGATGATGGTGCCGCCGCTGGCAACAGCGGGAGTTGCGGTGCCCTCTGTCGTGCCCTCCGGGTTCTCTACGTCTACGACATGTGTGGGCAGCTCCTTGCCCTCTTCGGTCTTGTCGAAGGGACGGTCGAAGCCTGCGATGAAGAACACCAGCACCTCAGTGCCCATGCCGAGGAAGAGCATGGTGTTAGCGCCTGGCAGGTGGGTGAGCTTAAACAAAGCACCGAGGATGACGATGGAGGCGCCCCAGCTGTAGGCGTAGTTCATGAACGTCTGCCCTGGCACGCTGTCGAGCCATTTCTGCAGGCGGTAGATGGGATTGAATTTGCTGTATTTGGTCATTTTTGCTGTCGTTTTTCGTTGTTTTCTTCTCTCGTTTTTGTCGTTATCACGTTATCACGTTATCACGTTATTTCGTTTTGTCGTTATCACGTTATAACGTTATTACGTTTTGTCGTTATAACGTGATCTCGTTATAACGTTATCACGATAAAGCCTTATTTCCTTTTCTTTTTAGCTGTTGCCTTGGCGGGCTTTGCTTTCTCGCTGGAGGTGTTGGCCAGGCTGCGGACGCAGCGGAAGCCGATGTAGGAGCGTGGCTGGTTCTGGTATTCGCTGCTGCGCCATGCCGAGCGGATGTAGCTCTCTGGATCTTTCCACGAGCCTCCGCGCACGCTCTTCTTCTTCAGCCGGTAGGGGTCTTCCTTGGCGGCGTTGTACTTCAGCTGCGGGTTGATGTCGTTCATGGCGTCGACGCCGGCCTCGGTGTAGATGGTCGATGTCCATTCGGCCACGTTGCCAGCCATGTCGAAGAGCCCGTTGCTGTTGGCGCTGTAGATGCCGGCCTTCGATGTGATGAGGTTGCCGTCCTTGGTGTAGTTGCCGTCGTCAGGCTTGAAGTTGGCGAAGAAGCATCCCTTGCCCGATGCCACGTCCTCGTTCTCCCACGGGAACTCGTTCTGGTTCTTGCCCCGTGCAGCATATTCCCACTCCGCCTCTGTCGGCAGACGGTAGCGCTGCACAAAGCGTGCCGCCGGGCCGAGGCCCTTCAGCAGGAACTCGGTGCGCCAGGCGCAGAAGGCGTTGGCCTGCTCCCACGTGACACCCACCACGGGATAGTCGTTGTAGGCGGCGTTGGAGAAATAGTTGCGCATATACATCTCGTTGTCGGCGTTGGGGAAGTCGTTCACCCAGCACGTCGTGTCGGGATATATATTAATAATGTATGTATTGAGGAAGTCCCAGGGCCCGGTGTATTCCCTGTTGAGCGTCTCGCTGTGTATCTTTCCCTCGTCATCGACGTAGGCTGTGTCTTTCGAGATATATATTTTCTCGTTGTAGATGGGCTTCTGCTTCTGCGGGTCCCACTGGTCGGTGTCGAGATGTCGCTCTTCGGGGTCCTCCCTGTACTGTCGCTTGGCGGCCTCTACATAGTCGTAGATTTCGTAGCGGTAGTTCATCTGCTTGGCATCGAGCATTTTCTCGCCTGTCACCGGATGTATGACATAGACGCTCTCCAAGGCACGCTGCTCGTCCTCGTTGGGCTTGCGGGGCAGTGACTTCTTCCAGTTCAGGTAGGGCTTGATGGGCTCGCCGTCCTTGTCCTCCTCAATCTTGTAGGTCTCGTCGCCACCGTAGTTGGGGTCTGCCAGTCGCTCGCGGATGATGCTGTCGCGCACGTAGGCCACAAACTGGCGGTACTCGGAGTTGGTAATCTCTGTGTCGTCCATCCAGAATCCCTCCACGCTGATGTCTCTGGTAGGTGTCTGTCGTCCCCACAGCGAGTCCTCTTTCTCCATACCCATCTTCAGGTGTCCTCGCTTGATGAGCACCATGCCGTAAGGAGCAGGTTCTGCAAACGCACGTCCGGCAGCGCCTGTCAGTTCGCCGCCGTTGGCCATCGTCTCCTTGCCGCCGAAGCAGGCAGTCAAGAAAATGAGAAATGAAGAAAATGAGAAAATGAGGAATGCCTTTTGCACTACTCTTTTCCCAGCTTCCTTTCTCATTCTGCTACTTTTCATCATATTCTTATTTTTATATGTTTCCAAATGTCTCATTCTCTCATTCTCTCATTCTCTCATTCTCTCAATTTCTCATTCTCTCAATTTCTCATTCTCTCATTTTCTCATTCTCTCAATCTCAGAGAATTCTCACGCTCTGGTGCCTGTTTCTCCCCTTCTTAAAGAGGTTGACGTCGGTCTGATAGCCCAGGAAGAGCTCGTGGGAGCCGTAGCCAAGCCCCACACCGTTGGTGAAGGCCTCATAGCTATAGCCCAGTGTGATGCCGTGGAAGACGCCTCCCAGGAACACCGACACTGAGTTCGTAGGGCTGTAGCCCACGCCTGCATACATCATCTTCTCCTCGTGCTTGTAGGTCAGTCGGGTGGTGATGTCGGCACGGTGGCTGATGCCATCGCTCTGTCCGAAGACAGAGGGCTGTATCGATAATAACGGATTTCTTAGCTGAATATTGCATCCTGCGTTCAAATAAAATGACATGGGCACCTTTATCTGACTTGTCTCACCCATTTCCACAGTAGGCGCCGTGAGATGCTGCACTGCAGCGCCTACATACCAGCTCTTGCGCTGATAGTAGAGTCCGGCGCCCAGGTCGAGCGAGTTGCCCTCCACTTCTGCCGTGGGCAGTGCCAGGTCGTTGGTCTGCTCCATCTCTATTTTCGAGCCGTCGAATTTCTCGCTGAGCATGCCGCCCTGTATGCCCACTGCCAGCATACCGCCGAAAAGCTTATGGCGATAGGCATACTGCAGGCCGATGTTGTTGTGGGAGAAGAGGCCGATGCCATCGCTCATGAAGCGCACGCCCACGCCGTGATAGGCGCCGAGGAAAAAGAACGGCATGTCGGCCACAGAAAACATGGTCTTGGGGTTGTGCTCAAAGCCTGCCAGCGCCATGGAATAAATGGCATTGACGTTGATTTTGTCCTGCTTGCCCACGGCGGCAGGGTTATATGCCGTCTGCATCGCCCAGTAATGACTGAGCGACGGGTCGTACTGTGCACGGGCCTCGAAGCAGGCCACAAATAGAACGGCCAAAATCAGCAGACTTCGCCTTAACACGCTATAATAACGTTTTTCTTGCCGTTTTATTATGTCACAATAAAATAAAGATGTAGGTTTTTTTTTGTTTTGGCGCATCAGAATGGCAGCCCCGGCTCGAGCAGGGGAAGTGGGAAGAGGGCGGCGTACAGCTCTTCGCAGCGGTGGAGGAGCGTGTTGAAGGCCGTTATCGACTGTCCCTGGCGCATGTCGCGGCGATACATCTCGACGTTCCACAGCTTCGAGGATCTGGCGGTGTAGCCCACGGCATAGTCGCCCATGCGGTCGGCGCTGCAGCGTATGGAGGCGTCGGGAAACCAGACGTTCATCTGCTGGGCAAAGCGCGTCAGCATCGGGTCGTCTATCAGCCCCAGGTCCATCAGCACGCGGTAGGCGGCATACCACTCGTAGGCGTGGCGCATCTGCTTCAGTACGACGCGCTCCACGGCCTGTCGCACAGCGTTGTAGTCGACGGCCCGCCGCTGATGATACTTCCTGAATATCAGTATGGTAGGCTGCTCTGGCGGCAGTGTGGCCGCACCTTCGCTCCGTGTCTGTCGGCTGGCGTTGAGCACCGCCTTGGCGCAGTCGGCGTAGGAGGCCCTCGGTATGCCCTTGCGCAGGCCTATGACCTTGCCGATGACTCGCCACGGGCGGTTGTCGAGCAGGATGGGCGCAAAACTGGTGTTCTGCGGCACGAGCCACTGGCGGCCATCGCCATCGGTGAAGAACGCCTTCACCGTGAAGCCGCCGTCCACCTCGGCCACCACAATGTCGCCGTCGTTGACGGCAGTGTCCATCTGCACCTCCAAGCGGTCGCCGGGCATGATGTCGGCATCGTGCATCGACAAACCGTCGACGTCGATGAGGAACACGGGATGCTGGCCCACCAGCTTGCGGGGCATCAGCACATACTCGTTGCTCGTCACATCGCCAGCGTCTGAGGGGGTGCCGGCCAGCACTGGCACGTCGACCAGCGGCACCTCGGTGTCGCACAGCATTGGATTCAGGCCGGCGGCGCGCAGCAGCTCCAATTCTTTGATGACTTCTTCGTAGGTCATAGCTTTCCGACGGCGTTGTGTCTCCGTCCGTGCAAAGTTACTACTTTTTTCCTTTCGTTCCGCATTTTTTGCCAACAAAATGATGGTTCTTCCGCTTTTTCAGCTGGATGGTGCGCACGAACACGTGCGCCACGCTATCGGGGGGCACCCTCAAAAAAGTCCGAAGGCTTCGGACACTCTGTCCGAAGGCTTCGGACTCGTTGTCCGAAGGCTTCGGACTCTTCGTCCGAAGCCTTCGGACGAAAATCTGCAGTGGTGGGACAAAAATGCGAAGCCTCGGCAAAAAAAAACAACAGTTTCTTTGTTTTGCGCCCGACTTTTTCGTAACTTTGCACCCAATGAGCAGAAAAAGAAAGGAAACAACATGAAACTATTCGACGTTTACCCGCTCTTCGACGTGAACATCGTCAGGGGCAAAGGCTGCCGCGTCTGGGATGACAAGGGGCAGGAGTATCTTGATCTCTATGGCGGCCATGCTGTCATCAGCATCGGACATTCACATCCACACTACATAGAAAAAGTGACGGAGCAGCTCGGGAAGATAGCCTTCTACTCGAACTCGGTGGTGAACAAACTGCAGGTGGAGCTGGCCGAGAGACTCGGCAAAGCCAGCGGCTATGAGGACTATCAGCTGTTTCTCATCAACAGCGGTGCCGAGGCCAACGAGAACGCGCTGAAGCTGGCATCGTTTAAGACGGGCAATGTGCGCGTGCTCTCCTGCGAGGGCGCTTTCCATGGTCGCACATCGCTGGCCGTAGAGGTGACACACAACCGCAAGATTGTGGCTCCCATCAACGACAACCACCACGTGCGCTTCCTGCCGCTGAACGACCTCGAGCCGTGGGTGCGTGAGCTGAGCCGCGGTGGCATCGCCGCCGTCATCCTCGAATGTATTCAGGGTGTGGGCGGCATCCAGATGGCCACGCCGGAGTTTGCGCAGAAGCTGGCCTACGCCTGCAAGCGCTACCACGTGCCCCTCATCGCCGACGAGATACAGTGCGGCTACGGGCGCAGCGGCAAGTTCTTCGCTCATCAGCATCTGGGCATCAAGCCCGACATCATCACCATGGCGAAAGGCATTGCCAACGGGTTCCCCATGGGCGCCGTAATGATCAGTCCCGACTTCGAGCCTGTCTACGGACAGCTGGGCACCACCTTCGGCGGCAACCATTTGGCCTGCGCTGCCGCACTGGCCACACTCGACGTGATGGAGGATGAAGGGCTGGTGGAGAACGCCCGCGTCATAGGCGACTACCTCATGGAGGGCATCCGCAACATAGGCAGCTCGCACATCAAGGAGGTGCGCGGCCGCGGTCTGATGATAGGCATCGAGCTCGACATGCCGCACAAGATGGTGCGCAAGCCGCTCATCCGCCACGAGCACTGCTTCACGGGCGCCGCAGGAGAGAACATCCTGCGCCTGCTGCCGCCGCTGTGCCTGACAAAGGCCGACGCCGACGACTTTATAGAAAGACTCATCAGAGTACAACCGGAGGACAGCGATTAGTGCACATTTAAACATACAGACATGGTAAGAGGAAAACGCACATTCATCAGCTTCGACTGGGCGCTGAAGCACCTGCTCCGCGAAAAGGCTAACCACGACGTCCTTGAGGGCTTCGTGGCTGTAGTCCTCCGCAAGAAGAGTATCAAAATCCATCGCCTGCTTGAGAGCGAGAGCAACAAGGCCGACGCCGATGCGAAGAGCAACCGCGTAGACCTGCTGGCGGAGGATGAGAATGGCGACCTGCTGCTCATCGAGGTGCAGGGCGAGCCGGAGCAGGCCTACTTCCAGCGGATGCTCTTCGGCGCGTCGAAGCTCGTCACCGAGTATATTGAGAGTGGCGAGAACTATGAACACGTCAAGCGTGTGTACAGTATTAACATTGTGTATTTTGACTTGGGCCAGGGCGAGGACTGCGTCTACGTGGGCAAGACCGAGTTCCACGGCCTGACGAAAGGCGACCTACTGAAGCTGTCTCCCTTCCAGCAGCAGAAGTTCCAGGCCGACGAGGTGAGCGACCTCTACCCGCGCTATGTTATCCTGAAGGTGAACGACTTCAACCGCTGGAGCCGTGTGCCGCTCGACCAGTGGCTCTACTTCCTGTCCACCACCGACATTCCCGAGGATGCCGATGCCCCCGGTCTGCGGGAGGCTCGTGAGAAGCTTGACCTGATGCGCATGGGCCGCGACGAGCGCATCATCTACGACCGTTACCTTATGGACCGCGCCATCCTGCGCAACACCGTGGACGGTGCCCGCGAGGAGGGAGCCTACGAGGGATTCAAGGAAGGAATGGAGAAAGGAATGGAGAGGGGAATGGAGAAAGGTCGCACTGACGAAAAGGAAAACACTGCACGTCGCATGAAAGCTGACGGAATGTCTGCTGAGTTGATAGCCAAGTACACCAGTCTGACCATTGATGTAATCAATAAACTATAGAAATAAAATGATATGAAGATAACAATGATAGGGGCAGGCGCCATGGGCGGCGCCACCGCCGAGGGCCTGCTGAAGGCCGGACATGAAGGAAAGGACATCTGCGTGAGCGACCCGTCGCAGGCCGTGCTCAGCAAGTTTGCAGCATTGGGCGTCAGCACCACCACCGACAACGCAAAGGCTGTGGCCGATGCCGACGTGGTGATGGTTGTCGTGAAGCCGTGGCTGGTGGAGCGGGTGCTGACAGGCATCAAGGACGCACTGCAGCCCAGCAAGCAGACGCTGGTGGTGATAGCCGCCGGCGTGCCGTCGAAGAACATCCAGGAGTGGCTGGGCGCACAGTGTCCGCCGCTGTTCCTCTGTATTCCCAACATCGCCATCGCGCAGCTGCAGTCCATGACGTTCCTCGTGCCGTGTGCTGCTGTGACACAGCAACAGAGGGACCTGGTGACGGCGCTCTTCGAGGAGATGGGCCAGGTGATCATCACCGACGAAAAGCACCTCGCCGCCGGCACCACGCTGGCCTCCTGCGGCATCGCCTACGCCATGCGTTACATCCGCGCAGCCAGCGAGGGCGGCGTGGAGCTGGGCTTCAAGGCCGACGACGCCAAGCACATCGTCATGCAGACCATACGCGGCGCAGTGGAGCTGCTGCAAGCCAGCGGCATGCACCCCGAACAGGCCATCGACCTGGTGGCAACGCCCGGAGGAGTGACCATCAAGGGCCTCAACGAGATGGAGCACGCAGGCTTCACCTCGGCCGTCATCCGAGGACTCAAAGCCGGAATAGGCTAATCTACCACACCTACCAAACATACCACACCTACCAAACATACCACACCTACCAAACATACCACAAAGAAAATGACTTCCAAGCTTGTAATCTATAACACACTGACACGACAGAAAGAACGTTTCGAACCGCTGCACGCCCCTAACGTGGGCATGTATGTCTGCGGCCCCACCGTCTACGGCGACCCACACCTGGGCCACGCCCGTCCCGCCATCACCTTCGACGTGCTGTTCCGCTACCTGAAGCACCTGGGCTACAAGGTGCGCTATGTGCGCAACATCACCGACGTGGGCCACTTGGAGCACGACGCCGACGAGGGCGAGGACAAGATAGCCAAGAAGGCCAGACTGGAACAGTTGGAACCGATGGAGATAGCGCAGTACTACACCCGCCGCTATCACCAGGCCATGGACTCGATGGGTGTCTTAAGGCCCAGCATTGAGCCCTGCGCCACCGGACACATCATCGAGCAGCAGCAGCTGGTGCAGCAGATTCTCGACAACGGCTTCGCCTACGAGAGCAATGGCAGCATCTACTTCGACATCGAGGCCTACAACAAGCAGTTCCAGTACGGCATCCTCAGCGGACGTTCGCTGGAGAATGTGAAGGACGCCAGCCGTGAGCTCGACGGGGTGGGGGAGAAGCACCATCAGGCTGACTTCGCCCTGTGGAAGAAGGCACAGCCCGAGCACATCATGCGCTGGCCCTCACCGTGGAGCGACGGCTTCCCCGGCTGGCACTGCGAATGCACGGCCATGGGGCGCAAATACCTCGGCGAGCAGTTCGACATCCACGGCGGAGGACTGGACCTCGTCTTCCCCCACCATGAGTGCGAGATAGCCCAGGCACAGGCCGCCATGGGGCACCAGGCCGTGAAGTACTGGATGCACAACAACATGATTACCATCAATGGGCAGAAGATGGGCAAGTCGCTCGGCAACTTCATCACCCTCGAGCAGTTCTTTACCGGAAAGCACGAGCTGCTGTCGAAGCCTTACTCGCCCATGACCATCCGCTTCTTCATCCTCTCCGCCCACTACCGCGGCACCGTCGACTTCAGCGACGAGGCCCTGCAGGCCGCCGAGAAAGGCCTGGAGAAGTTGCAGAACGCCATCGCCGACCTCGACCGTCTAGCCCCCCTCAATCCCCCCGACGGAGGGAAGAATTCACAGTGTGACGGCGACACCGAGCGCACCGTCAAGACCCTCCGCGACCGCTGCTACGACGCCATGAACGACGACCTGGCCACGCCCCAGGTCATCAGCCTGCTCTTCGAGGCTGCCACCGTCGTCAACCGGCTCGTCGACCACAAGGCCACCATCTGCGCCGACTGCCTGAAGGAGCTGAGGGAGGTGATGCACCTCTTCGCCGAGGACATCCTCGGACTGCAAAGCCAAGCAACGCTTACCCAGCACTCAACCGAGCGCGAGGAAGCCTTCGGCAAGGTGGTGGACATGGTGCTCGACCTGCGCGCCAAGGCCAAGGCCGCCAAGGACTGGGCCACCAGCGACCAGATACGCGATGCCCTCGCACAGGCAGGCTTCGAGGTGAAGGACACCAAGGACGGCGTCACCTGGAAACTGAACAAGTAAATGTTTGAGAAGGAGATAGCACGATATGAGGACTTGCGGCAGCGATACGATGAGAAGATTGTACGCCGCATGAACTCGCAGGACTGGAGAGAGTACAACGAGATACTCTTCTCGGCTCATTCGTGCGCCATCGAGGGCAACAGCTTCACCGTTGACGACACCCGCATCCTTCGCGAACAAGGCATGGCGATGGTTCCCGTAGGCAGGAGCCTGTTGGAGTGCACCGAAATGGCCGACCATTTCCGCGCCTTTGACTATCTTGCCAGCCATCTGCAGAGTCCTTTCGACGAGACGTTGCTGAAGGAAACCAACCGTCTCGTGGTGGAACACACGCTGGCCTACCGCTGTCCGGGAGCAGTAGCCGGTGACTACACGACAGAAGACATGGCCGCTGGCGACACCATCTTTGGCGACCACAAGCAACTCATCGCCCGTGTGCCGTCGCTGATGGCGTCCACCGAGCGCGCACTCAGTGATGGGCAGCACCCGCTCGTCGTGGCGGCGCGATGGCATGGCTACTACGAATACCTGCATCCCTTCCGCGACGGCAATGGCCGCACGGGGCGGCTGCTGTCGAACTTTATCCTGATGCGGGCCGGACATCCGTTGCTGATCATTGACGTAAACGACCGGCCGGCCTATATCAGTGCCTTGAGACTGATTCGCTCCGAAGGCACCGACGAGCACCTCGTCGCCTTCTTCTTCCAGACTGCCATCAGCCGCATGGAGAGCGAGCTAACACAAAAGCAACAGAACTCACGACCCGTTTTCTTCTTCTAAGGATTTATTGTATCTTATATGACATCAGGACGAGACACTTGCAACGCACTAAAGGCCATCCGCAAGCAGATAGCGGAGGCCAACGAGATTAAGTACGAGCCGCAGGAGTGTACCCACGAAGGCGAGTGCGCCGGCACCTGTCCTGCCTGTGAGGCTGAGGTGCGCTATTTAGAGGGCCAACTCCTCAAGCGAAAAGCCCTTGGTAAAAAGGTAGTTATGGCAGGACTCCTCAAGGGCAAGACTGGCCTAAGTAGCTGTGGCAGCGCCAGAATTGCGGAGCCGGAAAAAGAGGCCAGCACACCCACCGACACCACCAAACCTGAAACTCCTAAGCGACGGTTCATTATGGGCAAGATACCCTACCCAAAAACGAAAAACCCCGACAGAACATGACATCAGGACGTCACACTTGCAACACACTAAAGGACATCCGCAAACAGATAGCGGAGGCCAATGAGATTGAATACGAACCGCAGGAGTGTACCCACGAAGGCGAGTGCGCCGGCACCTGTCCTGCCTGCGAGGCTGAGGTGCGCTATTTGGAGGGCGAACTCCTCAAGCGAAAAAAGCTGGGCAAGAAGGTGGCCGTAGCCGGCATTGCCATGGGCATGGCCGGGCTGAGCAGCTGCGGCATCGTCAAAGTCCTCCAGCCACCACTGGCCGGCATCCCCGTGATGCCGCCTGAGCCGCCGGTGGCACTCCAAGACAGTTTGGAGAAGCCTCTGGCAGGCAAGATACCCATGCCAGCAACGAGCGACACCATCCAGCCTGTGCGAGCAAACGAGAAGGTGCTGGAAGGTGTCGTGGAAGAGGCACCCCACTTTCCTGGCGGTCAGGCAGCCTTGGAGGCTTATCTGAAAGAAAACGTCCGCATGCCTGATGAGGAGTGTGTCATCGGCCGTGTCATCGTGAACTTCAAGATTGAGAAGGACGGCACCATCAGCGATGCAAAGGTGGCCAAGTCGCTCAGTCCGGCTTGCGACAAGGAAGCCCTGCGCGTCGTCAACGCCATGCCCAAATGGCATCCCGGCAAGCAGCTGGGTGAGGCTTGCGTCACCAACTTTACCCTTCCTGTCATTTTCAGGGCTGAGTGAAAGCGCCGCTCATAGCCATCGCCCGCCATCGGCTCAACGTCGATGGCGGCGGCGTCACCACGCTGGTGGCCTTTCACGGCTGCCCTTTGCGCTGTGCCTATTGCCTCAACCGTCAGTGCTGGGAGGAGGACAGCATCTGGCAGTGGATGACGCCCGATGAACTGGTGGATGAGCTGATGAAGGACAACCTGTACTTCTTGGCCACAGGCGGCGGCGTCTGCTTCGGCGGCGGCGAGCCGCTGCTCTACAGCGATTTCATCGAGCGCTTCGCCCAGCTCTGCCCGAAGGAGTGGCACATCTACGTAGAGTCGTCGCTCAACGTGCCGACGAAGCGGCTGGAGACCGTCATCCCCTACATCACCGAGTATTATATAGATGTGAAGGACATGAATCCCGACATCTACCACCGCTACACGGGAGGCTCACCGGCCCTCGTGCAGCAGAACCTGCGCATCCTGGCTGAGCGGCAGCAGCAGGAGCGCGTTGTCATCCGCCTGCCGCTCATCGCAGCATATAATAATGATGGCGACCGCCAGAGCAGCCGCCATCAGTTAGAGACCATGGGATTCACCCATTTCGACCTGTTCGACTATGCCGTCGACCGGTAACAACTATTGCGCTTTTCTTTTCGAGAGGATGACCGACAGGCCCATCGACAGCACCAGCACACCAAAGATGATGGCCAGCGACAGCGGCGTGGGCACTTCGATGTGTGGCATGTTCAGCTCAAGGCCCAGCCACGAACCTATCTGGTTGATGTATTCGTTCATGGCCAGCAGCATCTTAATGCCAACAAAGATGAGGATGATGCCTAAGCCATACTTCAGATAGGTGAAATACTTGGCCACGGCAGCCAGTGCGAAGTAGAGGGCTCGCAGGCCGAGGATGGCGAAGATGTTGCTGGTGAGCACGATGAACGGGTCGCGGCTCACGGAGAACACGGCGGGGATGCTGTCAACGGCGAAGGCCACGTCGGTGGTCTCGATGACAATGAGGGCGATGAACAGCGGCGTGGCAAAAAGCCTACCCCGTCCCTCTCCCGAGACGCCGACTCTGACGAAGAACTTGTCTTCGTGCATCTTGTCGGTGACGGGGAAGAAGCGCTTAAACAGCTTGACGATGAAGTTGTTGCCCGGGTCGGTCTGCACACTCTCGTCGTGGGTGAACATCTTGCTGCCCGTGTAAAGCAGGAACAGACCGAACAGACCGAGCACCCACTCGAAGCGCTCTACCATGGCCGCACCCGCAAAGATGAACACGCTGCGCAGCACCAACGCACCGAAGATGCCCCAGAAGAGCACCTCGTGCTGGTACTTGCCCTTGATGCCAAAGTAGGAGAAGAGCATCAGGAAGACAAAGAGGTTATCCATCGACAGCGACTTCTCTATCAGATAACCCGCCAGAAACTCCATCGCCTTCTCGTGCGACTCGACGGGATAAAAGAAATAAATGCCGGCACAGAACACCAGCGACACGCCAATCCACACGGCGGTCATCTGCAGTGCCTCTTTCACGCCCACCTCATGCTGTCCTTTCTTGCCGAACATCTTCAGGTCGGCAATGAGCATGATGAACACCAGGACGTAGAACACAATCCACGCCCAAAGGGGAAGAATACTCATAGTGCTTCCAACATTCTCTTTAATACTACCGAGCAACTGATTTCGCGGTTGGCGGCCTCTGGGATGACAAGCGAGTTGGGCGACTCAATGACGTCGTCGGTGACGATGAGGTTGCGGCGCACGGGCAGGCAGTGCATGAACTTGCCGTTGTTTGTCCATGACATGTGCTCGGTGTCCACTGTCCATGAGCGGTCCTCGCAGGTTATCTTGCCGTAGTCAGCAGGATTCGTCACGCCGGGGTTTGACCAGTTCTTCGCGTAGATGAAGTCGGCGCCCTCGAAGGCTTTCTTCTGGTCGTATTCCACACGGGCACCGGCCACGAACTTCGGATCCAGCTCATAGCCCTCGGGATGGGTGATGACGAGGTCAACATTGGCGGCGTTCATCCACTGGGCAAAGCTGTTGGGCACGGCCTGTGGTAGAGCACGGCAGTGAGGGGCCCAGGTCAGCACAACCTTCGGGCGCTCAACGACCTTGTGCTCCTCAATCGTTATTAAATCGGCGAAAGCCTGCAATGGGTGAACGGTGGCTGTTTCCATGGCGAAGACGGGTCGGCCGCTGTACTTGATAAATTGCTGTAGCACCGTCTCGGCATAGTCGTACTCGCGGTCGGTCAAGCCGGCAAAGCTGCGCACGCCGATGATGTCACAGTAGCAACCCATCACGGGAATGGCCTCTAAAAGATGCTCACTCTTATCGCCGTCCATGATGACGCCGCGCTCAGTCTCCAGTTTCCATGCGCCGGCGTTGACGTCGAGCACGATGACGTTCATGCCCAGGTTCATGGCGGCCTTCTGTGTCGACAAGCGGGTGCGTAAGCTGTTGTTGAAGAAAATCATCATCAGGGTCTTGTTCTTGCCCAGATGCTGGTACTTGTAACGGTCGTTCTTGATCTCAAAAGCCTCGGCCATCGCCTTGTCCAGCGGGCCGATGTCATTGACGTTGATAAAAGTTCTCATGGTGTTTCTTATGTCTTTGTCCTTATTGTTATTTCTTAATTTTGATGCACAGCATGGTCAGGTCGTCGGATGGCAGGGCGTTGCCTACATGCTCTGCCACGGCTTCGCGCAGCATGTCGATGGTCTGCTGGGCATCGTAGCCGAGATGCTGCTGCATCAGCTCCAGCAAGTGGTCGTTGCCAAACTGGTTCTGGCTTTCGTCCTCGGCCTCGTTTAGTCCGTCGGTGTAGAGCAGCAGGCGTTGTCCGCGTATGTCGTGTATCTCCTCGCCCACGAAGTCCATCTCAGGCCACAGTGCCAGTGGGGCATTGCTTTCGACGTTGAGGAACTCTCCGTTGACGACGGGCGGGTTGTGGCCACAGTTGCAGAAGTCCATGTGTCCGGTGTGCAAGTCGGTCAGTCCGATGAACATGGTGACGAACATGCCTTGATCATTGTGCTCCGACAGCTCGCGGTTCATCCTGTTGGCAATTTCTGCCGGCATCAGTCCCTGTGCAGCCATGGAGCGGAAGAGCCTGGTGGTCTGCGCCATGAAGAGCGATGCCGGTACACCCTTTCCGCTGACGTCGCCGATGCAGAAGTAGAGCAGTGCCTCGCTGTGGTCCTCGTCGTCGGGTCGGTCGACGAGCAGGAAAGTGTAGAGGTCGCCGCCCACCTCCTTTGCCGGCTGAATGTAGGCATGCATGTCCAGGTCGGCACGGTCGGGGAAGACCTCGGGCACCATCGTCATCTGTATGTCGCGTGCAATGCGCAGCTCGTTCTCAATGCGGTTCTTCACCGTGGTGGTCTGCTCCAGCTGCTCGTAAGCGGTGCGCAGCTCTTCGTTGATAGCCTTCAGTTTGCGCACCTGCTTCATTCTGCGGTAGGTGAAGAAGGAAAGCGCGGCCACGACAATGCCTATTATAATAAATATGTATGTTTGCGAGAGTCGCCGTGCCTCCTCGGCATTCTTCTGCGCCTCCATCTCAGCCAGTTGCTGACGGTACTGCAACTCCTTTACCTCGCTGTTGAGTGAGGCTTGCTCCAGTTGCATGGCGGCATTGGCCAGCTCAGCGTCGCGGTTCTTCAGTTCCAGCTCGGCGGCTTCCGCCTCCAGCTGACGCTGTCGCAGTTCCTGCTCCTGCTGTTGCAGCTGCAGCTCCTGATTGGCCAATCGCAAGTCCTTTGCTTCGCTCTCCGCACGTTGAACGTTCAGTTCCATGGTATGGTCGGTCGACTGTCGTCTGAACTCGGCAATATTGACTGAGTCGCGGTGGTCACGGTAACGCTTGTACCAATGCAGTGCCTCTTTATACATTCCTCGCTTTTCATAAATGCGCGCCATCGCGCTCTTCTTCTCTAAGGGTGGCATCGCGTTGGCGAATTCCAATGCCTGGTCATAGTCTCCGTTCAGCAGGGAGTGCTCATATTCTAAAATGAGAGAAAAGAATCCTTCTTGCCCTATCTCGGCCTGCAAGCGTTTGCGCTCCTCATAGCTCTTGTTAAACGCCTCCTTCTGTGAACCATCAAGTTGTGTGAACGAGAAGCACTTATAACTCAGTGCATTCAGCTTGTGGAGTTTGCTGGTACGTGGGTCGGCAATTACAATATCGGCACATTCCCTCACTTTTTTAGGTTGGTTTTGGTTCTGGTAAATCTTTGCCAATGAAAGATAGACAGGAGCCTTGCTCTCATCCGGGAAGTTGCTGTTTAAGAACTCTATGCATTCCAGGTATTCTTTTTCAGCCATGTCATATTGCCTGAGGCTGGAAAGCATGCCTGCATTGGCATAGGAGGATGTGTAGAGTCCGTACTTGCTGTTGTGCTGCTGTGCATAGAGGCGCATGTCACGGCACATGTCGAACCCTCTCTGTCGCTGCTTGGTGAAGTTGTAGTTGGCTTGGTTGGCCCACGCTTTGTAGAAGGCGTGCTCGTCGCCGACACGTAGGGCTTCTGCCTTCAGCTGCTCTACTACGTCGTTAAACTCTTGTACTTCTTGTTTTGAGAAGAGACGGTACATCTCTTTCTGCAGCGAGTCCAGCCTGTTGGTGGCTGTCTGTGCCATGACAGTGACGAGCGACAGGTGCAGAGTGAAGAGCGCCAGCAGCACCCTCACCACACTGTTCATTGAACGTCTTCTGTTACTCATCACTTGCAAAAACTTGTTACTTTCTTATCTGTCCTTCGCCCTCAATGAGCCATTTGTAGGTCGTTATCTCTTCCAAAGCCATGGGGCCTCGCGGGCCGAGCTTCTGCGTGCTGATGCCAATCTCTGCGCCGAGGCCGAACTGTGCCCCGTCGGTGAACGAGGTGGGAGCGTTCCAGTAGACGCAGGCGGCATCGACGTGAGCCTGGAAACGGCGGGCAGCCTGCTCGTCGCGGGTGATGATGGCCTCGCTGTGACCAGAGCCGTTCATGTCGATATGAGCCAGCGCCTCGTCGAGCGAGCCGACGGTCTTGATGGCCATCTTATAGTCCATGAACTCCGTGCCGAAGCTGTCGTCCGTAGCATGCTTTATGAGTGTAGCGTGTAACGTGTAGAGTGTAGAGTTTGCTACCGCCGCGAAAGACTGCTCGTCGCAATAAAGCGTGACGGGCGGTGTGTGGGTCAGCAGCGGCTCTACCAGTGCGGGCAGGTCGTTGAGCCGGCTCTCGTGAATGATGAGGCAGTCGAGGGCATTGCAGACGCTGACGCGGCGGGTCTTGGCATTGTTGATGATCTTCTTGCCCATCTCCAGGTCGCCGTCCTTGTCGAAGTAGGTGTTCACTACGCCGGCACCGGTCTCTATGACAGGTATGCGTGCCGTGTCGCGCACAAAGTCGATGAGCTTGCGGCCTCCACGCGGTATGCAAAGGTCGACATATCCCACGGCATTGAGCATCTCGCCCGTAGCCTCGTGTGTGGCGGGCAGCAGGGCGACGACGTCTTTTAAGGGGTAAGAGGTTGCATAGTTCTCCAGCACCTCGTGAATCAGTGCCACGCTCTCGCGGTTGCTGGCGTCGGCATCTTTACCGCCTTTCAGCACACAGGCGTTGCCGCTTTTGAAGCAGAGCGAGAAGACGTCGAAGGTGACGTTGGGCCGGGCCTCGTAGATCATGCCTATGACGCCGAAGGGCACGCTGACACGGCACAGGCGCAGACCGTTGGGCAGCGTCTTCTGCTTGGTGATGTGTCCTAAGGGTGACGGCAGTGTGGCAACGTTGCGCATGTCGGAGGCAATGTCCTCCAACCGCTTCTCCGTCAGCTGCAAGCGGTCGTACAGCGGATTGTTCTTGTCCATCCGGGCCAGATCCTCAGCATTGGCTTTCAGGATTCTGTCTTTCTGACCGACAATGGCATCGGCCACAGCCAGCAGAATGTCATTCCGCTGTGTGTCGCTCAATAAAGCCAGGCTCTTGCTGGCCTTCTTTACTCTCTCAAAAGTCTCTTTCAGTTGCATGATGATTGGTATTTCTATATTCTGTTCCCTTTTGCGCAGCCATTCCCCTGCTATGGAAAAGGAGGGGAATGGCTGCGCTTTAATTGCCTTTCAGAGATATAGACTCTGCTTGAAGGGGCAGGAACTCTGTGTGGGGTGTAGTCGCTGGTTGCTGCAGCAGATTGACGAGAATGTCATCGCGCTCGCCGTTGGCGATGATGACGCGTATGCCGGCCTGCTGGACGCGAGTGGCGGTGGTGTACTTCGAGTGCATGCCACCGCGACCGAAGGCACTCTTCTCCTCCTTGATGTATTGAGAGAGGTCGGTGTCGGGAGCAACGGTGGGTATGATGCGTGAGGCGGGGTTGTCGGGATGACCGTCGTAGATGCCGTCGATATTCGAGAGGAGGACGAGCGTGTCGGCCTTCATCATTTGTGCGATGAGTCCGCTAAGCTCGTCATTGTCGGTGAACATCAGCTCGGTGACGCTGACGGTGTCGTTCTCGTTGACAATGGGCAGCACATCGTTCTCGAGCATCACCGTCATGCAGGCGCGCTGGTTGCGGTACTGCTCGCCGGGCTCGAAGTTCTCCTTCATCGTCAGCACCTGACCCACGTGGATGCCGTATTCGCGGAACAGGTCGTAGTAGAGGCCCACCAGCTTCACCTGCCCGAGTGCGCTGAAGAGCTGTCGCTGCTCCACCGAGTCTAATTCGTGCTCCACCTGCAGCTCACGGCGCCCACAAGCCACGGCACCGCTCGACACGAGAATCACCTCGTAAGCGTTACGGCGCAGCCACGCTATCTGGTCGACGATGGCCGACATGCGCGTCACATCCAGCTTGCCGTCCTTGCGAGTCAGCACGTTGCTGCCCACCTTGATGACTATTCTTTTTTTCATTGCAGTCTTTTTAACTACCATTGACCGTAAGAACGCTGCAAAGGTACACTATTTCCGCGAGACATGCAAATTTTGAGCGAGAAAACGCTACTGTTGATTTTCATCCTGCTCTTCAGCCTTCCACGCTGCTGTCTACGGCATAGTCGCTGATGAGTTGGCGGAAGAGTGGCACATGGCTGAGGATGTCGGGCTGCCCCACAACAATCATCTGCTTGCGTGCTCGCGTGAGTGCGACATTCAGTTTGCGGTCGATGGGTGTGCCCTCTTCGTCGGTGAAGGTGGTGGCTGTGAGGAAGTCGAGCTGATAGCGGTGGCTGACGCCGAGGGCATAGATGATGACGTCGCGCTGACTGCCCTGGAAGCGCTCCACGGTGTCGATGGTGATGTCTGAGAGTTGGGGGGGGAGAGGTGAGAGGTGAGCGACGGCCTGCCGTATGAGGTCTATCTGCCGTCGATAAGGCACGATGACGCCCACGGTCTTCGCCGGGTCGAAATGGTCGCTGGTGAAGCGGAAGATGCGGCGCAAAAGGTCAGCCACAAGGGAGGACTCATAGGACTCATAGGACTCATGGGACTTATAGGTCTTATGGGACTTACAGGACTCATAGGTCTTATAGGACTCATAGGACTTATGAGGGAGGAAGAGCACGCGGCGGGTCTTTAGTAGTTCGTCGAGGGCATCCTCGGAGGGGAGGGCATAGCCGATGGAGGTGTCCTGCTGGTGAGGCAGAGGCACGGCGTGCAGCTGCTCCTCCTGATAGAAGTGCTGCAGAGGGAAGAGCGCCACGTCGGGATGCATGCGGCCATGAGCGTGCAGCACGCCGGTGAACTGCGTGCGGCCCTGGCGATGCTCCCAGCGCAGCAAGCGCTCGAAGAGACTCTGACGGCAGTCCTCCAGACCGATGCCGCGCAGCAGCGGCTCGGTGACGGCGCTCTGCTCGGGCGGCTGCTGCACCACGGCCGGTAGCTGCTTGTGGTCGCCGACAAGGACGAAGCGCTCCACCGATGCGCTGCTCAGCAATCCGATGAGCGACGGCTCGAGTATCTGCGACGCCTCGTCGATGATGGCCATCGAGAAATGCTTGATCTGCAAGATCCACGGCTGTGCCTGCAGCATCGATGTGGTGCTGACGATGATGGGCGTGCTGCTGATGAGCTGCCGGGCATCGTCAAGGCGACGGGTGTCGGCCAGTGCCGTGTCAAGCAGATGGTCGTGGAAACGAGGGTTGCACGAGGCGGCCTTGCCTATGCGCAGAAACGGCAGGCAGGCATCGGTAAGCATGGCACATATCTCGTCGACAGCACGGTTGGTATAAGCGGCTAAGAGAACCCCGCCTCCTGCCTCCTCCATGACCATGAAGCGCAATGCCATAGAGGTCTTGCCCGTTCCTGGCGGGCCTATCAGCAGGAAGTAGTCGCGGGCCTGTTTCACCTTCAGCAGCACGTCGTCGTAGTCGGGATGATAGCTTCGCGACAGCTGCAACGACGTGTTGGCCTCGGGTGCTCGCTGCCCCATGAGCAGGTCGCGGCGGCGCTGGTCGGCATTGGCAAAGGCATAGAGTGCACGGATGTCGGCGTTGGTGCCCGTGTCGCTGCCGCTGTGTTCGATGGCCCAGTAGCGGTTGGCGTCAGCATGGAAGAGGACGTCGGGCTGCTCGTCGTTGAGCACGATGACAGCCTCCTGTTGGTCCAACCGCTCCAGCGTTCCCTTGAAGAGGATGCTGTTCCGCGCGTCCGGCTCGTCGGTGAAGCTGTAGAGGTAGACCATGTCACCGGGGCGGAAGTTGGCCCCGGCACCGGCCCCCCCGCCCCCCCTAGGGGGGGGTGATAGGCTGAGGGTCGCTTCTAAGGAGGGGGAAAGGACGCTCAAGGTGACACGCTTTCTTTCTGCCTCCATCCTCCCCCCCTTGGGGGGGCCGGGGGGGGCTGCTATAATCATATTCCCTGACTCTATCTTCTCCTGATACGACATCTGCCACAGGTCGGCGGTGCAGCCGCCGGCATGGTGCAGACTCGTCTCGCTGCTGCCCACCTTCTGCGCACACTGCTCGCGGTAGACGAAGGTGAGCATACGCTCCACATAGGCGCGCTCTATCGGACTGAGACTAGCGAACTGATATCTGAGCTTTTCTATTTCTGGCAACACATAGTGATGGAAGAAGCCATCGCGCGCGATACCTTTATATATAATGTCAGCATTGAGCAAGGGCAGGATGCGCCCGAAACCGTCGCGGGCGATGAGCAGCTCGGTGGCCACTATCTGGTTGCGCAGCATCAGAGCCTCGCGCAGCAGGGTGCGGTAGTAGTTGACGGTGAGCAGGCCCTGGGCGGCAGGATAGCGCGAGTAGAGCAGGCGGATGTCTACCTGACGGTCGCTGAGCCCGAAGTTATAGCGCAGCACGCCATAGTAGAGCAGCAGCTGCACGTAGTGGTTCTCCAACTGCAGGCCGTGGCTGTCGTGGCTTTGGTACTCAATCTTCCTGTTGCGGCCTGACTTCTGCTCCACTAAGAGAGTGTTGAGAGTTGAGTGTTGAGAGTTGAGAGATGAGTGTTGAGAGTTAAGAGATGAGTGTTGAGAGTTGAGAGACGTTTGTTGGGGGGTGAAGGATGTGGTCATCAGGTCTACGCGACCTTGTAGCCCTAAGCGCTCACAGACGAAGGAGGCTTCGAGCAGGGGCAAACAGGCGCAGCCATTCCCCTCCTTTTCCAAAGGAGGGGTTAGGGGTGGTTTGTCAATACTGTTACAACCTTTTTCCAAAGGAGGGGTTAGGGGTGGTTTGTCAATACTGTCATAACCTATTCCCAGCATCTTTACCGCCTCCCGGATATTCTTCATCTGCTCGGCAGCCTGCTGTCGGAACTGGTCGGCGTTGAAGTCTTCGCAGGCGCAGAAGCAGAGGGCCTGCTCGCGGAAGGAGCGCTGCAGCGATTCGGCCAGCGTGGCTTTGTCGCCTCGGCTGATGACATCGTCGAGGGCCGTGCCGGCAAAGTTACCCAGCAGCGTGGCCTGCGTGTTAGGCTTCGGCTTCAGCCGGTTGACGGTGTAGAGCAGCGTGTGATGGCCGTAATCGGTGAAACAGGCGGCCAGCGAGGAGATGTCAATCAAGAAATCGGGCTCTACAACCACATTTCCCGGGATGATGACGCTGCCTCCTCCCTCCTCGTTGGTAGAGGTGTCGGCAGTGACGCTGTTGTCGAGCAGGTTCAGCTGCATCCCCGGCCGCAACACCTTCTGCAGATAGGCGAAGTCGCGTCCCTCGGCGGTGTTGCGATAGTCGATGACGATGGGCCCGTCGGCCGTGTCGGCATAGACAGCACTGGGCGTGACGCGGCTGACAATGCAGCGCACATAGTCCTTGTTGATGCGCAGGCCCCGCTTGTGCTGCCGCTCATCGGCAGGCAGCAGCGGCACCAACTGAGAGGAAATGTCGACGGCGAAGACGGCAGAGACGAGGCGCGCCACAGCCTTCACGTCGTAGGGCCAGAAGGCCGCGTCGACAGGTGCGCCGGTGTTGGTGTGGCGGCGAGCGTCCTGCAGGTCGCGCGTCTGGGCCGGCGAGAGGTGCAGATGCTTGCAGAGATAATCGACCTGGGCAAACAAATTGCCGAAGGCACCGCCCTGACGGCGGCAGCCTTCGGCACAGCATAGTCGGAGCACCTCATGCAGGCGGCGTGTGGCATCGGCCGACGGCTCACCTGCAATCAGTTCGGCACAGATGTCGAAAAACTCAGAAGCATCCATCCGTGATTCTATGTCGCACTGCTACTCCTTGCCCGCATCCTTCTGGCGAATCTCCACGCGGCGAATCTTGCCGCTGATGGTCTTGGGCAGCTCGTCGACAAACTCCACGATGCGTGGATATTTGTAGGGCGCCGTCTCGCGCTTCACGTGCTGCTGCAGCTCTTTCACCAGGTCATCGCCAGCCTTGTCCTTCCACTCCTTGCCCAGTACGACGGTGGCCTTGACCACCATGCCGCGTATGTCGTCGGGCACGCCGGTGATGGCGCACTCCACGACGGCGGGATGTGTCATCAGTGCCGACTCCACCTCAAACGGGCCGATGCGGTAGCCGCTGGACTTGATGACGTCGTCGATGCGGCCCTCAAACCAGTAGTAGCCGTCCTCGTCGCGCCATGCCATGTCGCCCGTGTGGTAATAGCCGTTGTGCCAGGCTTCGCGCGTCTTCTCCTCGTCGCGGTAGTAGCATTTGAACAGTCCTATGGGCTTGCGGTCGCCCACGCGGATGACAATCTCGCCCTTCTCGCCGTCCTCGCACGAGGTGCCGTCGGCACGCAGCAGGTCGATGTCGTACTGGGCGTTGGGGATGCCCATCGAGCCGGGCTTCGGCGTCATCCAGGGGAAGGTGCCCAGCGTCATGGTGGTCTCGGTCTGGCCGAAGCCTTCCATGATGTTGAGGCCTATCAGTTCCTTGAGCTTGTCGAAGACGGCGGGGTTGAGGGCCTCGCCGGCCGTGCAGCAATACTCGAGCGACGAGAGGTCGTACTTCGACAGGTCTTCGCGAATCATGAAACGGTAGATGGTGGGCGGAGCGCAGAACGACGTGACGCGGTATTTCTCCATCTGCCGCAGCAGCGTGTCGGCGTTGAATTTCTCATGGTCGAAGACGAAGACCGTTGCCCCTGCAAACCACTGTCCGTAGAACTTGCCCCAGACGGCCTTGCCCCATCCCGTGTCGGCCACGGTGAGGTGCAGGCTGCCCTCGTGCAGGTTGTGCCAGAAGACGCCGGTCGTCAGATGGCCCATGGCGTAGAGATAGTCGTGGGCCACCATCTTCGGCTCGCCGCTGGTGCCGCTGGTGAAGTACATCAGCATGGTGTCGTCGTTGGTGTTGACGAAGGCCGGGCGCACGAACTGCGGTGCGCTGCCTATCTCGCCCAGATAGTCGCGGAAGCCGTCGGGAATGTTGTTGCCAATGGCAATATACTGGCTTACGGTTGGGCTCTCGTCCTTGGCCAACTGTATCTGCCCCGTGACGTAGGGGTCGTCTACGCAGATAATGGCTTTCACACTGGCGCGGGTGTTGCGGTAAACGATGTCATGCTTGGTCAGCATGTGTGTGGCGGGAATGACGATGGCGCCAATCTTGCACAGTGCCAGCATGATGACCCACCACTCGTAGCGACGCTTCAGGATGAGCATCACGGGGTCGTTCTTGCCAATGCCTAACGACATCAGGTAGGAAGCGGCCTGGTCGGTCTGCTCCTTCAGCTGTTTGAACGTGGTGCGGATCTCGGCGCCCTGGTCGTTGGTCCACAGGATGGCGAGCCCTTCGGGTTTCTCTTCGGCCCAGACGTCCATCACGTCGTAGGCGAAATTGAAGTTCTCAGGAATGATGAACTCCAGGTTCTTGTTGTAGTCTTCGACGGAATCGAAGTGCGTTTGCTTCAGAAATCTTTCTAACATAAGTCTAGTTTATTCTACTGTAAATGCTAAGAATTTTACAGGTTTGTCGCCCACGGCCAACATGCCGTGCGGCTTTGTGGAGTCGAAGTAGATGCTGTCGCCCTCCTCCAACACAATGGTCTTGCCGCCGATGTACAGCTCCATCTTGCCCTCCAGGATGAGGTTGAACTCCTGGCCCTGGTGCGTGTTCTTATAGATGGTGCTGACGCCGGGCTTCGGCTCGACGGTGACGATAAACACGTCGGCCTTGTGACCGACGAAGCCAGAGACAAGGCTTTGATACTTGTAGGCCTTGGTACGCTCAATGCTCACGCCCTGCCCTTTGCGCACCACGAAGTAAGACTTCATGTGGGGCGTCTCGGCAAAGATCAGTTCCTCCGTAGAGATGCCATATTTGTGGGCTATCTTCATCAGGTTGGAAATGGTGATGTCGGCCTCGCCCTTTTCTATTTTCTCATACTTCTCCGGGTCAATGCCGATGGTCTCGGCCATCTCGCTCACCGGAATGTCGAGAACGTCGCGCAGTCCGCGCAAGCGCTCTCCAATCTGTTTCAGTTGGTCTTCCATATTGCTTTGTTCAGTTGGTGCTATGCTATTTTACTTGGTTTATTCATGCCTTTCCCATGTCCCTGTATTGGCAGCATCACGTGATGATAACAGGTTATAACACTTTCGCGCTAAGGATGCGTATGTCGTCGACCGGGCGGTTGTAGTCGTCGGTAAACGCCTGCTGAATGCGGTCGACCACCTCCAGCCCCTCTGTCACTTCGCCAAACACGGTGTACTGGCCGTCCAGATGGGGCGTGCCGCCTGTCTTGCGGTAGAGGTCCATGATCTCGGGTGTCATCACGACGCGGTGATTGGTCATCGCATCAAGGCGCTCACCTACCGACTTCAGCTCGTTGGTGGAGAAGGTCGTTCCCCAGACGATGTAGAACTGGCAGCCGCTGGAGCGCCGCTCCGGGTTCACGTTGTCGCCCTTGCGTGCCATGGCCAAGACGCCACGGCGATGGTGGTGCAGCAGACGTCCGTCGGCGGCATAACACTCGGGCGCAATGGTATAGCCGTTGTCGCCTCGGCCTAACGTGATGCCCGGCTCCGCATGACGGCTGACAGGGTCGCCGGTCTGAATCATAAAGTTCTTGATGACGCGGTGGAACAGCAGCGAGTCGTAGAAATGCTCGTTGACAAGGCGCAGGAAGTTGTCACGGTGCAAGGGTGTGTCGTCGTAGAGCGTCACGAGGATATTGCCTGCGGTGGTCTCGAGCAACACTTGCTTCGACTGTCCCGTCATAGGAACAGCACCGAGAAATGTGAACAGGAACAACAGAACAGTCAGCTTTTTCTTCATAAGAGAAATGACGTAAGAATTAGAAAGATACTATCGGAAAGCAGCGATGCATGTCATTCCCAGATTACCTGCACGAGTGTCTGCCCTACGGCTTTCAGCGTGTTCTTGTCGATGTGCTGCATGTCGTCGCTGACGGTGTGCCAGGTGGGTCCGAAGGAATTGTCGCTGTAGGGGTAATAGGGAATGATGTCGATGCAGGGAATCTTTGCTATCTCATTCACAGGCAGATGGTCGTCGGTGATGGCGCCGTTTTCCTCTTGGAGGAAGTAGCCGCTGTATCCTGCTGTTGCTGCGGCCCGCCACACGCGGTCAACGACGGGGTTGGCATACTTCGTGGAGAAATACTCGCGATAGAAGCGTGCCTGCTGGCCGCCCACCATGTCGAGGAGGATGCCGAAGCGTGCCTTGTAGCCGGTCTTGTGCGGATTGGCGGCCCAGTATTGCGAGCCCAGGCACCAAGAGTCGCCGTCGCCGTGGTCGCCCCAGTCCTCGGCGTCGAAGCAGATGAAGTCTATGCCAAAAGCCCCGCCTGCGGCCCCCGTGGAGGCTTCATTTGGTTTGTCGGCGGGCTTCCCAGCATGAGTGTCCCCCTCGGGGGACGAAGGGGGGGCTTCGCGGGCCAACAATCTGGCCAGCTCGAGCATGACGGCCACGCCGCTGGCGCCGTCGTTGGCGGCCATGACGGGCTTCGAGTGGTTGGCTTCATCGGGGTCGTTGTCGGCCCAGGGGCGGCTGTCCCAGTGGGCGCAGATGAGGATGCGGTCGGCGAGCTCGGGCTTGTAGCTGGCAATGATGTTGTTGGCCAGGAGCGGTGTGCCGTCGAAGCCTTTCACGGTGGTGCGCTGTTCGGTCACCTGCAGGCCGTAGTCCTGAAACTTGCGGGCTATCCATTGTCCACACTGCTCGTGGGCCTCGCTGTTCATGGTGCGCGGGCCAAAGGCACACTGCGCCTGACAGAAGGCATAGGCAGAGTCGGCGTTGAAGCTGACGGACACGGGAGCAGGCTGCCGGGACTCTGTAGACGAAGCTTGGGTGTTCACCTTCGAGCCGCCGCAGGCATAGAACGTCAAGGCCAACGTCAGGGTTAACGCCATGTATATCATTCGTGTTTTCATCTGCTGATTAGTCTTTTTTTCAAGTTACGCTATTGTCTTTAACTCCTTTAACTCCACGACTAGCGAAAGCTTAGTCATTGTTCCTTGTACTTTGCACTTGTTTCATCACTCTGAGGAAGTTGCCGCCCCATATCTTCTGGATGTCGTCGTCGTTGTAGCGTCGCTGCAACAGCTGGCGGGTGAAGTTGAGAAGCTCGCTGGCATCGGCCAAGCCCGGCACGCCGCCGTCGCCGTCGAAGTCGGTGCCTAAGCCTACATGGTCGATGCCCATCACCTGGACGGCGTGGTCGAGATGGGCCATGACGTCGAGGATGGTGGCCTGACTGTCGGTGCGAAGGAAGCCGGGGTAGACAGTAATCTGGCAGACACCACCCTTCTTGGCCAAAGCGCGCATCTGGTCGTCGGTGAGGTTGCGGGGATGGTCGCAGAGGGCGCGACAGGAGGAGTGGCTGCACACAATGGGCGTCGCCGAGATGTCGAGGGCATCGTAGAAGCTCTTCTCATGGGCGTGGCTCAAGTCTACCATCAGGCCCAGGCGGTTCATCTCATGTATCACCTCCACGCCGAAGGGGCTGACGCCTTGGTGAAGATGGCCATTGCTCCCTTGAGCGGGGGAGGGTGCTGAAGGCTGAGGGATGAGAGCGGCCGAGTCGCAGATGTCGTTGTCGCCGTTGTGACAGAGGGTGATGTAAACGACGCCGCGCTGGGCGAAGTGGCTGATGTGGCTCAGCTGGCCTTCGAGGGCCTTGCCGTTCTCTATGCCCAGCACGATGCTCTTCTTGCCTGCGAGCTTGTTGGCCCACAGCTCATCGGGCGTGCGGGCAAGGGCCAGACGGGCGGCGTTGTCGCCGACGATGGTCTCAATCTTGTCGAAGATGGCGTTGGCATAGTCGTAGGCCGACTCCTGCATCTTCTGCGGTATGTAGGCCACCATGATGGTAGCGTCGAGGCGGCCCTCGGTCATCTTCGGCAGGTCGACGAGGATGCGCTTGTCGCGCGAGGCGAAGTGGATGCCCTGGGGGAAGAACATCGGCGTGTCGCAATGGGTGTCGAGGGTGAGGATGCGGTCGTGCAGGCGCTGGGTCTGCCTGTAGAGCCGGGCCTCGCTGACGAGCCAGCGGAAGAGCGGCAGGCCGTCGTCGCCCATGCACTCGGGATGCCACTGCACGCCGAGCACCGGCTTGTGCTCCGCGTTCTCGATGGCTTCGATGATGCCGTCGGGTGCCGTGGCACTGACGCGGAAATGCGGGCCGGGGTCGCTGACAGCTTGGTGATGGAAAGAATTGACGGCGGTGGAAGTAGCGGGAGAGGCGGGGGCAGCGGCGGTGCCGCTGCTTACGGAGAAGCCTGGTGTGAAGATGGCCTGCAATAAAGAGCCGGGACTGATGGCGATGGTGTGGGTGGGCACATGGCGGTCGGCATCCTGCGAGTGCTTGATGAGAGGGCATGGCTGCTGTGACTGCTGTGGATGCTGTGAGGCGATGTCTTGGGCTACTTTGCCGCCCAGGGCTACGGCCATGGTCTGTATGCCACGGCAGATGCCGAGGATGGGCAGCTGGCGGTTGAATGCCAGGCGGGTGATGAGCAGCTCGGGCAGGTCGCGCTCGGCGTTGATGCCGCCCAGCTGCGGCAGCGGCTCCTCGCCCTGAAAGAGCGGGTTGATGTCGGCACCGCCGGTAAGCAACAGGGCGTCGATGCGGCTGAGAGTAGTAAGAAGCGAGGATTCCTGCCCTGCAAGCGTCCCTCGGTCGAGCGAAGGAGGAAGAGGCGGGATGATGATTGGTGTGCCGCCTGCACGCTCCACCTGCTTGTAGTAGCCTTCGGCCACCTTCGCCGTCAGTTCACCGTAGTTGGCCGTGATGCCGATGACAGGCCGCTCGCTGGCGGGAAAGTCCTGGTAGCAGCTGTCTGCCATTTCCTCAATACAAAAACGATTCATACCTTCTCAACTTTTCAATGGTTCGTTTTCATCCTTGCTGTCAGCATGTCAAATGGCCACTCCATTGTCCTCCGTCTCCTCAAAGTGAACGGGAATCTCACGCTTGATGCTCTGCTCCAGTGAGATGAGCGTCTCGGTGGCAACCACGCCGGGAATCTCCTGCAGCTGTCCGTTGAGAAGGTTCATCAGCTGTTCGTTGTCGCGGGCATAGAGCTTGACCATCATGGTGTACGGGCCCGTGGTGAAATGACATTCCACCACCTCGGGGATGTGCTCCAAGCGCTTCACCACCTCTTTGTACATGGAACCGCGCTCCAAGTTGATGCCCACGTAGGTGCAGGTGCGATAGCCCAGCGACTTGGGATTGACGTCGAAGCCGCTGCCGGTGATGACATCGCCCTCGATGAGGCGCTGCACACGCTGGTGGATGGCGGCACGCGACACACCACATTCGGTAGCCACGTCTTTGAAGGGGATACGGGCATTCTTCGAGAGAATGTTCAGGATTTTCTTGTCAAGGTTGTCAATTTTTTCCATCTTTTGCTGTAATTTTTCCAATTTGTCAGCAAAAGTAAGCAAAAAGAATGATATAAACAACAATTTGCGCATGTTTTTCTCAAAACATGCGCAAATTGTTATTAAAAAGTAATTTTTATTTCTCTATGCTGAGCAGCTCGACGTCGAAGATAAGGGTGGAGTAAGGCGGAATGTTACCTGCCTGGCGGTCGCCGTAGGCCAGCTCCTGGGGGATGTAGAGCTGCCACTTCGAGCCGACGGGCATCATGGTGAGTGCCTCCGTCCATCCACGTATGACCTGATTGGCCTGGAAGGTGGCAGGCTCATTGCCGTGTTTCGACGAAGCGTCGAAGACGGTGCCGTCGATGAGGCGGCCCTCGTAGTTCACCTTCACCTTGCTGGAGGTCTGCGGCACCTCGCCGGTGCCCTGCACCAGAACCTTGTACTGCAAGCCGCTGGGCAACACGATGACGCCCTCTTTCTGCTTGTTTGCAGCCAGGAAGTCGCGGCCGGGCTTGGCCAGACGCTCAATGCGCACCTCGTTGTTATGCTGCTGCTTGGTCTTGAAGGTGTTGTCGGCCGTTTCTGTGTTCATCACGGTGGTGTCGGCCATGAGTGCGTCGGTGAATCCGCGGAACACCAGTGTCTCGACAATGCTGTCGGGCGTGTCGGTGAAGTCCTGCTTCATGCGCCTGACCATGTCGCTTTTCAGCTGTTGGCCTATTTGCCGTCCGGCACGGAGGGCCACCTCGGCGGGCGCGTCGCTGCCGAGAACGGTCTCGTTGAAGCCACGCACGAAGTCGACCATATAGGCGGTGTCCACCTTGAACTGCTGCTGCAGGAACTGAACGAGGCCGTTGGTCATCATCATGCCGGCGGCATAGCTCAGCGTATCGCTGCTGCTGACAAGTGACACGGGAGCGGGAGCCTCGACAACGGGCTGCGCCACTTCCTTCTTCTTTTTCTTCTTCCCAGCCGTTGCTGTAGAGAAAGAAGCACCCGCCACAAGGAGGGCGAGTGCAATGGTGAGAGTTTTCTTCATGATGTTTTACTTCTCTACGATGTCGAGCAGTTTGACGTTGAAGATAAGAGCTGAGAAAGGCTTGATCTGGCCCGTGTTGCGGCTGCCGTAAGCCAGCTCCTGCGGGATGTAGAGCTCCCACTCGGAACCTACGGGCATCATGCTGAGTGCCTCAGTCCATCCGGGAATGACTCCGTTGAGGGGGAATGACACGGTGCCGTCGTCGTGGTTCTTCGAGCTGTCGAAGACGGTGCCGTCGATGAGACGGCCCTCATACTCCACCTTCACGGTCTGCTCGGTGGTGGGCACCTTGCCAGTGCCGGCCTTCAAGACCTTGTACTGCAGGCCGCTGGGAGTGGTCTGCACGCCTTCCTTCTTCTTGTTCTCTTCCAGGAACTTCTCGCCGGCCTTACGGTTCTCGCCGAATTCCTTCTCCATCTCTGCTGCCTGCTTTGCCTCTTCATAGGCGGGAGCCTTCTGGCGCATCGTCATGTTGAAAGTGGTGAAGAGCTTCTGCATGGCCTCCTGCTCCACCAGCGGCTTGTTGCCGTAGAAGACGTCGTAGAAGGCTGACAGGAAGTTGTCGCGTGAGAAGGTCTTCGTGGTGTCGCCGTCGAAGAAGTAGATCTTCTCCACCTCCGAGAGGTACTGGCTGCTGAGGTCGGAACCAACCTGCAGGCCCACGAAATAGGCCAGCTTCTTCTTGTCATCAGCGGCACGGAAGGCTTCGTTCACGCCACGCAGGAACTCTGAGTAGTATGTCGAATCCAGATGATACCTGTCTGACAGCATGTTGCTGTTCTTCACCTGGTCGCCCAACTGTGCGCCGAGGGTGTAGCTCAGTGTGTCGAGGTCGGTCTTGAGTTCTGCCTTGGGAGGACGTGCCTGGTTGCACGAAGCCATCGAGATGGCCATGATGGCCGTAAGGGCCATGAATGAGATTTTTTTCATTGTTGTTGCTTGTTTTGTGTTTATTGTTGATTGATGTTTGACTATTGCGAAGTGTTTGTTACACTATTTCCAGCAGCTCGACGTCGAAGATGAGCGTTGCAAACGGCGGAATCATCTGCCCTGCGCCACCCTCGCCGTAGGCCAGGCGATAGGGGATGAAGAAGCGGTACTTGCCTCCCTCCTGCATGAGCTGCAGGCCCTCGGTCCATCCTGCTATGACCTGCTGCAGCCCGAAGACGGCAGGCTCGCCGCGCTGTACGCTGCTGTCGAAGACGGTGCCGTCGATGAGGAATCCCTCGTAGTGGCACTTCACCTGGTCCTTAGCTGTCGGGCGGCGTCCGTTGCCTTCCTTCAGCACCTGATACTGCAGGCCGCTTGCGGTGGTGATAACGCCTTCCTTCTTGGCATTCTCTGCCAGATATTTCTCGCCCTCTGCCTTGGCGGCCTTGCCTTTCTCGGCGCGCTCGGCCGTCATGCGCTGTTGCTGCTGCATGAAATAGCCTTCCACGATGAGCTGGGCCTCGCGGTGCGACACCTTCAGCTCGTTGCCCTCCAGCACGTCGCGGATGGACTGCGCGAAATCGTCAATGTTCAGGTCGGCTCCTGCGCCCATCTGGGCCAGCTGTTGACCGATGCCCAGGCCAAGGGCATAACTCAGTTTATCCATGTTTTCTCTATTTAATATAATGTGTACACTAAAAACGGCTGCAAAAATACTCATTTTCTATGACACAACGCTCTAAAAGCCCTAAAAATTAGTTTTTTTTGGCTTTGAAACCAAAAAAAGCGGTTCTTCCGCTTTTTCAGCTGGTTGGTGTGCATGAATACGTGCACCACGCTACCGGTGGGCGTGCTGCCAACGGGACGCAAGAATCAGTCAAGTTAGGGAAGCTTCCAGCGCAGCTGCAGGTCGAGGTCGGTCTGGTGGCTGTGGGGAATGAGCTGCAGGGCTGTGCCGATGGTGGCGCGGTCGAAGTAGTTGGTGTAGCCGATGCGTGCAGCGAGGCGCAGGCGTCGCGTGATGTCGGCACGGGCCATGAGCGCCAGCCGGATGCCCTCGCCGTAATAGGTGGGGAAGGCTATCTCGTGCTGCAGCTGCCGCTCGTAGGCGTAGATGCGACTCTGGTAGGAATGTGTGTCGAAATAGGCCGCCATGGCACTCAGCGTCAGCCGCTTGCCGCTGTAGCTGCCCTGCTGGCTCACCAGCCATCCCCCTTCGGTGCCCTTTGCTACGTGGTGCGTCATGTCGGCCTGCGTCTTCAGTGCCCACGCACCCTGCTGCCATGTCACGGCGAGGCGCTGGCGATGGTCATCGTTGCGTATGAGCGCGGGAAGCGTGGCGTCTTCCGCCGCCTCGCTGTTGTCTTTCTTGCGCAGACGTGACTGGTGGCGGGCCGTCAGCGTCCAGTGGCCCAGGCGCCATGTGGTCTGTAGGAGTAGGTCGATGTCGTCGGACGGCTGCGACACCTGATACTGTGCCCAGGGATGGTGTGCGTAGTCGGCGTATGCCTGTATCTGCCATCGTGCCAGCGGGTTCCACGTGATGCCGAGATAGGCGTTGCTCTCGTTCTGCACCCTCGAGCCGCCCTGTCCGAAGCTGTGGCCGTGCATGGTGGTGTAGCGATAGCTATAGAAATGCTGGTGGAGCATCAGCGTGAGTCGGCCGCTGAGCCGCAGGCTGGCTGTGTTGGCCGTGGCCCAGTGTCCATGGGCATCGACGGCGGTCTCGCCGCTGAGCGCTATGCGATGATGCGTGTAGGCGTAGTCGATGCCGGTGTTGAGGAAGTGTCGGCCGTGGGCGAAGTAGCGGCGATAGAGCGTCTGCGTCTGTGGCTCCAGGGTGCGGTCCAGCTGTGTGAAGACCGTGGTGGCTCCCAGTCTGACGGCGCCGCAGTGGAATGTCAGGTGAACGCCGGCGGCAGTCTGGTGGGTGTTGCCTTTCTTCGCCATCTCCGTGGGTGTGCGGTGGTAGCCGTTGGTGATGATGGTCTGCGCCGTGCTGTCGCTGGTCAGGGTGGCGTCTAACGGCCGGTAGGAGGCGAAAGCCGTGAGGCTCAGCTGCGCCACGTCGGCCTTGCGCTTGCTGCCTTTCAGCAGCATCACCGTTGCCGCCGCACCTTGCAGATAGTCGGCCACCGAGCGCGAGGCGTGCACCCTCAAGGTGCTGACGCTGCGTCCTGAGTTCTGCAGCATCGCGAGCTTGCCCAGCTGGAAGCTCTGTCCCAGGACGAGGCCCATGCCTGCCGACACACGGTATTTGCCCACGACGATATTGTCAATGGGCCCCAGCTGGCGCATCTGAGCATAATAGGTGTAGACGTCGTATCCCCAGCGGTTGCCGGCAGCGAAGAACGGCTCGCCGGCATCCTGTGCGCCGACGAGCCCTACGCGCCAGCGCTTGCCGCCGGCCAGCTCATAGCGCAGCGTGTGGCGCAGAGGATAGCCTAAGTAGCCGTTGCGGTCGCCCTCACGCTGATAGAAGGGCACCCGCAATGTGGCCGACAGCGTGCTTTTGACAGGAGCAAGGCGTGAGGCTGGAGGTGCAGGGGTAGAGGTGTGAGGTGTGTCCTCGTCGTTGTCAATGAAGACGAAAAAGGGCAGGAGCCTGACTTGCTGATAGTCGAGCGAGCGAATCATGCGCAGCTCGCCCATGGAGCGCATGGGTCCGTAGCGGTCGAGATACTCGAGGATGTCCATGACTTGCTGAGCAGAGAGGAACGGCAGCTGCTCGAGGTCGTCGCGCGTGGCCTCGTTCAGGTTCAAGGGGTCGCTGGCCAGCTGCTCCAGCATCTCGTAGCTGTCGCTGAGTGCCTCGGCGTCGTCAGCCTCGCCGCTGTCCATCACCTCGTCGTACACCTCCTGCCATGTCTGGGCAGAGGTTGGCGTGACGACAAGCGTCAGCAGCAAGAGTATCAGTGCGGCTCGTATCATGCGTAGAAGTGCTCTTTTCCGTCTTATTGTGTCAGATTGCAAGTTGCGATGTGGCAAAAATACAAAATTTTGATGAACTTTTTGCCTTTTTTTGCTTTTTTCTCAAATTTTGTTTATCTTTGCAGGCAATAGTGTGCGACACCGCGATATGACGTCTCAGCACAAAGGCTAAATAAAACCATAGTATTAGAAGCAATGATGAAGAGGTCGATACTATTTCTGTTGACGATGCTGCTCTGCCTGGACGCATGGGCGCAGCAGCGCACGATGGTGAGCGGTACGGTGGTGAGCGGCACAACGGGCAAGGAACTGGAGGGTGTGAGCATCAGCGGCGGCGGCCATACCGTGGTGACCAATGCCGACGGCTACTTCCTGCTGAAGGCCGACACGCTGCTGAGCCATATCACCGTGTCGCATGTGGGCTACCGCTCTGTCAGGGTGGAGGGTGACCGGCTGGCTGCCGATGGAGGCCTGCGCATCCGCCTGCAGCCCGCTGTGATTGAGCTGCCCGAGGTGGTGGTGGTGTCGATGGACCCTCGCGACCTGGTGGCGGCAGCCATCAGGAAGATTCCGAAGAACTATCCTGGCGAGCCGGAGCTTTTCCATTGCTTCTATCGCGAGACGGCGATGAAGCGTCAGCATTATATCTTGGTAGCTGAGGGCGTGGTGGACATGTACAAGGCGGCCTACCGCAAGGGCTTCGGCCGCGACCGTGTGGCGATACGCAAGGGTCGGCGTCTGCTCAGTCCCAAGCAGAGCGACACCCTCAGCGTGAAAGTGACGGGCGGCCCGGTGGCACCCATCCAGTTGGATGTGGTGAAGAACCGCGACGTGCTGCTGAACGAGGAAGACCTGGATTGCTATGCCATGACCATGGAGCTGCCCACCACCATTGGCGACCGCAGCCAGTATGTGGTGAGCATCGCGCCGAGCTGCACCTTGCCCTATCCCCTTTACTTCGGCAAGCTGTATATCGACCAGGAGACGCTGGCCTTCACGCGTGTGGAGCTGTCGTTAGACATGAGCGACCGTGAGAAGGCTACGCAGATGATGCTGGTGCGGAAGCCTGCCGGCGTGCGTTTCCGTCCGAAGGAGCTGTCGCTGCTCATCGACTACCGTTTGGAGGATGGCGTGGCCCGCATGAGCTATGTGCGCACCACGTTCCGTTTCAACTGCGACTGGCGGCGGCGCCTCTTCGCCACGTCGTTCACGGCCTGCTGCGAGATGGTTGTCACCAGCCGTGAGGAGGGACAGCCGCAGCCCATCAGCGGGCGTGACTCCTTCGACCAGCATGATGCTTTCTTTGACAAGGTGGAGTATTTCCGCGACCCCACGTTCTGGGATGACTACAACATCATCGAGCCTACGGAGTCGCTTGACCGGGCCGTGGACCGCCTGCTGAAAAGGAGGCAGTAGGTGCGTATTGAAGGAGTTTTTTTAAGGAGTTTTTTTAACTCCTAAATAAGCTCCTTTAACTCCTAAAAGAAGAATTATTGCTCCACGGTGAGCCCGATGTCGGTGATGCCTGGGAGGGAGAAACGGCTCATGGTGTGGGTGACGCTGACCGTCAGCGTGTCGTTGCTGCGAAGCGTGAGGGAGCTGAGCGGCATGTCATAGTGGCGGATGACGGTGCCACTCCCCTTCATCTCGCCATCGGGGTCGGTGATGTCGACGGTGACAGGCGAGTGCTGGGTGCCGGCCGCTGAATGGATGCCGACGTCGAGGCTGAGCTGCGTATAGGGATAGGCATTGGTGGCCCTCAGCCCCAGCGTCAGGCGATAGCTGGCGCTATCGCGGACAACGGTTTGGAACGTGACGGTGTCGTCGCGCCGCCAGTTCTCTCCGTCGATGTGCTCGTAATGGCTATAGGCAGGCAGCTGACTGCATGCGGCAACGGCCATTGCCATTGCCGCCATGAGAAAAAGCATGTGGCCAAGGCTACTGCTTCGGCTGCTCCTCCTTGCGTGGCTTTTCCTTGCGTGGCTCATTGGCTCCCTTCTCCTTCGTAGTGGCACGCGGCACGTCTTTGTTTTCCCCCTTCTCCTTTGAGCTGACCCGAGCAGAATCCTTGCCTTCGGCCTTTTTCTTCTTTTTCTTCTTCTTGGTCTTGTCAAAGCGGGTGATGCTGTCGCCTGCCAGCAGGTCGGCCGGTGTCTCTGTCTCTTTGCGCTGGTCATCGGGCTGCAGGTTGGCGGGCTTCTCGCCTCGGCGGTTCATCTCGATGATTTCCTTCGCCCGTTCTCCGGTGATGGTCTCCAGATTGGCAGCGATGCGTTTGTCGGTGCTGTAGGTGACCAGTCCGGCGAGGATGTCGCTCTTGAAGTAGAAATAGTCGGCATCCTGTGTCTGCAGCACTACCTCCCGGCTTGGCAGCCGTCGTCCGTGCTCTATGTAGTCGTCTACCTCGTAGTTGAGGCAGCATTTCAGCTTGGCACACATGCCGGCCAGCTTCTGCGGGTTGAGCGATATGTCCTGGAATCGTGCTGCTGCTGTGCTGACGCTGACGAAGTTTTTCATCCATGTGGCGCAGCAGAGCTCACGCCCGCAGGGCCCTGTGCCTCCTATGCGTCCTGCCTCCTGGCGTGCACCTATCTGCTTCATCTCTATGCGCACATGGAAGGCGGCGGCCAGGTCTTTGATGAGCTGGCGGAAGTCCACGCGCTCGTCGGCGATGTAATAGAAGATGGCCTTCTGTCCGTCGCCCTGATACTCCACGTCGCCTATCTTCATGTTCAGCCCCAAGCCCTTGGCTATCTCGCGGCTCTCAATCATTGTCTCGTGCTCGCGTGCCTTTGACTCGCGGAACTTGTCCATGTCGCTCTGACGTGCCAGCCGGTAGATGCGTTTGATGTCGTCGGCGCTCTTCAGGTTGGCTTTCTTGATCTGCAGGTAGACGAGCCGTCCTGTCAGCGTGACGACGCCGATGTCGTGTCCCGGACTTGCCTCTACTGCCACGATGTCGCCCTTCTTCAGCGGCAGGTTATTGATGTTGTGGTAATAGCCTTTGCGGGTGTGTTTGAACTGCACCTCTACGAGGTCTGTGCTGTCTGCGTTTCCCGGCACGTCGGCCAGCCAGTCGTAGGTGTTGAGCTGTCGGTCTTGTCTGCCGATGGCAGCGCTGCAGAGTCCGCGGTCGCAGCCGGTGCGTATGGGGTGTTCTTTCTTCTTCTCCATGTCCATGTCAAAAAAAATGTCGTTTTTAATTTGCAAAGTTACGAAAAAGTTGCCTGTTGGATGCAGAAAGCTGAAAGTTTCTTCTTTGCCTTGTAATTTTTTAACTTTCCATCGTCATCATGTTCACTTCCCGTAAGCAAAGGCATGAGAATCTCCTTGCACAAGCTGCGCAGCAAGATAAATTACTATCATGCAGTCAGCAGGCGATATTTTTTCGACCTGTGCGGTTGGGATAGGGCATAGTTACATAGCTATTTATGTGAGTTGATACCGCGAAGCGGCCTGAGAAAAAACCAATAAAAACCAATAAAAACAAGAAAAACAATATTGGTAATTTTTCTCATTTGGTACAATAGCTATCGCCTTGCCCGCCGCATAGCTCAATGCGCAGCCATCCCCTCCCTTCAAGGGGAGGGGTTAGGGGTGGGGTCTGTAATATCAGTAATATCCTGTCAGCGAAGAGTGTGGGCGAAGAAGTTTCAG